>DATLQC010000214.1:0-3817 GCA_035535395.1 Propionibacteriaceae bacterium | reverse complement strand
TCAAGCCGAAGAGCATGCCCCAGAATGTGCCGCCCAGCGCGCCGGTTGCCGTCATGTTGCTCAGCTGACGGGTCTTGGGCTTCTTCTTTCCCACTTCCCAGGAGACGACGGCAGCGTCCTGGATCTTGATCAACTCTTGAGCCTGAAGTGTCTGCAGTCTTTGGCTTGCCTGCTCGGCACCGTCAACACTGTTGAAGGCCCACGCGGTCAGTGTCGCCATAAGGAATGCGTCCTCTCTAGTTGCGAATCACCGGCGAAGCCGATGAGGCGATCGAGGAAAAGCTTGCTGGATCCCCCGATTACGTCGCCTCACTCTTGGAGGTGATTTCGCCGACGCAGCCGCCACGCGGCTAGAGATGAGCATGTCAGATCAGCCGTGCTCAGGATTACTCAGGTAGCCGTGCAGCCGGTCATAGCGTCGGCGGGCGATCTTGGCGGCCACCCCTGGCGCCCAAGCAAAGGTAGTCAAGCTCACCGCGACCGAGACGGCCGAACCGATCCAGAGACCGGCCGTATTCATCTGGTGCGGCGGATAGCCCTGATGGGCAATGATCCAAATGATCAGGCTCGGTGTCAGCAGCACGATCGCGATCACGGGCACGATAAGGAAGGGGACGAGCACCAGGGCGAGCCACCGGATCAACGCCGCGCGCCAGTCGGAACGGTGCCGCCAACGCCACAGCAACTTCTGCGGGTGATAGGGCATCCAGATGCCAACCCAGGCAGCGACGCTCAATACGCCGAGTGGCAAGAACAGCAGGACTGTGGCGGCCGCGGCAGCGTCGTCGTAGCGGTGCTGAACCAGACCGATCACGATCGCCACGATGGCGCCGACTGGCCCGACAAAAGACCACATCACGATGTGTTTCGCCCGCAGCCACAGGCGCAACGCGGCCAGATTGTGCAAGTGCTGGGCAGCCCGTACGGCGTCTCGGCCCGCGATGTTGGTCGCCGGCGTGTCACCGAGCATCCACATCTCAAGGACGTAGGGGAAGGCCAATGGGCCATGCAGCGTGAACAGCCAGTTGATGATGCTGTTTGGCAACAGGTACCAGCAGATCGTGACGAGCAGGGCGTTGAAGCCCACCGCGATCAGATCATCACGTCGCTCTCTGAAGATCCGCACGTATTCCGACTTGATCGCGGCGGACAAGTCGGTCAGGTCGAGCTGACTCGGCACGGCTCGATTCTGCTCCATCAGGCTGAGTGTGGTTGTCGATTTCGTCTTGCCCCGTACGTCCTAGTAGGTGATGCCATTCAGATTCGGACTAGCACGGGGCTGGCCGATCAACACTCAAGGAGGACATGATGGCGAAGTTCCTGTACCTGTACGCGGGTGGTCAGATGGCGGAGACGCCCGAAGCCCAGGAAGCAGCAATGCAGCAGTGGACAACCTGGTTCGGAACACTCGGCGATTCCGTGGTGGACATCGGCAATCCCTTCGGTGCCGGTACGACTGTGAAGGACGGCGGTACCAGCGACGGCGGCGCCTCCGAGCTGGGCGGCTATTCGATCATCAACGCCGAGTCGCTTGCCGAGGCGGCCAACAAAGCCAACGGATGCCCAGTCTTGCAATCCGGCGGCACGGTGGAGGTGTACGAAGCGCTCGCCATGTGAGCTCTTGGCTAAGCGCCGCTCACCGTATGTGCGCTGGGCTTGTCGAAGCGTGGCCCTTCGACGAGCTCAGGGCGCATGCCCCAGGCTCAGGGCGCATGCCCCAGGCTCAGGGCGCCTCGCTCGCTAGCAGAGGCCGGTTGCGCTCACTCGGGATAACGCCGCTGGAGGTACACGCGTCGTCGGACCGTTGCGAATTTCGCATCGAGGGACGCCTGGGTAACTCGACTTTGCGGTATATGCAGTGGGCCGTTTGGGTTGATCAGGAGCGAACGGTGATCCGAGTCTCGGTCACTCAACGTGAGTTGCGGATGATCTTGGAGGAGCTGGCGAACAGCTCCATCCAAGTCGACCACTGCATCCGACTTCACGCCGCCTAACGCCCGTCCGAGCGCCCGGAGATGTGGACACGCCCGACGATGCAGCCAATGATTACTCTGCAGTCATGTCACTGCGCCGCAGCCAAGAAGAATCGCGCGACGTCGCTTCCGCTAAACCTGCCATAGTCGCTGTTGGTCTTGGCAATGCCGTGCAGTGGTACGACTTCGCTCTCTATGGAGCGTTCGCCACCATCATCGGACCACTGTTCTTTCCAACTGCGGATCGCTCGACCGTCATGTTGGCGGCCTTCGCCGCGTACGGCACAGCTTTGATCATTAGACCGGTCGGTGCGCTGCTCTTCGGCCGAATGGCGGATCTTCGCGGACGCCGCGCGGTATTCGTGCCCGTCATTCTCCTCATGGCTGGCGCTACCGCTGCCGTCGGGTTTCTGCCCAGCTATGCGGCGATCGGCTTTCTCGCGCCTGTGACGCTGATTTTGCTCCGTGCCGTGCAAGGCCTGGCGGCTGGCGGTGAGCTAGGCGTTGCCGGGGTACTCCTGCTCGAAAGGGCTCCCAGCCATCGTCGGGGTGAGCTGGCCTCCTGGCACACCAGCACTCTCGCCCTCGGTTTGGGCTTTGGCATGGCCGTCGCGTCCCTCTTGTTGCTCATCCAGTCATGGGCTCCCCTGCAAAGTGGCTGGTGGAGGTTGGCTTTCATCCTGGCGCTGCCTTTGGGATTGGTTGGCGGCCTGGTACGGCGCCGAGTCAGCGAGACGAGCCAGTTCCTCGCCATGAGGCAGGCCGGGCAGGTGATCACGCGACCAATCCCAAGCCTTTGGGCCAACGACCGGCTGGGCTTGATTAGAGGCTTTGCGCTGATAGCCGCAGGTTCGGTGGCGTTCAATACCTTCTTCATCTTCATGCCCAACCAGCTGGCGGCCACTGCGAAGCTGAATCTCGTGCCGACCTTGGCCATCTCAGCCGCCATGCTGGGCGTTACCGCGGCTGCAGCCGTCGCGTTAGGACGTCTGTCCGATGTGATTGGGCGACGCCCGGTGGCCATCTGGTCAAGCGTCTCCCTCGCAGTGTTGGCGGGCCCCATGGCGGTCCTTGGCAGCAGGTCGCAGCTGGGCCTCCTGATAGCCCAGCTGATCATCGGCATAGCGTTGGCCGGCGTACTCCTGGTCGCCATGGTCGGGGAGCTGTTCCCCACCCCGCTTCGATCAACCGGAATGTCGATGACCGCCGGCCTTGCAACTGCCGTCCTCGGTGGCACGGCGCCTGTCATCAGCCAGATCCTGGTGACAACGTTCAACTTTGCTGCCGCTCCCGGGGTTTACGTGAGTTTGGTGGCCTGTCTGGCACTCCTGGCGCTGCGACGCTGGCCTGAGACCGCATTCAGGCCGGCGCTCTAATCAGCGGGCGCGTCGCTACGACGTATCTCGATCAGTTCGATGCCGGCCTCCCGCAATGCGTCTATCAGACCCCAGAGTCCGGAATCGTCCATCTGCACCGCATGCAAGATTGTGCCAGCTGGTTCTACTGCCTCGATCTGACGAAAGTTCTCCAGTAGGTCGAGCGGAACCGTGCCGGCGACAATCACCCCGCGAGGGTGAAGCCCAGCCGGAGGTGGTGGCACAGCATGGTCACATTCCGATGCTATGGAGAGAGGTCCGATGTCGAAGTACCCACTCATCGCCGATCACGGCTTGATCGGAAACCTGCAGACCGCCGCACTCGTCGCGACCGACGGCACCATCGACTGGTTCTGCGCCCCACGCTTCGACTCGCCCAGCATCTTCGGTTCGCTGTTGGACCATGATCACGGTGGACACTTCCAGATCCAACCAACGGCAGACACCTTCACCCGAAGGCAGCTCTAC
>DATLQC010000213.1:0-7022 GCA_035535395.1 Propionibacteriaceae bacterium | reverse complement strand
AGTTCGGCGGGGGCGAAGTCACCCACGGTCGGGGTGCCCTCCCCGCCCAACCGCACCGCATGTTCGGCGCCCGGTATGCGACTCTTGGCGATCGCGTCGCCGGCATGCAGGTCGGCCAAGTGGGCGGCGATGTGGAGCCGGCGGGTTTCGGCCAGGATCAGGGCGTGTTCGTTGGCCTCCGCCGCCGTCAGGGTGCCGGCGGCATCCAACTCGGTCAGTTCATTTTCGAACACGCTTCCAATATATGGACCGCCGCCGACACTCCTCAGAGACTCGGCGCGTCACAAAGCAACGGACAACACCAGATCGATTCGGACAACACTGCAATTCAGCGGCGCCGACACGGTCCAGCGAGCGGGGCGAGAAATCAGAAATTGATCGCATTGCGACCAACCGACATTGAACGCTTCGCCGCACAATGCCACGAAAATTAGGCGTTCAGGCAATTCCTGCTGACATTTGCGGACTTGTGCGAAGAAACGCACGAGACAAGCGCGTCAAGCCCATTCACATGATCACGAGCGGGTTAGCACGACACGAACCAGAAATGTCGGTTGATCTCGATCTAGAGCTCCAGCTCGTCCGCGACTGCCCGGAGCACGGTAGCGATCTTGGTGCTGGTCTTGGCGTCGGGGTAGCGGCCGCGACGGTAGCCGTTGCCGATGCCGTCAAGCATCTTGATCAAATCCTCGATGATCACCGTCATCTGCTCCGGAGGCTTGCGGTGTGCCTTAGACAGTGAGGGTGGAACGTCAACGATGTGCACTGAAAGGGCTTGCTCCCCCTTACGACCCTCCACAACACCGAACTCGACTCGCTGGCCGGCCTTCAAGCTCGTTACTCCGGGAGGCAAGGCGTTGGCGCGGATATAGACGTCGCCGCCCTCATCCTTGGTCAGGAAGCCGAAGCCCTTTTCGGCGTCGTAAAACCTCACCTTGCCAACAGGCACGTCCAAACCTCACTTGCTCTTTCGCGATTCCCGGCAGATTTACCCCCACAACAGCGCGCTAAGCGTAGCCGTTTCAGGCGTGCCTCCCAACCTCGAAATCGTCAGCCGAGCTGCTTCAGCTTCCGCGGGCGTTCAAGGAGTCACACCCGCGTCTACGATGACTGCATGGCAACCTGGGAGGACGGGCCGGAGTACGCGCCGATCGAGCGCCCTTCGGACTTTCAAACTCCCGATGCTCCACCGCTCGACACGGCACCGCCCTATATGCAGGTGGCAGCTTGGGCTCCCAAAAATCGGCCCGCCTTCGATAACCCATCGACCGCGGTAGCCCCGCTCTCCAGCCTGGTGCCGGTGCAGCGTGAGGAGCCGCGGGACCCCGAGAAACCCTTCGCCGTAGTCGCCAGCACGATGACCTCCGACTCAGCGTGGGGAGCAGTGCACTGGGCCGCTCCTGGGGGCCAGCCGATCGCGCCGGGACTTGTGGAAGGGCGCGCTTCGACGGGCTTAGCGGGCACGGCTCCGGGCAGCGTTCCCTCCGCAGGAGGTGCTCACTATCCCCCACCCGATCGACCGATAGTCGTTCGCGGCGCAGGCAACACCACCCCAGCTCCGTTCCCGACGCCCGGTACACCTGGCTGGTTCACACCGCCGTCGTACGGTCAACAGCCCCAGCCCACAACAGCTGTGACGGCCAAGAGCGTCGTCGATGCCGCGACGCCTGGCCTTTGCATGTGTCTGATCCTCGGCGGCCTGGTCTACGTGCTGTCACCGATTCTTCTTTGTATCGCTGTTGGCCTGGCGGGACGAGTCAAGGTGGCCGCGCCGGAAGTCCGTCGAGCCCACATTTTCGCCATTGTCGTGCTGGCGATCATGGGCGTCCTCGGCACGCTCATCATCGATACCGGCTTCGGCGATTGGTGGCGGTTCGTCGGGCAATGGGGGCTGCTGATCTGCTGGGTCCTGCTCGTCGGCACGCTGGTCACGATCTACCGCCGGCTCAAGTCCGAAGCACCAAGTCCGCCTACCTATCAATCACCCTGGAGGTAAGGCAGGGTGACGGCGCTGAGTGAATCACAGCGGCCCCGCACCTTGACCGAGGCCCTGAGAGCCATGCCGGCCGAAAAGCTGGCCACATTGCTCGCCTTGCGTCCAGATCTTCTCGACCCGATTCCCGACAACATCGCCGAGCTTGCGAGCCGGGCCGCGAGTGCCGCATCGATCAGCCGAGCCATCGATGAGCTCAACATCTGGCTGCGAACCGTCGCCGAAGCCCTAGCAGCATTGCCTGACCCCAGTTCAGTCGATGAACTCGAGGGAATGCTTGGGCAGTCGCCATCTCAGATCGCAACAGCGGCACAGCAGCTACGAGAACGCGCGCTGCTGTGGGGAGAGGATCAGCAGCTGCACCTGGTACGGCCGGTGCGCGAGGCCTTCGAGCCGTATCCGGGGAGCCTCGCTCCCCCGTCGGCCCGCCCAATGTCGGATGCGCAAATCGATGCGGCTGTAGACGCCTGCGGCGCCAACGCCCGAGTCGTCCTCGAGCGCCTTCTCTGGGCACCGACCGGCGCCGTACGGTATGCAGACCGCCCGGTCACCATCCCGTCGGCCCGCTCGCCCATCGAGCGGCTGCTCAGCCACCAGCTGCTGCGACCGCTGGACTCCGAAACCGTGATCATTCCGCGAGAGGTGGCCTGGCGGCTGAGGGCCGGCCGGTTCACCGCCGAACCGATTGCCGCCGAGGCTCCAGCGCTCACCGGTCACCATCGCGACCCTGATCTTGTTGATCGGGCTGCGGCTGGGGCCGCCTTCGCGGTGCTGCATGACATTGAGCTGCTCGCGCATCGCCTTGAGGCCGAGCCGCGCAAGCTGCTTCGCGGTGGCGGACTGTCCAACCGCGATGTCACGGCCCTAGCTCGGGATCTCGGCGTGGACTCGGCTCATGCCGCGTTCCTGATCGAGTGTGCAGCGGCCGCTCAGCTCATAGCCCCGGCGAACGTGGGAATTTTGCTGCCTACTCACGACTACGACCAATGGCTAGATTTCGATGCCGCGCGCCGCTGGCGGCTAGTCTCCGAAGCATGGCTCGTAGCCGACCGTTTCTTCGCCCGATCGGTCGACGGCGGCGGTCGCACGCTCGGTCAGGAGGCGTACGCCCGCTCTGCGGCTAGTCTCCGCAGAGCGGTCCTGCAGCTCATCGTCGGCGCTTCGACAGGAACGGTGGTCAACCTGGATCAGTTGGCGGATGCCGCCGACTGGCATCGGCCCAGCCTGGCTCAGGGCACTGTGAAGGCCGAGCAGCTGGCGCAGTGGACGTGGCGTGAAGCGACGTCGCTCGGGATGACGGCACTCGGAGCGGTCTCGTCGTTCGCTCGGGTTGCGCTCCAGCCGGATCAGCCGATGCCGACTGCGCTGGCCGAGCTCTTCCCGGCTCCGGTCGAGCGATTTCTCATCCAAAACGATCTGACAGCGGTCACTTCTGGTCCGCTCGAGCACACGGTCGCAGCCGACCTACGGCTGCTGGCTGATCAGGAGTCACGAGGCGGTGCGGGCGTCTATCGCTTCAGCGCGACGTCGCTGCGCCCGGCCTTCGACCAGGGCTGGTCGGCCGTAGACGTGCAGCAGTGGCTGGAGCGGCACTCCACGACTGGCGTTCCCCAGCCGCTCCTCTACTTGATCGACGATGTCGGCAGACAACATGGAAGCATTCGGCTTGGTCCGGCCGGTTGTTACGTACGGATGGCGGATCAGGCGCAAGCCGCGGCACTGCTTGCTCATCCCGCGGCATCTAGCCTGGGGCTTCGCGCGGTCGCCCCTGGGGTACTAGTGGCCGCTGTTGACGAGCAGGAGATCGTGCCGCTGCTCCAAGAACTTGGGCATTCACCGGCCGTGGAGAACAGTGCTGGCGAGCTGATTGTGACGCCGCCCGCTCGGCGAGCCCCAAGGCAGCTGGCGGAGTCGACAGCCGTCGTGTCCCCTAGCCAGGTAGCTGAGGCGTTGCTCGCCGACGAACGCCGTCATCGCGTCGCCGTGCAGCGCACTGGTGCGAGTGCCGACCGCGCGGGTGTCGCTAACCGCCCCCGGACCTTAGCTAGGTCCCTAGAATGAGCGGGTGCATGCCGTCACGATCAGGCGAATGATCGTCTTCGGCGTGTGTGCTGCCGGTGTGGGATCCCTCTATCTTGTGCCTGGCATCGCTCGGTCGCCGGAACAGATCAGGCACTCCGGAGCGAATGAGGATCCACCGAATAGTGCGGTTGGCGTCCGGCCGGCCAAGCCACAAGAATCTGCGTCGAGCACTGGCGATCGGACCTCGGTCCCCGGAGATGATGGAGAACCAGCCAAGACAGCCGCAGGTGCCCAACCCTCGCAACCAATAGCGACGCCCACCGAGGACAGCTCAGTCGATGCCGACAGTCGCTCCTCACGTAAGGCCAGAACCTCTCAATCCAAATCCAGCAAAGATTCCGAGCCTCCCCAGCCAGTCACCGACATCGAGACATCCAAGATCACACCGCAGCAACTCACCGTTAGCTGGCCCGCGGCCAGCGACAATGTTGGGGTAATCGGCTACCGCATCTGGCTCAACGGCTTTGAAGTGGCAACTACGGCCGAAACCAGGGCACGGTTGCGCTGGTTCAACGACGACAGCGACCAGCACGTGGTACAGATACGGGCGGTTGACGCCGCCGGTAATCAGAGCCGCAGCTCACCAACGCTGGTAGTCACGCGGCCTACACCCGAACCGACCGATGCACCGACGCCGGAGCCGTCCGACTCACCGACGCCGAGCGAGCAATCCGAGCCGAGCCACACCGGTGCCCAGTCATCGGAGTCGTCGAGTCGTGCGCCGACTGATGAGAAGTCTCCGAATGAGGACGAGCACCGCTGATGGCGGCACCGTTCGACGGTCCCGGCCCGCTCGTCGTGCAGTCTGACCGTACATTGTTGCTTGAAGTTGATCATCCTGAGGCCGATGCTTGCCGCATTGCGATCGCGCCGTTCGCCGAGCTCGAGCGAGCGCCGGAACACATCCACACCTACCGGTTGACTCCGCTAGGGCTGTGGAATGCCCGCGCTGCGGGACATGACGCCGAACAGGTAGTAGACACGCTGCTGACCTACAGCCGCTACCCGGTCCCGAACGCGCTGCTCGTCGACGTCGCCGAGACGATGGATCGTTATGGCCGGCTCCGAATCGAGAAGCACCCGACGCATGGGTTGATCTTGGTCAGCACTGACCGTGCAGTGCTCACCGAAGTGCTGCGCAGCACCAAGATCAAGGGACTGCTCGGCAGCCACATCGACGATGACACAGTAGTTGTCCACCCGTCCGAGCGCGGGCACCTGAAGCAGGTACTGCTGAAGCTCGGCTGGCCCGCCGAAGACCTGGCCGGCTATGTCGACGGCGAAGCGCATGCGATCAGCCTCAACCAGCGCGGCTGGACGCTGCGGCCCTACCAGGGACAGGCCGCCGATTCCTTCTGGCATGGAGGGTCCGGCGTCGTGGTTTTGCCCTGCGGTGCCGGCAAGACGATCGTTGGCTGCGCCGCCATGGCCCGGGCGAGTGCAACGACGTTGATCTTGGTCACGAATACGGTCGCGGCCCGGCAGTGGCGCGATGAGTTGATCAAGCGAACAACATTGACCGCCGATGAGATCGGCGAGTACTCCGGTGCAAAGAAGCAGATCCGGCCGGTTACTATCGCGACCTACCAGGTGATCACCACTAAGCGCGGCGGGATCCATCCGCATCTCGAGCTGCTCGACGCCCGAGATTGGGGCTTGATCATCTACGACGAGGTGCACCTATTGCCGGCGCCAGTCTTCCGGATGACCGCCGGGCTCCAGGCTCGTCGCCGACTCGGTTTGACGGCCACCTTGGTACGCGAGGACGGCCGGGAAGGCGACGTGTTCTCACTGATCGGGCCGAAACGCTATGACGCGCCGTGGAAGGACATCGAGGCTCAGGGCTATATCGCACCTGCGGACTGCATCGAGGTCCGGGTTACCTTGAATGAAGCCGAGCGGATGGCGTACGCAGTGGCCGAGCCGGATCAGAAGTATCGGCTCGCATCGACGGCGGAGTCCAAGACTGGTGTCATCGTGGACCTGGTTTCCAAGCATCGCGGCACGCCGACTCTGGTGATCGGGCAATACGTTGATCAACTGTCCGATCTTGCTGCCCGTTTGGACGCACCCTTGATCACCGGGCAAACCACGGTGCGGCGCCGTGAGCAGCTCTATAAGGCGTTCCGCTCCGGCGAGCTCGAGTTGCTCGTGGTGAGCAAAGTGGCCAATTTCTCGATCGACCTGCCGTCGGCACAGATCGCCGTCCAAGTCTCGGGTGCATTTGGCTCCCGACAGGAGGAGGCGCAGCGGCTCGGCCGACTGCTACGGCCGAAGTCTGAAGGAGTCACTGCGCGGCTCTACGCCGTGGTCGCCCGCGACACAGTCGACACTGACTTCGCGGCTCACCGCCAGCGGTTCCTGGCCGAGCAGGGATATGGCTACCGCATCATGGACGCCGAAGACGCGCTCGCAGCGGAGTAGCGCGCTCCCGACTGACGGCGTTTCTCCGCACAGGGCCACGAACGAAGCCATTCTGAGGCGACTCCGCCAGCATTCGTGGCTTTGAGCGGAAAACGTGACATGCCGGGCGCGTACGCTCGTTGGGCGAGGAGGCACTCATGGCCGATGATCCCGTCAGGAAACGCAGGCGCCGAGCCGCTAAGCGGATCGAACGGCAGCGCCGCAAGGCTCTTGCTACTCCGTCCCGCAGGGCTGCCGAGGTTCCGCGATCGCCCGCGCAGACGCCACGCGAACAGCGTGGACCCGGCTTTCCCGACTTGCCACCGCCGCCTCCGATGTGGCCAGATGATCTTGAGGGCGGTGCCGGCGTGCGGGAGCCCCGACGGCCCTATCCGTCGATGCCCGCAGGGGCACTCGAACTGGACGTCCCGGAGTCGCAGTACCTGGAAATGTCCGCCGAACCGGCATGAGCGTCTTCTCCGAAGCCGAAGTCGCATACCTGCAGAGCAACACAATGGGCCGGCTAGCGACCATCGGCGTCGAC
>DATLQC010000212.1:0-5381 GCA_035535395.1 Propionibacteriaceae bacterium | reverse complement strand
CCATCCTCCTCGCCTTCCTGCCCGATGTCACCGCAAGCCGCCACATCACCGCAGCTCGCGAACCTCGTCGCCATCGATCCGTAATCTCAGTGCTTGCCGAGCATCGCCACATCCTGCTGACGCTTGGTATCGGCATTCTGGCCATCTCGGCCGCTCGCGCCACCCGGCAGTCGATCGTGCCTCTTTGGGCTGAATCCATCGGTGTGGACGCTGCAACGACCGCTGTGATCTTCGGGATCTCTGCAGGGGTAGACATGCTGCTCTTCTATCCCGGCGGCGCCATCATGGACCGATTTGGACGGGTGTATGTCGCCGTGCCGACCATGATCGTGCTGGGGCTTGGCTTCGTGCTGTTGCCGCTGACCAGTGGGCCCACTAGCGTCGGCTTGGTGGCTGCGCTCATGGGTTTGGGAAACGGCATCTCCGCCGGCATTGTGCTCACTCTCGGCGCCGACGCCGCACCGCCGGAGGATCGTGCACAGTTTCTTGGTGGATGGAGGGTCTGCAGCGATCTGGGCAACGCCGCAGGCCCGCTCGTGATCAGTGCCGTCAGCGCATTGGCTTCCCTGGCAGTCGCGGCTGTCACGATGGGTGTGCTCACCTGGGCCGGCTCGGGCTGGCTGATTAAGTGGGTGCCGAAATACGCCCCCAGGCGAGGTCAGCAACGAGAAGGCAGAGAGGCACAGGAACCCTAAAGATGGCCACAAACGACCTGCTGGTCTGGGTCGACTGCGAAATGACCGGACTCGACTTGATCAACGACGAGCTGATCGAGGTGGCCGCACTGGTCACCGACGCTGATCTCAACGTTCTCGGTGATGGAGTCGATTTGGTGATCAAGCCGAGCAGTCGGGCGCTGGAGCAGATGGGCGACTTCGTACGCGGCATGCACGACGCCTCCGGCCTGCTCACCTTGCTGGACTCCGGATTGTCCCTGGCCGAGGCCGAGCAACGCGTCCTCGACTACGTGCGCGCATTCGTAGCGGAACCCGGCAGGGCTCCCCTTGCCGGCAACACCATTGGGACCGATCGGGCGTTCCTGGCGCGGGACATGCCGACATTCGAGCGTCACGTTCACTATCGCAGTGTCGATGTCTCCAGCATCAAAGAGCTGGTACGCCGCTGGTACCCGCGGGTCTACTACCAGGCCCCGGCCAAGGCGGGCAACCATCGGGCGCTAGCCGACGTACAAGAGTCCATTGAGGAACTGCGGTACTACCGCGAAGCGGTGTTCGTGCCACTGCCTGGCCCGGACAGCGCGGCGTCGAAGGAGATCGCCGATCGCCATCAGGGCGCGCTGACTGGGGCCGTCCCGAGCGAGAACTGATTACCCCCGACAAGACGCCGCCCGGTACACTTCACGCTGCGCAGTGTGGTCCGCGACGCATGATCGGGCCTCTTGCATGGTGGGTGTAGCTCAGCTGGTAGAGCACCTGGTTGTGGTCCAGGATGTCGCGGGTTCGAGTCCCGTCACTCACCCCAGGGGCAGGGCCCAGAAAACGGGAACGAATCGGGGAACGATCGTCGCTGGAGGCTCGATGACCTACTACCCGTGCCGCGCCGAATGAGTGCCATGTCCATCTCGACTGCCCGGCTATCGGCGGCCACGTATGCCGGGCGCCTGGCCGGGGCGGCCTCTCGACTGGCCGGGCGTGGCACTGGCGCCTCGATCCGTGGCAAGGTGATGCTAAAGCTCGACCCCAGCGCATTGAGCAAGCTGCTGGTCGGGAAGCGCATCGCCATTGTGTCGGGCACTAACGGAAAGACCACGACCACACATTTCCTGGCGGCGGCACTGCGCGAGTCCCTAGGGCCCGATGCCAATCGGCTGGTACACAACGCGGATGGGGCCAATCTGCATCACGGCCTTGCATCTGCCCTCAGCGAGCACCCGGAAGCTGACATTGCGATCTTGGAAAGCGACGAGCGGGTGGTCGGTGACTTGATCAAACTTGGCCGGCCGGAAGTGCTTGTGCTGCTCAACTTCAGCCGCGATCAGCTCGACCGGCATCATGAGATCAAGAGCCTCGGCCGCAGCTGGCGCACCGCTCTCACGCAAGCCGGAACGGCCGGGCCTGTCGTCGTCGCCAACGCCGACGAGCCGCTGGTTGTCTGGGCCGCAATGGCGGCGAAGGAAGTCGTATGGGTTGACACGGCCACGACCTGGACTCAGGATTCCTCGCTCTGTCCCGCGTGTGACGCGAGCCTCATCCGTATTCAGCCGGATCAGCGCTCCGGCCAGGACGCCGACTGGTACTGCACAGGTTGCGGGTTCGCTCGCCCGAAAGGTGACTATCGCGTCGAGAGCGGCACGATCGTCGACCACACCGAGCACGTGTGGGATCCCCAGCTGAGCGTGCCCGGAGTCTTCAACATCAGCAATGCCGCCTGCGCACTCGCCGCGGCCGAGCTGATGGGGGTGGAACCACGAACCGCTCTAGCCGGCATGCGTCGGGTCACTTCCCCCGCCGGCCGTTTCGCCACGGCGCGGTTCGGAACCACGACGGCCCGGCTACTGCTGGCCAAAAACCCTGCCGGCTGGGCCGAAGCCTTGCCACTTGCGCAAAGCCAAACCGTTGTGCTGGCGATCGACTCCGCCGCAGCCGACGGCCGCGACGTGTCGTGGCTCTGGGATGTCGAATATGAGCGGCTGGCGGGACGCTCGGTCATCGCAACCGGACGGCGGGCTCAGGACCTTGCCGTACGCCTTAAGTACGCCGAAGTTGACTACCGGTGCATCCCTGATCTTGGCGACGCGCTCGCCGGCCATCCCGAGCCAGTCGACGTGATCGCGACCTACACCCCATTCCAGCGACTTCGCAAGATGGGCAGGGTTTGATGAGCAAGCGCGTCGAAGTGGTGCTGATCTATCAATCACTGCTCGGCCTCTACGGCGACCGGGGCAATGCAACGGTGCTGATGAAGCGTCTGGCGTGGCGAGGGTACGAGCCGGTGCTGACCGCCGTCGAGCCGGGCCATCCGCTGCCAGACACCGGAGACGTCTATCTCCTTGGTGGCGGAGAGGACGCGGCCCAAGTCACGGCTGTAAGGGCGCTCAAGGCCGACGGCGGACTCTACCGAGCCGTCGACCGGGGCGCCGCAGTCCTCGCAGTGTGTGCTGGCTACCAGATCGTCGGCAACAGCTTCACAGTCGGATACAAGGACGAGGTGATCTCTGGGCTAGGGCTGCTCGACATCACTACCACGCGTGGCCCGGTGCGCGCGGTCGGAGAGATCATTAGCCGCTGGAACGGCCGCGACGGAA
This sequence comes from Propionibacteriaceae bacterium, assembly GCA_035535395.1. GTDB lineage: Bacteria > Actinomycetota > Actinomycetes > Propionibacteriales > Propionibacteriaceae > Microlunatus. The sequence continues at coordinate 2,116 of DATLQC010000212.1, read as the reverse complement.
ATGATCAGTGGCTGACTGGATTTGAGAACCATGGCGGCTATACCAGGCTTGGGCCGGGCGTCAAGCCACTTGCGTCTGTGGAAATCGGAATCGGCAACTGCAGCGACGGAAGCGAGGGAGCAGTCGCCGGACCGGTGATTGGCACCTATCCTCACGGGCCGATCCTGGCGAGAAACCCTGCGCTTGCTGACCATATTCTCGAGCTGGCCTTGAAACATGAGCTGGAACCGCTGGTCCATCCAGAGATCAACAAGCTCAGGCGGCAACGGCTCAGGCGAGTCCGCAGGTCTCATGCTCGCAGTGCTCGATGACTGACAACCATTCCGATGTCGTCATCATCGGCGGCGGACACAACGGGTTGATCGCAGCAACGTACTTGGCCCGGGCCGGCCGCCGGGTCACCGTCTTCGAAGGACGCAGCGAGCTCGGTGGCGCTGTGGCCAGCGCTCAACTCTTCAAAGGAGTAGCGGTTAAGCTCTCCCGCTTCTCCTATCTGGTTTCGTTGCTGCCGAGCTTGATCATCGACCAGTTGGGACTCCGGCTCGATTTGCGCTCACGTCAGGTCCGGTCGTATACGCCGGTCGATTCCAGCGGCCTCCTTATCGAGCGCCAAGAAGGACGATTGACGCGCGACTCATTCCGCTCGCTGACTGGCGATGAGCGGGAATATCAGGCCTGGGCCGATTTTGAGGACAGCCTTCGCGAGCTGGCCACGGTAATCGAACCGACGTTGACGCGGCCACTCCCCCAGGTCAATGAGCTGCGGTCGCGCGTCGATCCTGATCTTTGGTCGTCAGTAGTCGAGCAACCGCTTGGCCAGCTCGTCGAGTCGAGCTTCAACGACGACACCGTACGCGGCCTCGTGCTGACCGATGCTCTGATCGGCAGCTTCACCTCGGCGCATGATCCGTCCTTGCGGCAGAACCGATGCTTTCTCTACCACGCGATCGGCAACGGCAGCGGCGAGTGGAAGGTCCCCGTCGGTGGCATGGGCGCGGTAGCGGCTGAGCTCATCCGAGCTGCTCAGGATGCGAAGGTTGCGCTGCAAACAGGGTGCCCGGTTGAGGGGCTCGAGCCGCTACCATCCGGAGGGGCAACTGTCCGGCTGGCCAATGGCGAGTCAATCAGCGCTGAAATGATCTTGGCGAACTGTGCGCCAGCAACCCTCCAACGACTGCTCGGTGAGCCGAGCGAACCACCGGTAGGCAGTCAGACCAAGATCAACATCGTGTTGCGGCGCCTCCCTCAGTTTCGTTCTGGGATTGAGCCGACAATCGGGTTCGCCGGTACGCTGCACCTCGGCCAGGGCTATGCCCGGTTGCAGCAGGCGTACGAGGAGGCATTGGCCGGTGAGATTCCGGATCCAATGCCTTGTGAGATCTATTGCCACACACTCACCGATGGCTCAATCCTCGATCCTGAGCTGCGGGCCGCCGGATATCACACCCTGACGCTCTTCGGAATGCACACGCCACACAGCCTGTTCACCGCAGACCCGGACGGTTCCCGGCAACAGGCCAAAATGGCCGCCCTGCGCTCGCTTCAGTCGGTACTTGCCGAACCGCTGGAGCCGTGCCTGGCTCTCGATCGCCATGGCGAACCGTGCATTGAAGTGATGACACCACTCGATATCGAGGCCGAGCTCGGGATGCCTGGCGGCAACATCTTCCACGGTGATCTGTCGTGGCCATGGTTGTCCGACGATGCACCGGCAAAGACTGCGGCGGAGCGCTGGGGTGTGGCCACCGGTCATCGCGGGATTCTGCTATGCGGCTCCGGGGCCGTACGGGGCGGCGCAGTCAGTGGTCTCGGCGGCCATAATGCCGCCATGGCCGTACTCGAGGATGACTGATCAGGCGTCACAACGGCGCGGCGTCGAACGCGATTTCCCGGGTCGCGCCGATTTGCTAATGTTGCTCTTCGCGCGCCGCTAGCTCAACTGGCAGAGCAGCTGACTCTTAATCAGCGGGTTGGGGGTTCGATTCCCTCGCGGCGCACCTAGCGAGACATGGTTTCACCCGTCAACAGTCGCCATCAACCAAGCTTTGACAGCAACGGTGACAGCAACGGCCCACAGTCATTGATCAGCCCACAGTCATTGACACCCACAGTCATT
>DATLQC010000211.1:0-4640 GCA_035535395.1 Propionibacteriaceae bacterium | reverse complement strand
CGTCGTTTGGACGTCGGCCGGTCCGTGTGCCATTGAAGGGTTCGAACGGGTCCGTATCCGGCTGCGCGCTCGTGGCGGACATCTCACCATCTACGGTGTCGACAAGTTTCCGCGAATGGTCGACTACGTGGTTCCAACTGGGGTACGCATTGCTGACGCTGATCGAGTCCGATTGGGCGCCCACCTCGCCAAAGGGACGACGGTGATGCACGAGGGCTTCGTGAACTTCAACGCCGGCACGCTCGGCAGGTCGATGGTGGAGGGCCGGATCTCAGCGGGCGTGGTGGTCGGGCACGACTCCGACGTAGGCGGCGGGGCCTCAATCATGGGCACCTTGTCCGGTGGTGGCAGCGAAGTCATCTCGATTGGGGAGCGCTGCCTCATCGGCGCCAACGCGGGCGTCGGGATAGCCCTGGGCGACGACTGCGTCGTCGAGGCCGGCCTCTACGTCACGGCAGGTACCAAGGTCACGCTGCCGGGCGGCGAAGTGGTCAAGGCTCGGAGCCTGTCCGGCAAGAATGGCTTGCTGTTCATTCGCAACTCGGTAACCGGTGCCGTCGAGATCCGTCGGCGGCAACGGATCGGAGTTGAATTGAACGCCGAGCTACACGCGAACTGAGCTCATTTGCGATCCGAAACAACTCGCACTCTTGGGTGCCTCGTCGTCGCGTTTGTCCTCTTGATAGCTGCCGGCGTCGGGGCCTTCTGGTGGCTCCGTTCCCGGAATCTGACTGAGCCTGTCCTGGGCCAACAACGATGTGTTGCGACGGCCAACAGCACATCCACGGTGTTGGACCTAGACCAAGCCCACTTCGCGTCGATTATTGCGGGTGTGTCGGTACGCCGGGGTCTGCCACCCCGCGCGGCTTCCATCGCCCTTGCTACTGCCTATCAGGAAACGGGCATCCGCAACCTTGACTACGGCGATAGCGACTCCCTTGGCCTCTTCCAGCAACGCCCCTCCCAGGGCTGGGGCACCAAGCAGCAGCTGATGGATCCGTACCATGCGACTGCGAAGTTCTACGACGCCCTTGTCAAGATCAAGAACTGGGAAACCGACGACATCAACGACGTAGCGCAGAAGGTACAGCGAAGTGGGTATCCAGAGGCCTATCGCGATCATGAGGCTGATGGCCGGGTGCTGGCCAGCACGCTGACCGGTCAGTCGCCGGCCGGATTCAGCTGCCTGGACCGTAGCGGCACGCCGGGAGACACCAAGGGCTTACGCAGTTCCCTGCAGCGCACCTTCGGCGAGCTCGATGACTCCACTGATGGGTCAGTGGTCACCATCCGTGCCCGTGGCAGCCGGCAGGCCTGGGCGTACGCGCACTTCGCCGTGGCTAATGCCCCGTCCTACGGCGTAACCACGGTCAAGGTCGGGAACAGGTTGTGGCAAACCCAGGACTTCAACCTTCCCGACTGGCAACAGGCCACGCCGAAGCTCAAGAACGAGCGCGTCGAGATCACCGTTCGCTGAGGGGACGAAACCCACGTTCACGTACTTTCCTGACGGTCTGCATGGGTTGCAGAGGCTGTTGCAAAATGGCCGTGTCGTGCCGCGGGCCCGTGGGCGCGCCGCGAGAGAATTTGATCATGGCGATGGGTTATAGGCCGGTCGATCGGGGTCAGATGTTTCTGCTGCCGCCGGATATGCGGGAATGGCTGCCAGCACGGCATTTTGTGTGGTTCTTGTTGGCAGTGCTCGATGAGCTGGATGTGAGCCCGTTTGAGGCCTCGCGCCGGCTGGGCTCAGTGGGCCGGCAAGGCTATGCCCCGCGGATGCTGCTGGCGTTGTTGATCTATGCGTATGCGACGGGTCAGCGGTCGTCACGGCGGATTGAGGATCTGTGTGTCACCGATGTGGCGTTCCGGGTGATCTGCGCCCAGGATGTGCCCGACCATTCCACGATCGCCCGATTCCGCAAGGAGAACCGCGAAGCATTGGCGGCGTTGTTCGTGCAGGTGTTGGAGCTGGCCGGGGAGTCCGGGCTGGGCCGGGTGGGGGTCGTTGCGGTCGACGGTACCCGGATCGCGGCGAACGCATCCTATGCGGCGAACCGGCGCCGCTCGTGGCTGCGGGATCAGGTCGATCAGATGCTGGGTGAGGCGGACCGGGTTGATGCCGAGGAGGATGTGCTGTTCGGGGAGGACAACCCCAGCCAGGTCGCTGAGCCGTGGAGCGACCCGAGCACCCGGGCGGAGCGGATCCGGGCGGCGTTGGCTCGAACCGAGCAGGCGGCGGCCCAAGCGGCGCAGGCCGAGGAGCGTAGGGTCGCTGCTCGGCGGGCTCGGGTGGAGGAGTCGGTGGAACGTGTGGCCCAGCAACGCGGCGCTGCGGCGGCCCGCTGGGAGGACTATCAGCGACGGCGGGCCGAGGCGGACAAGCAGGGCAGCCCCCCGCCGACGGGCCGCCCACCGGCACCACCGGAGCAGGCGGGCGGCACCCGACGTGCGTTGGCCCGGTTAGCTGCGGATCAGGCACGGCTGGCCGACGCTGAAGCTGCTGCGGCCCAGGCACTGAGCGATCCGGCGGCCAACCTGACCGATCCCGACTCCGGCTGGATGCCGACCGGGAAGGGCTGGATTCAGGGTTACAACACCCAGTTGGCGGTCAGTGACGATCAGATCGTTTTAGCGGTCAAGGTCACCAACGCCACCGTCGATGTTGCCCAGTTCGAACCCATGATGACGGCTGCGATGCAGGCGGCCGACACGCTGAACCGGGGCCGAGCCCGTGTCGGATCGCCTCCGGAGCCGGTGGAGCTGCTGCTTGCCGACGCCGGCTACTGCTCTAGGCACAATCTGAGTGTCCCGGGCCCGGACCGGCTGATCGGGACCGCGAAGCGGGAACGGCTCGAGACGGCCTCCCGGACAGCCGATGATGCCAAGGCAGCCGAGGAGACCGATCCCATCCAGGCGATGAAGGCCCGGCTGGCCACCCCCGAAGGAATCAGCGCCTACCGGCGTCGCGGCGTCACCGTGGAACCAGTCAACGGACACCTCAAAGACAGACACGGACTACGCCAGTTCTCCTGCCGAGGCATCAAAGCCGCCCAAGCCGAAGCCGAACTCGCCGCTGCCACCGCCAACCTGCTCAAGATCTGGCGCTGCCGAAACTGATCAAGGGCGGCACTAAGCCCTGAAGCCATCGCGGCCGGAATCCCGCCGCCACAGTTAAGCGCTGGCCGGTGGGTCGACGACAAAAGCGCAACAGCCTCAGCAACCTATGCAGACCGTCAGCAATCTATGCAGACCCCGTTGACTCAAACTGACTGGGCCGTGGCCGGTAGCCTTCTCGAGCGTGACTCGCTTTCCGGAAACCCGTCGGGATGATGTCGTCGAGGTGCTGCACGGACGGTCGATCGCCTACCCATACCGCTGGCTGGAGGATCCGGACTCCGCCGAGACCGCGGACTGGGTGAAGCGCCAGAACGAGTTCACCGTCGCCTACCTGGAGTCGCTGCCGGACCGGCCGTGGTTTCTCGAGACCATGCAGCGGGTGATGAGGCAGCCGCGGGCGGGTGTGCCGTTCAAGCGTGCCGAGCACTACTTCGTATCGAGGAACGACGGCACTCAGAACCAGGACGTGATCTTCGTCGCCTCATCGCTGCAGGAGTTACTGACCGGCGGGCGAGTTCTGGTCGATCCCAACACGTTCTCGCCAGACGGCACGAGCTCGCTGACCAGCTTGACGGTGAGCGGGAACGGTCTGCTCGTGGCCCACGGGATCAGCGAAGCGGGCAGCGATTGGACGGCCTTTCGGCTGCTGAGTCTGGCCAGTGGAGACGAAGTGGATGATGCGTTGATCCAGACCAAGTTCTCCCAGGCGGAATGGTTGCCCGATCATCGCTCGTACGTCTATACCCATTTTGATCATGAGGGTCACCCGGACGGCACCCAGACCGCCGCCCTTTCAGGACCCAAGCTGCGGGTGCATCGCGTCGGCGAGTCTCAAGATCACGATGAGCTGATCATGGAGTTTCCGGAGAATGATCAACTGATGTTCTGGGCAGAGATGACAGACGATGACCGCTACCTGGTGGTCAGCATCGTCGAGGGCACAGAGAACAAGAACCGACTCTGGGTCTATCCGATCATCTCCGGCGAGCGTAGTGAGTTCGACACCCCCATCAAGATCATCGACGAAGCTGTCGCGGAATTCGCGCTGGCCGGATCGAACGCCACCACGCTCTATCTGCGAACGGATCTGCAGGCCGAGGCCGGGCGGCTGGTCGCTGTCGATCTTGAATCCTTCGGCGACAGTGGACAGGTCCGCTGGCAAGAGGTGGTCGCCGAGTCCGAAGACACGCTGTTGGACGCGAGGGCCGCCGGCGACGGGTTCGTCCTGGTGTACCTCGCCGACGCGCAACCACGGGTGGTCCGGGTCAGCCTGGATGGCCTGTTGACTCAAGATGTCGGGGTGGCTGGGGGAGCGGTTGTTGGGCTGAATGCGAGGCGTGGCGACGGTGAGGCGTTCCTCGGACTTTCATCGGTCACGTCGCCGACGCACAGCTATCTGATCGAGACCAGCTCAGCCGCTGTGACGTCGCTCGCTGATCTAGTACAGCCGGCCGACGATGCCTTCGCCGCCCCACAGACCGTGATGGAACGTCGTACGGCGATCAGCAAGGACGGTACGC
>DATLQC010000210.1:0-20569 GCA_035535395.1 Propionibacteriaceae bacterium | reverse complement strand
GAAGCACGATGGAGAGCATCTCGGCCAGCGCTGCGTCATCGTCAACCACCAGCACCCGGCTACGCGCCCCTGGACTCTTGGTTGTTTCAGACACTGGCACCCCTTCGGTCACTGCGATATGGACACCGACATCGGCGGTGGCAGACCCGCGATGACCTTATGACTCTGCGACTCTGCGACGTAATCCTATGCACCTTGAAAACCAGGTTCACAGCATTGACCTAATGTCTGCTGTCACTTGTGCGGCCGGTCGTTGGACAGAATAACTGGCCTCTCAGTTGAGCTCGGGAGTCTCCACCCAGGTCGAGAAGAACGCGATCTCGCTCTTCTGCCGACGCAACACCGTACGCCACAGCTGGAGAGGTCGGCGCCCGAAGACATCGCTGTAGTCGGCGGGCGCCAGATGCCACATGCCTTCGGCAATCTCCGACTGCAACTGGCCTGCGGCCCAGCCCGCGTATCCCGCAAAGATCCGAAGATCACGATACGCACCGGCGACAATCTCGATTGGCGTATCTAGGTGCAGCAGGCCGACAGTGTCGAAGAGGGGCCGCCAACCTGGCGGTTCTTCGCCAGCAGCGGCGACGCTGGCTAAACAGATGGCGCCGTTGGGCGATACCGGACCGCCATGAAACAGCATCCGCGGCTCTGATACCGCACTCACCCAATCCGGCAGCACCGCGTCCAGGGGCGTCTGGGAGATTTCGTTCAAGATCACTCCAAGGGCGCCGTCCTCATCGGCGTCCAAGATCAACACCACACTCTGGTTGAACACTCCGTCGGCGAGCATGATGCTCGCCACGAGCAGATCGCCGGCAACAGGGTCTCGCCTCAGGGTCGGCTCGATCGTCGGCTCGTTCATAATGCGGCAAGGCTTTCGACAGCGCGAGACCGACGTACGAAGATCAACCGAAACAGCAGCATGCCGAGAGCGATACCGAGCCAGTCAGCGAGTACATCAAGGGGATCACCGGTCCGGTAGCGGTACCACCGGTGCTGGATCGTCTCGCTGACAACGCCATGCGCCGCAAAGATTGCAACCACAAGAACGCTTGGCACACCCGGCCAACGCCAACCGAAGCCGCTGCGCAACACGACCGCTAACAAGATCAACAGCACTGGGACTGCGAACCCGACGGCATGCTCAACTTTGTCCGCGAACGGGAACCAAGGCGGCTGAGGCGGACCTGCGACACGATAGAGCCCCCACAGCTGCAGCAGCATTGCAAGAACGGCTCCTGCTGCGGCGAGGTGCCAGCCACGCAGTGCTGCAGTCTCCGAGCGTTCCGGCAAAGCTGAGTGCGACATGTGCTAAAGGAAAACTTCGGTGTCGGTGGGTAGTTCGGTTGGTCCCCCGGCGGCCTGGCGTACTGCCGCAGCCACCGCGTGATGCACGTCAGCGTGGAACACGCTCGGCATGATGTAGGCGGCGTTGAGCTCGTCGTCCTTGACGACGCCGGCAAGTGCGCCGGCAGCAGCCAGCAGCATACTCGACGTGACCTTGGCGCAATGGGCATCGAGCAAGCCGCGAAACACCCCGGGAAACGCCAGCACATTGTTGATCTGATTCGGGAAATCTGACCGTCCAGTGGCGACAACTGCCGCGTACCGCGTGGCCTCCACGGGATCCACCTCCGGCTCAGGGTTCGCCAGAGCGAACACGATGGATCGGTCCGTCATCGCCGCCACATCGGAACCAGACAGTACGCCCGGCGCCGAGAGCCCGATGAAAACATCAGCGCCAACCACAGCCTCCTTGAGCGAGCCAGTGAAACCGAGCTGGTTGGTGTTCTCAGCCAGCCATTGCAGCTCACCAATCAGATCAGGTCGGCCTCGATAGACCACTCCCGCGATATCGGCGACTACGACATCTCGCGCACCGGCGGCAAGCAGCAGCTTGAGAACCGCTGTGCCTGCAGCCCCAGCGCCTGACATCACTATCCGGACATCGCCGATCTGCTTGCCCACGACCCGTAGGGCGTTGTAGAGCGCCGCCAGCACCACGATCGCGGTGCCGTGTTGATCATCATGAAAGACCGGAATATCGAGTTGTTGACGCAACCGGCGCTCGACCTCGAAACAGCGCGGCGCCGAAATGTCCTCCAGATTGATTCCGGCAAAGCCCGGCGCTATGGCGCGCACTACGGCAACGATTTCGTCGATCTCTTGGGTGTCCAGGCACAAGGGCCAGGCGTCGATGTCACCAAAGCGCTTGAACAGCGCCGCCTTTCCCTCCATGACCGGCAAAGCGGCTTCCGGCCCAATATTGCCCAGTCCAAGGACTGCTGACCCGTCGGTGACCACGGCGATGCTGTTCCGCTTGCTGGTGAGCCGACGAGCGTCTTCCTTGTTCTTGGCAATCGCCAACGACACACGTGCCACACCAGGGGTGTAGAGCATCGACAGATCGTCACGATTGCGGATTGGATGCTTGCTCATCATCGCGATCTTGCCGCCCAGATGCATCAGGAAGGTGCGATCACTGACCTTGTCGATCACAACGCCCGGTACGCCGCGCATGGCCTCAACGAGCCGCTCGGCGTGCTCAGTGTCACGCGCGGCACACGTTACGTCGATCCGAAGCCGTTGCTGTCCGGACGCCGTGACGTCGAGCGCAGTGACCGCGCCGCCAGACTGCTCAACGGCTGTCGTCAACTGGCTGACCGCAGGTCCCCCCGCCGGAACCTCCAGCCGCACAGTGATCGAGTACGAGACGGAGGGAAGAGCTGTCACGCAGCCGATCTTCTCACGGCTCTGTCCACTATCCGCTGCTCCGCAGCTAGCGGTTGATATCGACTGCTCTACAGCTCGGGTGAGGCAGCAGCTGCGCTGGCGACCGTGGCTTGCCATTGACCGATGTCGCCCTTACCGATCGCGACGGCTAGCAGGTCGGGAAACAGATCTGGAGTGCACGCAAAGGCCGGCACTCCAAGTGCAGCCAGGGCCGCAGCGTGCTCATGGTCGTACGCCGGCGCGCCCGAATCGGACAGTGCCAGCAGAGCTATCACCGTGACGCCAGCACGTAGCAAGTCGGCCACCCGACGCAGCATCTCCGTGGCAATGCCTCCCTCGTACAGGTCGGAGATCAGCACCAAGATCGACTCAGTCGGCCGTGTGATCAGCTGCTGGCAGTACGCCAACGCCCGATTGATGTCGGTGCCACCACCGAGCTGGCACCCGAAGAGAACATCGACCGGATCGGAGAGCTTGTCGGTCAGATCGGCGATCTCGGTGTCAAAGGCAACGACCGAGGTTTTGACAGATCGAATGGAAGCCAGCGTGGCTCCGAAAACGGCGGCATAGACCACCGACTCCGCCATCGATCCCGACTGATCAATCGCGACCACAACCTCCTTCACAATGGCGTTCGCACCGCGGCCGTAGCCGATCAATCGCTCCGGAATGATCGTGCGGTGCTCCGGAAGGTAATGGTCCAGATTGCGACGGATCGTCGAGTTCCAGTCGATGTCTTGCGGCCGCGGGCGACGAGTTCGACTGGCACGACTCACCGCGCCAGTGACGGCGGCGCGGGTCTTGTTGGCGATGCGGCGTTCGATCTCGGCAACCACCTGGCCCACCACGACGCGCGCCGTCCGCTTCGTGGAGTCCGGCATCACATGACTGAGACTCACCAACGAGCTGACGAGATGAACATCGGGCTGGATGGAATCCAGCAGCTCCGGCTCCAGGAGCATTGAGGTGAGATGCAACCGCTCGATGGCATCGCGCTGCATCACCTGGACCACGCTGGTCGGAAAGTAAGTCCGGATGTCGCCGAGCCAGCGGGCAACCCGCGGTGCCGACGAGCCGAGGCCGCTGGAACGTCGCGGCTGGCCAATCTCCTCCTCGGCTGCGTCGTACAGCGCGCCGAGCGCGGCATCCATCCGCTGCTCCTCGCGACTTAGTGATGTCCCCAGCTCCTCGGCAGAGGCCTCACCGAGCAACAGCCGCCAGCGCAAGAGCCGTGCCTCGCGCTCGGTTCGTACTGACTGATCAGTCATGGTTCGTGCCCAAGATCAGATCGACCGTAGCCAGCGCGGGAGCCGCTAAGTCAAGATCAAACTCCTCCGACCGCTGCTGATCGAGATTCTCGGCGCCAACTGCGATCCGCTCGGCGATCGCCTGACGTTCTGCGGCACCGAAAGTACCGAATGTCCGCCGCAGTAGGGGCAGCATGTCGACGAACTGGGCGTCGTCCAGCTGGCAGACCCACTCGTCGAGCAGGCCGCGCAATTCGGCATCGTGAATCAGCAGCAGCGCGCCGTCGACGAAGAAGCCATCTACCCAGGCCGCCTTATCAGCGGCAGGAACACCGGCGGATAGGGCACGTTGCATCCGTACCGGTACGTCGCTGAGTCGCGCGGCATCGAGCAGCAGCCGCACGATGCGGCCAACCAAGAGTCCGTGCACGTCGGGTCGATCGATCATGGTGGCGAGGATGTCGAGCCAGCGGGAGCGGAGATCGAGGTGAGTGGAGACTGCCGACTCGGCTGCGTCGCGGCTGGATTCGGCGAGCAGGCCGACGGCGGTATTGACGGCATCAATCCGCCGACGCATGGTGGCGGCATTCTCGCCCTCGAGATTCGCGATCGCTTGTCGCAGACCCGCACAGATCCGGACCACAAGCACTTCACTGACCTTGCGCAGCGCCCTGGTGTCGGTCTGTCGTACGTCGCCGTAGCGCTGTGCTCGCGCCAGCGCCGGCAGCGCATCCATGAGGTGCACGACGTCCGCGTCCAGCGCAGCCTTGTCGGCAAGCGCTGCCAGCAGGTCATCAAGTGCCCGGGACAGGTCTGCGAAGAGGCAGCGTTCAACGGCCTCGGTCAGCTCGACCAGCGATCCCTCCTCGATGATCTTGTGTACCCGTGCCGTCGCCGCCGATTCCACGGTCGTTCCCCAGACGGATGCCTCCACGATGGCTATTGAGTACTCGGGCTCCCACCGTGATTCCCAGGTCTCCCGGAATGTCCCCTGACTCTGCACCGAGCTTTCGACCGGCACGATCCACTGCAGCCCCAGCAACTGCAGCCGGTGAAACAGCTGAGACCGGCCTTGATCAATGGACCTGCGCAAATCAAGATCGTGAAGTCGGACCTGCGCCTCTCGCCTGATCCGCAGTGTCCGACAGGTACGGATGAGGTCGGCCTCCAAGGGCACAGTCGGAACAGCGTTGTTGACTGAGCCAAGCGCCTGCCCAACGACAAGATGGTCAGTCACATAGCGGACCGCCAGCTCGTCACCGTCACACAGCACCGCCCGAGTCGCTTCAGTCACCTCTGCCAAGCCGGCCAGCGGTCGACCGCGCAGGCTCGCCAACGTTTCGGCGAGCCGAACGGCCTCGATCACGTGTGCGCTGGAGACTGGAAGGTCACGCTCGCGCAGGGCTTGGGCGACCTTGGCGAGCCAACGCACGATCGGCTGATCGGGAGCAACCCAGAGGTGGTGGTACCAGCCGGGCGAGGCAACACCTGCGCCATAACCGGTGGCCGAGGCCAGCCGCTGATGGGTCCACGGCACCCAGGTCATGGTGATCTTGCGCCGAGGCATGCCGCGGAGCGTTCGCGCGTCAGCAGCCGTCGGAGGCAGCGGCCAACGCAGCACCGGCGCGTGCCAGGCACCGCAGACCACGGCCACGCGTTCCCGACCTCGCTTCAGCGCCTGCCGGATTTTCTGGCGCATGTATGCCTCACGGCGAGCCTCCCGGTCACCGTAACGCTGGGGCTGATTCATGATCATCCGCAGCTCAGCCATCGCATCGGTGATCATGGGAAACGGCGAGGAAGAATCCAGCCGCGACTCCACAAGATCGTCCCACCACCGCTCCGGATCGTCATAGCCAGCGGCTTCCGCTAAGAGAGCTAACGGATCCTGCTCCTCGAGCAAAGCTGCTGGCAGTGTCGCCTCTGACGCACTCTCCGGCTCTTCAAGATCATCAAGATTATCTGACACATCGCGACGCCAGCGAGCCAACACCGCGTACGCCGGAAGATCGCACAAGGCCACCTCAACACCCCGCTGCAGCGCATACGTCATCGCCTGCCACTCGGGAGAGAAGACGGCGTACGGCCAGAAGGCGGCGGTCTGCGGACGATCAGGAGCATAGGCGAGTAGGGCGATCGGCGGCGTCATGCCATCGGCCAAAACCCACCGAAGCAAAGGATCGGCATCCGCAGGACCCTCTATCAGCACCGTATCCGGCTGGTACTCCTCGAGCGCAGCGATCAGCGAGCGGGCCGAACCTGGTCCGTGATGCCGGATACCGAACACCTCGACCGGCGCTCTCTCCTCGGCAGCGGTGTCCCTGGTGGGGTCGACAACATGATCATCAACCGCGGGAGGTGGCAGCGTCGTCGTCACGACACGTCGCGGCAGGCCGTATAGAACTCCGACCAGCCCTCTCGTTCGCGGGCGACCACTTCCAGGTATTCAGTCCACGCCACACGGTCCGCGATGGGGTCTTTGACGACAGCACCAACGATGCCGGCAGCTATGTCGGCCGCTCTCAGCTGACCGTCGCCGAAATGGGCCGACAGTGCGATGCCGCTGGTGATTACTGAAATCGCCTCCGCTGTTGAGAGTGAACCGGACGGCGACTTGACCTTGGTGCGGCCGTCTGCGGTGACGCCAGAGCGTAATTCACGGAATACAGTCACGACCCGGCGGATCTCATCGACTGCAGCAGGGATCGCGGGCAATTCCAGCGAGGAGGAAAGATCGGCCACTCGAGTGGTGACGATGTTCACCTCGTCTTCCTCGCTGTCCGGTAGTGGCATGACCACAGTGTTGAAGCGCCGACGAAGCGCCGAAGAAAGCTCGTTAATCCCCTTGTCGCGATCATTGGCGGTCGCAATCACATTGAAGCCGCGCAGAGCCTGAGTTTCCCGGCCCAGTTCTGGAACCGGCAAGGTCTTCTCAGACAAGATCATGATCAGCGCATCCTGCACCTCTGCATGGATCCGCGTCAGTTCCTCAATCCGGGCGATCGAGCCGCTCTCCATGGCAACCATGACCGGTGAAGGAACGATCGCTTCCGGACTTGGCCCTTCTGCAAGTAGTCGGGCATAGTTCCAGCCATATCTGATGGTCTCCTCCGCTGTTCCGGAGGTGCCCTGGATCATCAACGTGGAGTCGCCGGAGATAGCGGCCGCTAGGTGCTCGGAGACCCAGGACTTCGCCGTACCCGGCACACCGAGCAGCAGCAATGCGCGATCGGTGGCCAACGTTGCTACGGCCACTTCCATCAGCCGGCGGGAGCCCACGTATTTCGGTGAGATCACCGTGCCGTCGGCGAGTGCGCCGCCCATCAGATACGTCACCACAGCCCAGGGTGACAGCAGCCAATGCGGTGGCCGAGGTCGGTCATCCACGGCCCGCAGGGCAGCCAGCTCAGTCCGATACGCCTGCTCTGCATGCGGCCGCAGCGGTTCGCTCGACGCATCGAACGGCTGGCTCACTGGATCTCCTTGTTGTGGTTGCTCGCGATCGGTTGACATCACCACGGCGACATCTCCAGACGTTGCACCATGATCGGCTCACCGGAGAAGGCGCTCTGCATCTCAATACGAAGCCAAACCGTGCGCTCCAACGCGAGAAGTGCCTCACGCACAGACCGCAGGCTGGCCGGCGTCAGTGGTAGCTCTTGCGCGGGGATTTGTTGCAGATTCGATCGCAGCAACTCGTAATGCTTTAGCGGCAGCCGGGCCCCGACTGCGGTTGCGTACCGGACGGCTCGTTGCTGCAGGCGACCGCTGGCAATAACGGCAAACGCCGCTCGGGTGACTTCGGGCGACCACGGCCCAGGAACTCGCAAGATCAGGTCCGGATCGGCGCGGACGGCATTCTCGGTAACCTCCACACCTGAGTCGTTGGGCTCTGCGGAACTCTGCTCCTTCGGGTGAGCCTGCAACCCCTTGGCAAGCCGTGCCCAGTCCGGGTTCTGCTCGACGAACCACACACCACGGTCGCCAAGAGCTGCCGCCAGCGCCGTCCGGTCAAGCTCAGTGGTGCGAGCGGCCACTATCGCAAGAGGAGTCCAGTACGCGGCCGACGCGTGCTGGCCGTGCTCGGCGGCCGTGGCTAGCCAGAGGTTCAGTAGATCGACCTGCGGTGGTGACAGTAGGCGTGCCAAGAGCTCATGCGCCGGGCGGCTTGCTATCGGCTCCCGGATCGGTGGAGCGGCGATGCCTGGCGAGCACGACGGCAACCGACCGCTTGCCCTATCGACAGCACGATGCCGGGCAGCAAGAGACAGCACCGCGTGGGCGGGATCGAGGGCTTGATCAAGTTCCGCGCTCCAACTTTGCGGCAAGTCCTTGGGTACCGGGCGCCGGTCAGTACCGATCAATCCCGTCGTCACAACGTCCTCCCAGACCGACACGATTCATGCCGCCCGTGAGACAACCGAGGTGCTGAAGGGCTCCGTCGCATCGGTACCGAGTACGCTCAACGGCCGGAAACCGCGCGGGGTCCACTCTCCGAAGATCTGGATCTCCTCGCCGCAGGACCGAGCGAGCAAGGGCCAGGGCTGCTCGGGAAGATCGATCATGTCGCAGCATTCGCCGCTGGCGCCTCGCAGCCGCCATAGTCCCGGGCCAGGAACCGGAGCCGCCTTGATCACTGCGGGCATTCGGACGGCCCATGGATCGGCTGCCACGAGTCGGGCAAAGCGAGCTCGTACGTCGGCGAGTGACTCGGCCAGCGGCATTGTCCGACCGGCACTAGCGCTGGTTTGCTCTCCGACCAAAGCGCGGAATTGTCCAGAGCCTGGGTAGAAGTGCAACCGAGCATGGAGCAGGTAGCCGGCTAGCACCGTGTCGTCGAGGAAGCCGCCCGGCGGTGCGAAGCTCATGATCACGCCCCAGCGGCCAGTGGCAGCCCCGTAGAGCCAAACCCGGCGGGTATCCAGCCGGTATTCGGCGGTATCGACCATGCCGACCGCGAACCAGTGATCGACAACACCCGGCAGCGCCAAGACCTCGGACTTGCTGACCGAGTATCCGATCCGGGCGCGAACCGTCGCAGCAAGATCAGCCGGCAGCTGATCAAGCCGTCGATGCGCCTGAATGAGGAGGTGGAGGGCACCTAGCTGTTCCAACACCCGGCTTGGCCAGCCGACGCCTGCCAACTCAGCCGGGATAGAGCGCAGCATGGCGGCCACCCCTGGTGCCTGCGCATCCACCATGCGTGCCGCCATCGCGTCGAAATGGGCGTAGCCGGCCCGGTCCAGATCGGCGATGCCACCGCGTACCTGGTCGCCGAGCCACTGGTCGAGGTCGGCGAGACCCGCGGTTACTCGATCGGCACGCGCCGCGGCGCGCTTGGCAGCGGCGGCAGGATCGACCAGCTCGCCACGTCGTCGTTGGGCATTCTCCGGCTCCGGCTGCGCCCTTCGGGCTGCCCGCGCACTCAACCATGTAGCTGCAAAGGGCGGGGGCTGGCCGACTGGCACGAGACCATCGCTCCACTCCAGGAGAAGGGCAAGCGCATGCTTGCACGGCACCTTTTGGCTCGGGCAGCTGCAGGCGTATGCGGGCGGTGAGCCGAGATCTACCACGGTCTCGTAGAGGTGGCCGCCGCCCGTACAAGATCCCCACAGACCCATGGAATCGGTACCGACGCCAAGCCAGGTCCGCGTTCCCGCGAGCTGGGTGGCCGCAACGATCGAGGCGCGGTCGGGTGCTAGCCCGAGCACCCGGTCCCGCGGCCACGCGTCCATGCCGAACACAGTAGTTGCCATGAACGACAGGCTCATTGCCGCTTTCAGCTCAGCTACTCACCTCGCCGGTGGTGCGGGAGGTCGCATCGCTCCCGCAATTTA
Source organism: Propionibacteriaceae bacterium (assembly GCA_035535395.1). Taxonomy (GTDB): domain Bacteria; phylum Actinomycetota; class Actinomycetes; order Propionibacteriales; family Propionibacteriaceae; genus Microlunatus. The sequence goes on along the minus strand of DATLQC010000210.1, from coordinate 10,752 downwards.
GATGTTGTGCTGCAGGTAGACAGGCGGTCGGAATCCCATCACAGCCTCGATCATGCGAGCCGCTGCCACGGAGGCGGCGGGGGCGTGCATCCGCAGGATGCGCGCGCCGTTGAGTGCGCACATTGTCGCCACGGCAATGGAGGGAGCCATCCGGTCCGATTTAGGTAAGCCGGTCGCCTCTCCCACGAAGTCCTTGTTGGACACGGCGGCCAGCATTGGCAGACCGAGATCGGCGATCTCAGCCAACCGTCGCGTCAGTTCCAGGGTGTGCAGGGTGTTCTTGTTGAGGTCGTGGCCGGGGTCGATGACGATTCGGCTCTCCGGGACGCCATGATCAACGGCCAGTTGTATGCGTTCGGCGAGGAAGGTCTTGATCTCGGTCACGATGTCGTTGTACTGCGGTCGATGGTGATGTTGGTGCGGCAGGGCCAGGCTGTGGGTGATCACCAACGTTGCACCGCGCGCGGCCACTAGATCAGCTAGTTCGGGATCGTGCAGGCCGGTGGCGTCGTTGATCACTACAGCGCCGGCGTCGATGCACCGCGCAGCGACCTCCGGACGAAACGTGTCGACGGAGACGACGATGTCGCTGACCGCGCTGACCTGCTCTACGACCGGCAGCAGACGCTCGATCTCCTCGGCGGCCGTGACCGCTGGCGTGTCAGGTGAAAAAGGAAAGCCGCCAATGTCGATCCAGTCCGCACCCGTCTCATCGGCAGCCAGCGCGGTAGCCACAGCCTCATCAAGCGCGTACGTCTCGCCCCCGTCAAAGAAGGAATCGGGCGTACGGTTCACGATTCCCATGACGACAATCTGATGATCGAAGTCGAACCTGCGTCGACCGATCGTCCGAATCGGATCCCGCAGGGGCGGCAGGTAGCTCACGTGGCAAGTCTCGACTTAGTCACTCGCTTCGACAATCTCCCCGAGCCTGACTAGATCAACTTCTAACGTCCGGGGTCAGACCGCGACCACGGTAAGGGGGATGCGACGCTCCGCGACGAGGGCTCTCACATCGTTGGGATCGCTGGTAAGGAGCTGATCGCCCGGCAACGCTAGCAACACCAGCAGCGCATCTACGATGTCAGCGGTACTGGTGGCGGCCATCAGTTCGCCGGCTGCACGGGCCTCGGCAAGGTGCGCCGCCCGCACATCGATCATCGCCAGCAAACGAGCCAGCCGGGCCTGCCGAGCGGATCCACGCCAGACCTGGCCAACGACTGGCGCTGTGGTCACTAACCCTGCCCCGCTACGCCGGCCAAGCTCGATAAGACCCGCAGTGCGCCGGTCGTCGCGATCGATGCCGATCAGCGCACCGGCATCGAGAACTAGGTTCACGCAGCCGACTCGTCGGGGCGCCCAGGCCCGACATAGGGCACGCCGGCCTGGTCCGCGAGCCTACGCAGCTCGTTCTCATCGAACTTCCCATACCTTGCCTGATGCTCGGCGAGCCAGGCATCAACCAGGCGAGCGCGCAACCATCCAGTCAACGCCTCGGTGACAACGGCGGAAAAAGAGGTGCCGCGATCCTCGGCGATCCGATGCGCAGCTTGCCGGACGTCATCTGGGAGCGAAACTGTTACTCGCTCAGTGCTCATACCTTGAATCATACTCGCGTATGAGACTGGGCATGCGCCGGTAATACCATCTTGAACGGTGGAGGTGGCGGGAATCGAACCCGCGTCCTCGAGTGACGAACCAGGTCTTCTCCGGGCGCAGCTGGCTAGGCGTTCTCTCGGCTCCTGCACTCGCGCCAGCACGTTGCAGACAAGCCCAGTCTCAGTTCATGTCCCTGCTAAGTCCTGGGACCACTCTCAGCAGGTAAGCCTCCTGGATGAGGCCAGGATCCGGGGCGGAGGCGCACCCGGTCTGACCCCTCGATCACTGTTTAAGCAGCGAGAGCGAGGTCAGTGCGCTTAGTGTTGGCACTTATTGGTTCCCAAGGAACATTAACGAGTTGACCTTGGATTCTCGGCCCGCTTCTCCTGGAACTATCAACCCAAGTCGAAACCGATCACCCCCTGTTGAGTTGTGCTAGCGATCATCCCGTACGGCTCGGATGGATCGCAACCACAAAGTCTATCCACTGTGTAATGCAGCAGCAGCTCAATAGATTCCGCTTCAGAGACGCGAAACGGCGCCGGATCCTGGTGGATCCGGCGCCGTGTTCCCCACTACTTCTCCGAGAGCACCTCAAGCTTGATCACATTCTTGATGGGGTTCTTCCAGTCCTCGCCCTGCAGAGCCTTGGCACCGCCAACAATGGTCAAGATCAGCCAGCCGAGGCCCATGAACGGTATCAACCAGCCAAAGATGTCCAGGTTGGTGATGCCGCCCAGAATTGCAACCAGGACGAACGCGATCGACGAGATCAGTTGGAAATTGAAGGATTTCGCCGCCTCTCTACGGGCGTAGGTCCCCGGTGTCGACAGCGCATAGACCAGGCCCGGACCGAAGAGCCAAAGGAAGAACACCGAGAAGTGAGCGGCGGCGGCCGCTCCACGACCCGCCTGCTGGCGCGTCTCCGGCCGGACCAGAGGCTGGTATGCGGGGTGGACGCCGAGTGCACGAGACGGAGTCGGTACTTGGACCAGACCGTAGAAGGATTCGTTGAGTTCTTTGCGGGTAACCGCCGTGAGGACCTGCCCGATCCGCCGGTCGAACTCCGACTCAGTGATCCGACCGTCGGCGTAGGCATCCTTGAGCCAGGATTCGGCACGGTCGCGCTGCTCTGGCGTGACCTGCATCTTGAGACTTGGGTGCTCGTAGATCGCGTTCATACTGACCAGCATCGGTTCGCGAGGGGTCATCCACCATCGGGCACTCCCCCGGACCTACCCCGAGTGCAGCCATGACATCGCTCACAACCTCAACTGGGCTGGTTTTTCATGCGCGCCTTTCTCCGCACATCGCCACGAAAGCTGAGTCAGATGACCATTTCGGCCGACATTCATGGCCTTGTGCGGAATAACGCGATGAGTCGTGAGAAAGCCCAGAGGCGGCGCGGCTCCGGGGGCTGATCACCAGCTACCGCTGCCGCCTCCGCCGCCGCCACCGCCAGAGAAGCCGCCCCCGCCGAAGGCGCTGCCACCACCGAAGCCGGTGCCACCGGCGCCTGAAGAGGACGCCACGGGTGTGGCGGCCGATGTCAGGCTGCTCGTCAGGAATGCGGTGTTGAACGCGTTCATTTGATAGCTGCCGACGTACCAGTACGGTGTGTCGTTCGGCAGCCGGCCCATCGCCACCAAGTCTCCACAGATCTTGGCCCAGCGGTCGGCCAGCTCGAAGATGATCGCCCACGGTAGGTACTTCGAGAAGATGTCCTCGCCCTCTTCGAACTTGAGCTGGTCAGCTTCAGCCGTAGCGAGGTAGGTCCTGAAGCCCTCTATCTGGTCGCACACTGCACGGCCTTCGGCGGTGCGTTGCCCGCGCTTGAGTTTGGTACGGATCACCGCGAACGTGATCAGGATCGGCAGCAGCGGAATGCAGAGCAGCAGCAGCCAGAAGCCCACGGCGAACGATGCGAAAATCGCGATGACAATAAGTCCGAAGCCGAAGCTGCTCGTAGCCGCGGCCGAAGGCACCTTGCGGAACCAGCCGCGTGAGGTGACCTGGTTGCGAACTGAATCCCGCATTTGTTCATGGGCATCGGCCATGCTCCCGGGCGCCGAAAGGTCTTTCGCCGCACCTGGCGGCTCGCCGTCGAACAGGCTGGTCAAGAGCACCATCTCGTGCGGCGCGGTCGCCCTATTGGGATCGACCAGCGTGACGTGGAAGTCGTCTTTGCCATAGCTCTGGACGGTAAGCGCACCGCGCACGGCCAGATCGATGATCGTCGCGGCCGTCTCCCTGGTATCCACTTGCCCGTCGATCAGCAAACCGGCCTCAGCCACGGGAATTCGCGGCGGGTAGAACGCGACCGGGATCGGGATGTCCGGATCGTTGGGGACGACCTCCGCTTCCTGGCCGGCAAGGGGAACAGTGCCCGGCGGGAGGCCTGCGTAGCGCTGGTCACGGCCGTTCTTGCGCCACCAGAGCACACCAACGATGGGCGAGAGGATGGCGGACAGGAGCGAGACGCCAGCCAGCGCGAACGCACCAACCCTCTCGGCCGGCGACAGCTTGGCACCGTTCGGTGCCATGTGAGGCTTGTTGTCCGTCACCAGGCCGGGCGTAATCATCACGGCGATGCTGACGCTCGACCCGGGTGCCACATTCGTCTGGCCGAAAGTGGCCTTGCTTCCCTTGGTGAAATCGTCAATCTCGCAGGGCGTCGTACTTCGCGGCGGTCCGTAATAACAGGTCGCATCCTGCGCCCCACCAGGCACCGTTGTGGTGATCTTCAAGTCCTTGATCAACGGATTGCCGAATCCTGGACCGTCCCAGAAGAACTCGTCGTAACCGCTAAAGGATCGCATCGCGCCTGTGACGTCGTAGGAGATCACGTAGGTCGCGGTAGCTGCCGAGATGGTCCTGTCGGGATCGCCGATCCGGACGTTGAGCTCCGCTTCACGGCCTCCCTGGGATTCTGTGGTCTTGGAGCTGAACTGGGTCGCTACGTAGTCGTCCGGGCTGGTCACCTTGATGTTGCTGATCCCATAGACAAAATCCTGGTCGCTGTTGGGATCAGGTTCGCGGGTGACGAGGTCGCGTTGGATGCCGTGCCGTCCGGAGTTGCTGCCGAACCGCCAGACAATCGTTTCCTTCACTTTGAGTACGCCGCTGGGCTGCATGTTGTAGTCGATGACGAAGGAATCGATCTGGTCATCGGCTGCGTACGCCCGCGTTGGCGTGGCCACGAACCAAGCCAGCGCGGTCACCATCATCAAGAAGAACGCAACAACGACCCGAGAGACTCGGCCGCCAAGCTGCCAGGCACGTTCGCCGGCCGCGCGGAATTGCACCATTAGTTCATTGTCTCCGATGCCGGGTCGCCAGAGCTCTATCAGCCTCACGCCTCGATTCACGGGCTGCAATGGCTTGGCGCTTGTCATAGACCCGTTTCCCAGTCGCCAGCGCGATTTCCACCTTCGCGTACCCATTGGAGAAGTACAACGACAACGGCACCAAAGTGGTGCCCGAGTCCTCCAGCTCGCGCTCGATCTTGGAGATCTCACGCCTGGTCAATAACAGCTTGCGGGTACGCCGCGCGCTGTGGTTGGTCCAGGTCCCGTGGCTGTACTCAGGGATATGAGCCCCTCGCAGAAAGACCTCGCCGTCGTCGACAGTGGCGTAGGCGTCGGTGAGGTTGGCACGCCCCTCCCGCAGCGACTTCACCTCTGTGCCGCTGAGGACGATGCCCGCCTCATACGTGTCGTGGATGTGGTAGTCGTACCGAGCCTTGCGGTTCTGTGCGACAAGCCTGCGGCCTCTGTCCTTCGCCATGCTCCCATCCTCCCCCGCTTGCGGTAAGTGGTCGCGTGTTGGCGGTTCAGAACCAGGTCATGGGATTGCGCAAACGACCGTTGATCCAGACCATCAGATGCAGATGGCAGCCGGTGGAGAACCCGGTAGTACCGACGTAGCCAATGATCTGACCTTTCTGGACCCGCTGACCGACGCGGACGATGTAGCGACTGGCGTGGTTGTACCCGGTGGTTAGATATCGGCCGCCAATGTAGCCGTGGTCGATCATGAGCCGGTTGCCATAACCCGCGTTGTAGTACCGCTCGGCAACGCGGCCCGCATAGGCGGCTCGGATCGGTGTACCGCAGGCCGCGCCGAAGTCAGTGCCGTCGTGCAGCTTCCAGTAGTGCAGCACGGGATGGAAGCGCATACCGAACGGTGATGTGATCCGAGCGGCAACGGGGAAGGAAAAGCCATGGCCCGCGCTGGACACGCTGGAGCGTTGGGAGTGCGAGGAGTGATGTGCGCTCTTGCTGGTGGAGTGAGATCGCCGCGCGGCGGCGGCTTTCCGTTCGGCAGCCCTTTTACGCGCTGCCGCTGCCTTGGCTATCCGCGCAGCTATCCGCCGCTCGACGGAGGCCCTTTCCTTGATCAATTGGGAATACCGGGCCTTGTCCTGGGACACGTCGTCTGCGGCCGCACGTTCGGCCGTTTTCCGCTGGCGTACTAGCTGAGCGACCCTGGCTTCCTCTGCGGTGGCCCGGAATTCCAGCGCTTTCTTGATCTTGAGGTTGGCTGCAGCGTCGTGCCGAGCTGCCGCGACGTTCGCCTCCATTTCGGTCTGCCGGACGCGTGCAGCATTGAGCTGGTGCTGCATCAAGGTCAGTCGATCGATCTGGGCCTGAGTTGTGTCAAAAAGTGTGGTCGACCACTGGAGACGCGTCTGCCAGTCTTCGGTGGAGTTGGGATCGACGAGCACCGCGATGGGCAGCAGGTTGCTCTGCTGCTGGTACTGATCCCGGACCATCTGGCCGGCCTTGGCCTGCTCGGCGTCCAATCGAGCCTGTCCCGCGGCGACGGCGGCGACCGCCGCGGCAAGGTCGGCCCGGGCGTGCTGCAGCTTCGCCGCCATTTGGACGTCTTTCGCCTTGGCCGCGGCTAGTTCCTGCCGGGTCGTGGTTAGCTTCGCAGTTGCCGCGTCCAGCTTGTTTTGTGCCTTGTCCACTGCAATTGCTGCCGTACTGAGCGCCTTGGTGGACTCGCTGAGATCGCTCTTGGTCTTGGCAATCTGCTGCTTGACGCGCGCTCGGTGCGAGGTGAGTTCGTCGGCGGAGGCCAGGGGCCCGAGCAGCGTAACGGTGAGAGCTGACGCGACAGCAACCGCAACGGCCGTGCGCACGGTACGCGTACCGGCGAGGTAGACCGCTAACAGGTATGCACTTATGCCCTTGGACGTCGGCGTGGCGAGAGGTTTTGCACTCTTGCCCAACCTGGCGAAGCGACCAGCATGCTGAGGTGCTTCGCTGTCGTCCGGAACGTCCTTGCGGACGTAGGGAAGGTCCGGAACCACAGCTTTCCCCAATCAATCTTTGGTTGTAACGGCCCCGCTCCGCCCACTGACACTCGGGCTGCGGCCGCCTCGGCATGGTAGGCAGGTTCCAACGCGCCTGGGGATCATCGAAACGCGGAAATCCGCATTTCGTCACCGATCAGACATCAAGTCTCACGTGATACTTGAGTGATATTAGTGACTTGTGATGTTTTTGTGACTGAAGTTAGCTCGAGATTGACCCAGCGAATACCCGGCCTATCGGCCTTGGCGCCGAAAACGTGCGCAGCGGGCCCTAGATCACACGCGGAGATAGCGCCTAGTGGTCACCAGAGTCGGGATGACGGCAAGCACGACACCGACAACAACGACGCCAAGCATGGCTAAGCCGGTCTGTTGCCAGCCGATCCAGGCGATGAATCGAACCGAATCTCGAACTCCGCGAATGATCCAGAAGTAGACGCCGGCAGCCATAGTCAGACACGCCAGCCCTACACCGATCAGCGCCGAAATCACTGCCCCGAGCAAGAAAGGCACGGTGATGTAGAAGTTGCTCGCTCCAACCAGCCGCATAATGCCGATCTCGCGGCGGCGCGCAAAGGTTGCCAAGCGGATGGTATTGCCGATCTGCAGTGCCGAGGCGAGCAGCAGCAACGCCGATGCGCCAGCGGTCGACCACTGCAGCACATTCAAGGCTCGGAAGAAAGGATCGAGCAGCTGGTGCAGATCCTGTACCTTCTGGACACCCTTGAGCCCGACCACCGAGCTCACCACGCCTTGGTATTCCTCGGGGTTCTTCAGCTTGACCCGGAACGACTCCTGCATCTGATCGACGGTCAACGAGTCCTGAATGGGGCTGCCTTCATAGGCTCTCTGAAACTCGGTGTAGGCCTCTTGCTTGGTCTCGAAGTAGATTCCCTCCGGCGCAACCTCGGGATTGGTCTCTAGCGTTCGCCGGATCTCGGCTTTCTGCGCCTCCGTTGCATCCTGGCCCGGGTCGCACTGGTCGCCTTTAGTGTCCTTGGCGCAGAGGAAGATCGAAATCTCGATCTTGTCGTACCAGCGACCCTTCATGAGGTCTACCTGCTGGCTCGCCAGCAGCCCTGCCCCGAACAGTGACAGTGACACCCACATGGTCATGATGACCGCCAGGGTCATGGTCAAGTTCTGTCGAAGCCCTGCGCGGGTCTCCGACAGGATGTGGCGGAAACGCATCAAATATCCCTAATAGCAATCACTGGTAGCCGTAGACGCCTCGGCTCTGGTCTCGGACAACTTCCCCGTCGTCCAGCTCGATCACCCGCTTACGCATCTGATCCACGATGGTCGAGTCATGCGTCGCCATCAGGACCGTGGTATCGGCGCGGTTGATCCGATCAAGCAACTTCATGATGCCGACGCTGGTGGCTGGGTCGAGGTTTCCCGTCGGCTCGTCGGCGATCAAGATCATTGGGCGGTTCACGAAGGCGCGGGCGATCGCGACGCGTTGCTGCTCACCTCCCGAAAGCTCCTCAGGCAGCCGCTCGCCCTTGCCGCCAAGCCCAACAAGCTCCAGCACCTCAGGTACCACTCGCTTGATGGTTGAGGCAGGTTTGCCGATCACCTGCAAGGCAAAGGCGACGTTGTCGGTCACGTTCTTGTTCGGCAGCAGCCTGAAATCTTGGAAGACGGTGCCGATTTGGCGGCGCATCGCGGGGATCTTCCAACTGTGTAGCTTGTTGAGCTCCCGGCCGGCTACGAACACCTTGCCCGTGCTCGGCCGCTGCTCGCGCAGAATCAGCCTCAGGAATGTCGACTTGCCGGAGCCGGAGGCGCCAACCAAGAAAACGAACTCGCCCTTGTCGATGTCGACATCGATGTTCTCGAGCGCTGCACGGCGCTGGCCGTCGTAGATCTTGGACACATTTTCAAAACGAATCACGGTGTGTTGCTTCCCCCGAGATAGACAACTCCGACGCCCTGCGGACGCCAGATGGCCACGGACGAGTCTAAGTGAAGGTTTGGTAACGGGACACGATCACCGGCGGGAGCCCGTCATTTGGATTCGTGCCCAGCTGCTTTTAGTGCGCAGCAGCCTGCTTAGGTAGGCCCGCTTTAGGTAGGCGCGGTCTCACGTGTCCTGCGCCAGCGGATGCCGGACTCAATGAAGCCGTCTATGTCGCCGTCAAATACCGCGTCGGGTGAGGAGACCTCATACTCGGTGCGCAGGTCCTTGACCATTTGGTACGGGTGCAGCACGTAGGACCGCATCTGGGATCCCCAGCTATTGCCACCGTCGCCCTTGAGTGCATTGAGTTGGGCTTCGCGTTCCTGCCTGGCTCGTTCCAGCAGCCGGGACTGCAATACGCGGAGTGCGGCTGCTTTGTTCTGCAGTTGGGATTTCTCGTTCTGACAGGACACCACGATGCCCGTCGGCAGGTGGGTAATGCGTACCGCAGAGTCGGTGGTGTTGACGCTCTGTCCACCCGGACCTGAGGATCGGAACACATCAATGCGCAAGTCTGATTCCGGGATGTCGATGTGATCGGCCGCCTCGGTGACCGGCAACACCTCGACGCCGGCGAACGAGGTCTGGCGACGTCCCTGATTGTCGAATGGCGAAATCCGTACCAGCCGGTGCGTGCCCTGTTCGGCCGACAAGGTTCCGTACGCGAAGGGAGCCTTCACCTGGAACGTCGCCGATTTGATGCCTGCCTCCTCCGCATAGGAGGTGTCATAAACCTCAGTCGAGTAGCGATGGCGTTCCGCCCAGCGCAAATACATGCGTAGCAGCATGGCCGCGAAGTCAGCCGCGTCCACGCCGCCGGCCTCGGACCGAATAGTGACCAGCGCATCGCGTTCGTCGTACTCACCTGACAACAGGGTCCGTACTTCGAGGGCCTCAATCGCCTTCTGCAAGGAGCCGAGAGTTTCGGCTGCTTCGGTAAGGCTGGCTTGATCGTTCTCTTCCTGCCCGAGCTCGACCAGAACCCCAAGATCGTCCAGCTGGGAGCGCAGACCAACGACGCGATCCACTTCGGTTTGTGCAGCGGACAATCGCGATGTCACGCGTTGAGCATTGTCCGGGTCGTCCCAGAGATCAGGAGCAGCCACCTGGTGCTCCAACTCCGCGATCTCGGCACGCTTGCGATCCGGGTCGACGACAGCCTCAATCGAGCTCAATGCCCTATCAAGGTCAGCGAGCGCGACTGCGAAGTCGGGTCCGGCCACAATGATCCACTCTACTTGCCCGACTACGGCAAGCCGGTCCCACGAACCGTCGAGGTGACCTGCGAAGAGTTCACGAATCGTCTGCGCTGCGGAGCTCCTCGATGCGGACGAACCGCTCCTCACCAGTCGAGCGGCGCGGCGGCCAGTCGCTTACCCAGATAACCGCGAACGCACCCAGGGAGCAGGCCAGCGCGATCACGGGCCCCAGCACGAATAGCCAAACCACCACACATCCGACAAGATCCAGCAGCAACACTGCCAGGGCGCCGCGCCTACCGAGATGGCCATGACGCCCGCGCCACGCCGCGTACCCGATCCATGGCAGCATCGCCAGCAGGATTGCTATCCACGCGAATGCCGACATTCCGTGGCTGAACGCGCCAGACACCAGTCGAATCATCGCGACCAGGCTGACCAGGCCGGTCACGGCCCCAAGGGCCGCGGCGAGGTTTCTGTTGAACACGCCTACTCCAGTGGCCGGTCAAGACAGTTGGTCGACAACTGGTCGACAATTGGTCGAGCCAGAACCGACACACTAGTCTTGTCCGCTGCGTACACGCGGCAGCGACCCGGGAGCATAGCTCAGTTGGTTAGAGCACTTGCCTTACAAGCAAGGGGTCAGCAGTTCGAGTCTGCTTGCTCCCACC
>DATLQC010000209.1:0-5842 GCA_035535395.1 Propionibacteriaceae bacterium | reverse complement strand
GCCTGATGAATTCCCGGCTCGCCCGTACCCGGACAGGTTGAACGCGCGAGCCGGGTTCCATCTCTTCCATGGGTCTGCACAGGTTGCAAACTATGCAGACCTCACGCAACCTACGTACACGTAGGTTGCGACTCGGGGTGGAGCGAGCTCAGACCCGCATCTCTTGCCGCCGTGCCCAGATCCATCTCTTACCGTCGTGCCGCGTTTCTACGCACAAAGCCACGAAAACGGCCTGACCTCGCCATTTCGGCCGATTTCGTGGCCTTGTGCGTAGAAACGTGCAGCACCAGCGTGCGCTATCTCGCCCGCCGCTCCACGCGCTCCACATCAAGAATGGTTACCGAGCGCGGCTCCAACCTAATCCAGCCGCGGGCGGCAAAGTCGGCGAGGGCCTTATTGACCGTCTCCCGCGACGCGCCAACGAGCTGCGCAAGCTCTTCTTGGGTCAGGTCATGATGCACGTGCATGCCGTCGTCCCGCTTGTCACCGAACCGCTGCGCCAGCTCCAAAAGCTGCTTGGCGACCCGGCCCGGAACATCGGAGAAAACAAGATCAGCCACCACGTCATTAGCCCGCCTGAGTCGAGCAGCGAGCTGGCCGAGCAAACCCTGGGCAACCTCTGGTCGGCCGGTCAACCAGGGAATCAACTCATCATGCTCAAGCGTCCGCAACTCACAGGCCGTAACCGCTGTGGCGGTCGTTGATCGTGGTCCCGGATCGAAAACCGACAATTCGCCGAACATCTGGCCCGGACCAAGAACGGCAAGTAGATTCTCCCGTCCCGCAGATCCGCTGCGGCCTAATTTGATCTTGCCGCTGACGACGACATAGAGCCGGTCTTCGGAGTCTCCTTCGTGGAAGAGCACGTCTCCTTTGTTGAGGTGCAGACTGCCCATGGCAGAGGAGAGCGCGGTCGCGGCTTCGTCCTCTAATCCAGCGAAGAGCGGTGCCTTCTTCAGGACTTCAGGATCCACACGCCCTCCCTGATCACGGTACGGCTATCGATGGCAAGGCTACCGTCGATTGGTCAGGAACGTCAGGGCCTCAACTTGGCTCTCAACTACTGTGATGGCATGAGTTCGAGCAGGCCAGGCGGCGCCGTTGAGTTGTCCTCCGCGGTCGCTGATCAGACTGCGATCATGCCGTTCGACAAATCGCGCACAGCTTTGGTACGCCGGGCCCGCACGATGAACCGCATCCTGGCAGCCACCTATCCCGATGCCCACACTGAGCTCGATTTCACCAATCCGCTGGAACTCCTCGTAGCCACCATCCTATCCGCGCAGAGCACCGACAAGCGGGTCAACTTGGTGACGCCTGTTGTCTTTGCGCGCTATCCCAACGCCGCCGCGTACGCCGCTGCGGACCGCACGGAGCTAGAAGAGCTGATCAAGCCGACCGGGTTCTTTCGCGCCAAGACCGACACCTTGATCAAACTTGGGGCGGCCCTCATCGAGCGGTTTGATGGCGAGGTGCCAAAGCGCATGAAGGACATGGTGACTCTGCCGGGCGTCGGCCGGAAGACCGCCAATGTCGTACTAGGCAACGCTTTTGGGATTCCGGGTATCACCGTGGATACCCACTTCAACCGTCTGGTCCGACGTTTCGGATGGACCACTGAGACCGATCCGGACAAGATCGAGATCGCGATTGGGGCGCTATTTCCGCCCAAGGACTGGACGCAGCTGTGTCACAACGTCATCTGGCATGGCCGGCGCCGCTGTCATGCACGTAATCCGGCCTGCGGCGCCTGCCCGGTGGCTCGCTTCTGCCCCTCGTACGGAGAAGGCGAGACCGATCCGATCAAGGCCGCCAAGCTGGTTCGGGAGCCGCGGGGATGATAAGGGCCTCCGTGGCAGCGGCGGCAGCCGCGCTAGCGCTGGTGCTTGCTGGTTGTAGCGGGTCTCCGGTAGACGCCGGGCCGACCGTGCCGGTCAAAGCCCCGAGCGAGGCTGCGCCAAGCCCAGAACCGACAGCAGGTCTTGCCGTCATGAAGAAGAAGGCGGGCATCGCGAACTGTCCAAAGTCGGACCATGATGTGGCCGCGGTACCGTCTGGATTGCCCGACGTGGTGTTGCCCTGTCTTGGCGGCGGCCGGGAGGTCCGCTTGGCGGGGCTCCGTGGCAAGCCGATGATGATCAACGTCTGGGCCCAGTGGTGCGGGCCCTGCCGGGAGGAAGCCCCCTATCTGGCTGACGTGGCAACAACGAACAAGTCCAACCTGATGATCTTGGGAATCGATCACGCCGATCCGCAACCAGCGTTGGCCATTGAGTTCGCGCAATTGTCTACGTGGAAATATCCGCAGTTGGCTGATCCCGATGTGGTTTTGCGCGCGGCACTACAGATCACCGGCCCGCCGCAAACCTTCTTCGTACGCCCAGACGGCACCATTGCCTACCGTCACGCGGGACCATTCAAGTCTGCTGATGAGATCCGCGAGCTGGCGCACAAGCAGCTCGGAGTCAGTCCATGATCACCCCGGAGTCTGAGAGACCTGAGTGGCTCGACACCCTGACCGCCGCACTGTCGGAACAATCCAGGCTGAACCAGGTGGTGGCTCTCCGGCCTGGCGTCGGGGCTCGGCCGGCTGCGGTGTTGATCTTGATTGGCGATGGTCCAGAGGGTCCAGAGATCATGTTCGTGGAGCGGGCTGCGAGTATGCGTACCCACGCTGGACAGATCGCCTTTCCTGGCGGTGCTGCGGACGCCGGTGATCATGATCTCGCTGACACTGCCTTGCGCGAGGCGGCCGAGGAGACCGGTGTCGATCGGAGCGGGATCGACGTGCTCGGGGTACTGCCGCCGGCGTACGTGGAGGTGAGCGGCTTCGATGTCACAGCGGTCATTGCGTGGTGGCGCGAGCCCAGCCCGGTCGCGGTGATGGACTCGCGGGAGGCTGCCTCGATCGATATCGTGCCTGTCGCAGTCCTCACCGATCCCGCGCACCGAGCGCGGGTACTGCATCCGTCCGGCTACACCGGCCCCGCCTTCGAGGTAAATGGACATCTCATTTGGGGATTGACTGCCCACCTGCTGGACGGCGTACTTGATCTTGCTGGCTGGCAGCGGCCGTGGGACCGAAGTCGCCAGGTTCCCATCCCGCTGCGCTACCTGACCGATCGGAGGCCGGACCATGGAGGACCTGATGCCCACTGATGATCATCGCGCAGAACTGATGACGCGCTGGAATGCCACCCTGCCGCAGCAATCCCAGCTGGGGGAGAACTTGATCACTCGATACAGCGAGCCGCATCGGCACTACCACACCACCACGCATTTGCTTGATGTGCTTACCATGATCGACCAGCTTGCCGATGATCATGATCTCTTCCTGGTGCAACTAGCCGCGTGGTACCACGACGCGGTGTATGCCATCCCGGCGGGTCAGATCAGCAACGAAGAGGCTTCTGCACGGCTGGCATTGCGCGAGCTGAGCCTGGTCGGCCTGGAGCAGGAGGATCTGAACCAGGTCGCGCGGCTGGTACGGCTGACAGAAACTCACCAACCCGGACCGCGTGATCCGGAGGGAGAGCTGCTCTGCGATGCGGATCTGGCTATCTTGGCGTCCGATCCAGCGGACTACGCCGAATATGTGGCCGCTATCCGTGCTGAGTACGCGAAGGTGCCGGAGGAACAGTTCTTGGCTGGACGGCTCGCTGTGCTGACTGGGCTTGCAAACCGCGAAATATTTCGCACGAACAAGGGCCGGCAACTCACTGATGCCGCGTACGCCAACCTCGAGACGGAGATCAGTGCGCTGTTGTCCAATGGCTCGCTCCGCTCGCTGTGATGTGCGCTGGAGAGATGCCTCCTTCGTCGCGCGCCGTGAAGCGGTAAAGCGTTGCTTCCCATCGCGCTCCTGCAGTCGGCGTCGCTCACATCACAGGAACGCCTCGGAATCGCTGTGGAAGGATCGGATGTGTGACCTCCGAGCCCACCCACACGACCGTTGTTCCTGTTGATCGCCACACCGACTGGTGGAAGTCGGCGGTGGTCTACCAGATCTATCCGCGATCCTTCGCCGACAGCAATGGTGACGGCACCGGAGACATCCCAGGGATCCTCTCGCACCTGGACTACCTCGCGCAGCTCGGCGTCGATGTGGTGTGGCTCTCGCCCGTATACGTCTCTCCTATGGACGACAACGGCTACGACATCAGCAACTACGAAGATGTCGACCCGATCTTCGGCACTCTGGAGGACCTAGAACGGCTCATTGCGGGTTTGCACGAGCGTGGCATCAAGATCGTGATGGATCTGGTCGTCAACCACACCTCCGACGAACACCCGTGGTTCATCGAGTCCCGCGATCCCTCTTCACCCAAGCGCGACTGGTATTGGTGGCGGCCGCCCCGTAAGGGATTCGAACCTGGGGCGGATGGTGCCGAGCCGACGAACTGGGAATCCGCATTCCACGGCTCGGCTTGGCAGTTCGACGAGCGCAGCGGCGAGTACTACTTGCATCTGTTCAGCCCCAAGCAGCCCGACCTCAATTGGGAAAACCCAGAGGTGCGGCAGGCGATTTACAACATGATGAACTGGTGGGTCGATCGGGGCATCGACGGCTTCCGCATGGACGTGATCAACCTCATCTCCAAGCACGAGCTAGCCGACGGCGAGCCGCTATCGGGCAGAACCCGCGTGTCGTCTTTTCTCTTCACGGCCAATGGCCCGCGGCTGGATGAGTTTCTTGCCGGAATGAATGCTGCGGTGGGCTTGGACGCCCGAAATCTGCTCACTGTTGGCGAGATGCCGGGTTCGACCATTGAGACCGCGCGGCGGGCGACGGATCCGGCCAATCATGAGCTCAACATGGTGTTCACCTTTGAGCACGTCAGTCTCGACGTACGTCCCAGCGGGCACGGCAGGTACGATCTAGCTCCGATTTCCTTGCCGGCGCTGAAAAAGAATCTGAATGAGTGGCAGTTGGCTCTCGCCGATGTCGGCTGGAATTCGCTGTATTGGGACAACCATGATCAACCGCGGGCCGTGTCGCGGTTTGGTGACGACAGTCCCGAGCATCGCGAGAACTCTGCGAAGACACTTGGCACTGTGCAACACATGCATAAAGGCACGCCATACATCTATCAGGGCGAAGAGCTCGGCATGACCAACACCTACTTCACCGCTATCGAGCAGTACCGCGACATCGAATCGATCAATTACCACGCCTCGGCGATCAGTCTTGGGCTGGAAGTTGAGGCCGTATTGCATTCGCTGTCGGTGAAGAGCCGCGACAATGCGCGTACGCCGATGCAGTGGGATGACAGCTCACATGCTGGCTTCACTGACGGGATTCCGTGGCTGCCGGTCAATCCCAACTACGTCATCATCAATGCCGCGACGGAAATTGAGGATCCGAACTCGGTCTTCCACCATTTCCGTAAGCTGATCGAACTTCGTCATGATCATCCGGTGATCGTGCACGGGCAGTTCAAGCTGTTGCTTCCTGATCATGAACAAATCTGGGCACTCACCCGAACGTCGGATGATCAAGTTTTGGTGATGATCGCCAACTGCTCATCTGAACCGGCGCGTGTGCCCCCAGATGCCGTTCCAGATCTAACCGGCGCCCAGGTGCTGCTGGCAACGCATGGGGGCTCGACATCGCTCGACCTTGCGCCCTGGGAGTCACGCATCTATCTCCTTGGCTGAGCTGGACCTTGGCTCGATATCCAGGTCGGCTGGGCTATTGAGTCGGCGTGCCCTGGCGATGAAGGGCAGGGCGAGTGCGGAGCCGGCGGCGGATAGCAGATAGGACACCTGATAGCCCCAGACGTCGGCGCTCTTGCCTAGTAGCGGCTGCGCCACAATCCCGCCGGTGCTGTTGATCAGCGAG
>DATLQC010000208.1:0-7576 GCA_035535395.1 Propionibacteriaceae bacterium | reverse complement strand
TGCTTCCCGTAGACCAGGTCGAAGGCGGCGAAGCGGATGGTCGGGCCCGGGCGGTAGGTGTCCTTGTACTTGAACACCACTGAGTACGGGGTTAGTGGCAGGCCCGGCGTGAACCGGTGCCGGTCGAAGCCGCGCCTCCGGCCCATCGTCACGCTCTGGGGCACCTCGACTTCCTGGCTCACATCGTCCTTGCTCGCGAACATCGTCGCGCTCTCGCCAGTGGTGAGGGGACTAATGGACTCCTTGCCGGTGGTTCGTCCCTCACCGATCACAACGACCTCCCAGTAAGGGGTTTGGCCGAAGTCCTTCTTGTGCTGCGCCGTTGCTTCGGTAAAGCGGAACTCGTACGGACCCGTTGTAAACAATGTGCCGGGAGGGGTGGTTATGAACAGGTCGGTTCGTCTCTTGAAGCCGCCGAACGCCCAGATGCCGACGATGAACAAGACCAGTGCCAGCAGGATGGTGCCGTACAGCAGCGACGAGGGGATGGTCTTGCGGTTCGCAGTGACTTGCGGGCCGCTCGGAGGCGCCCATGCCGGATCGACGTCGGTGGGGGCAGGTTGCACCGGCTCAGTGTAGGAAACTCTGGTGGCGAATGGATGCGGTCTGAGCGCACGAAGATGGGTTCGTCTCAAGGGCTCACGGCGCCCTCAGCCTAGGTGGGCGCGTACGGGGGTTCGCTGCGTCGCTGCTATGGCCGCAAACCGGCCGTCTAGCCTCGCTAGACGGGTATTTTGTGCCCCCCGAGCTGCGCCGACGGGCCCGCCACAGGGCCTAGCGCGCTAAACTAGACGAGGTCGCAAGAGCGGGTCGAGTGCCTGATTTGGCTGCCTCACAAGGGCACTCAAAGAATCCTCAAATTAGGCACCTTATCCGTCAACGTGACCATCCAGGAACCAAGCGAACACAACCTTGGCGTGCCGCCTGTGTCACCTGTTCACGAGGTGAACTTCAGGCGGCGCACGTCTGACAGGAGCCCCGCGCCGGTGCAGCATTTTGACCAGCCCGACGATGCCAGTTCGATCGAACACAGCCCGACCCACGACCCCGGCACGATGAACTCCAGGTCGCATCCGGCGGCCAATGATGTGATCAACCACATCGAGCCCGGCGAGTACGACTCGGAGTCGATCACGGTCCTGGAGGGCCTGGAGGCGGTCCGCAAGCGTCCTGGCATGTACATCGGCTCGACGGGGGAGCGCGGCCTGCATCACTTGGTCTATGAGGTCGTGGATAACGCAGTCGATGAGGCGCTAGCCGGCTTCTGCGACACGATTGTGGTCCGGATTCTGTCCGAGGGCGGGATCCAGGTGATCGACAACGGCCGTGGCATCCCAGTCAAGGAGCATCCTCGGGAGAAGATCCCTGCTATCACCCTGGCGCTCACCGTGCTGCACGCGGGCGCCAAGTTCGGTGATGGCGGGTACAAGGTCTCCGGCGGCTTGCATGGCGTTGGCGTGTCGGTGGTCAATGCGCTGTCGTCCCGGCTTGTTGCGGAGGTCAAGCGCGACGGCTACCGCTGGACCCAAAGCTTTACTTATGGCGAGCCGGAGGGGCCGTTGGAGCGGCTCGAGCCGAATGAGGAGACCGGCACGACGGTCACCTTCTACGCGAGCCCCGACATCTTCGAGACGACCAACTACACCTACGACACTCTGGCGTCGCGGCTTCGGGAAATGGCGTTCCTCAACAAAGGCCTGACGATCACCATCGTCGACGAGCGTCCCGACCGTAAGGATGAGGACGGCAACGCCTACGCCGACACCTTCCGCTACGACGAGGGCTTGATCGATTACGTCCGCTATCTGACCGGCAGCAAGGATCCAGTGCACTCCTCAGTGATCGCGGTCGAGGCCGATCGGCCGGAACGTGGGATCAGCCTCGAGGTTGCTATGCAGTGGAACAACTCCTACACCGAGTCGGTGCACACCTTCGCCAATACGATCAACACCCATGAGGGCGGTACTCACGAGGAAGGCTTTCGCGCCGCGCTTACCAACACGGTGAACAAGTGGGGCGAGAACTGGGGGATGATCAAGAAGTCGGAGGACCGGCTGTCCGGTGACGACATTCGCGAGGGACTGACCGCGATCCTTTCGGTGAAGCTTGCAGAGCCGCAATTCGAGGGCCAGACCAAGACCAAGCTCGGCAACACCGAGGCGCGCTCCTTCGTCCAGCAGGTGGTCAACGCCAAGCTGGGCGACTGGTTCGAGCAGAACCCTGCCGAAGGCAGGATGATCATCCGCAAGGGACAGGCGGCCGCGCTGGCCCGGATCGCCGCCCGCAAGGCTCGGGAGGCGGCCCGCAGCCGCAAGGGCCTGCTCGGTGGCGGCGGACTGCCCGGAAAGTTGCGGGACTGCCAGTCGACAAACCCCGAGGAGTGCGAGGTTTTCGTCGTAGAGGGCGACTCGGCAGGCGGCTCAGCTACCGGCGGCCGGGATCCGCGGATCCAGGCGATCTTGCCTATCCGGGGCAAGATCCTCAACGTCGAGAAGGCCCGGATCGATCGCATCTTGCAAAACACCGAGGTGCAGGCAATCATGTCCGCTCTCGGCACCGGAGTGCACGAAGACTTCGACATCGACAAGCTGCGCTATCACAAGATCATCCTGATGGCCGATGCCGATGTTGACGGTGCGCATATCCGTACCCTGTTGCTGACCTTGATGTTCCGCTTCATGCGGCCATTGATCGAGGCGGGCCATGTCTTCCTCGCCCAACCGCCGCTGTTCAAGATCAATTGGAGCAACGCGACCGCCGAGCTGGCGTACAGCGACTCCGAGCGCGATGCGCTGCTGCGGGCCGGCAGTGAGGATGGCAAGCGGCTGCCCAAGGAGAACGCGATCCAGCGCTACAAGGGTCTCGGCGAGATGAATCCTGATCAACTGTGGGAGACCACGATGGATCCGAACAACCGGATCCTGCTGCAGGTCACGCTGGACGACGCCGCGCAGGCCGACGAGATGTTTTCGATCTTGATGGGTGAAGACGTGGAACAACGCCGTACCTTCATCCAACGCAACGCCAAGGACGTCCGCTTCCTCGACATCTAACTCCGAGTTGTCAGCGTCTCAAAGTGCCATAGCACTTTGACATGCTGACAAGTCGGGGATAAGGAGAACCCCTGATTTATGAGTGACATCCCTCAAGAGCCGATCACTGACCGGCGGGAGCCGGTGGATCTGCAGGACGAGATCCAGAAGTCCTACCTCGATTACGCCATGAGCGTGATCGTGGGCCGGGCGCTGCCGGATGTCCGCGACGGGCTCAAGCCGGTGCACCGCCGAATCCTGTACGCCATGTACGACGGCGGCTACCGGCCGGATCGGGGTTGGAACAAGTGCGCCCGCGTGGTCGGCGAGGTCATGGGTCAATACCACCCGCATGGTGACACCGCGATCTACGACACCTTGGTGCGGCTCGCGCAGCCCTGGGTGATGCGGTATCCGCTGGTCGCCGGGCAGGGCAACTTCGGCTCCCCGGGCAATGACAAGGCCGCGGCCATGCGCTATACCGAGTGCCGGATGGCGCCGCTGGCCATGGAGATGGTGCGCGACATCACCGAGAACGCGGTCGATTTCAAGCCCAACTACGACGGCAAGGAACAAGAGCCGGTCGTCTTGCCGAGCCGCTTCCCAAACCTGCTGGTCAACGGCTCCACCGGTATCGCGGTAGGCATGGCGACCAACATCCCGACTCACAACCTGCGTGAGGTCGCCTCCGCTGTGCAGTGGTCGTTGGATCACCCGGAGGCCCCGGCGGAGGAGCTGCTGCAGGAGGCGATCGCCCGTATTCCTGGCCCCGACTTCCCCAATGGGGCATTGATCGTCGGCCGCCGCGGCATAGATGACGCGTACCGGACCGGGCGTGGCTCGGTGATCATGCGAGCCGTCATCGACATCGAGGAAGATCGATCCGGTCGTACCCTCTTGGTGGTCACCGAGCTGCCGCACATGGTGAACCCTGACAACCTGGCGCTCAAGATCGCCGAGCTGGTCAATAGCGGCAAGATCAACGGCATCGCCGATATCCGCGATGACACCTCGGCGCGCACCGGGCAGCGACTGGTGATCATCCTCAAGCGCGACGCGCAGCCGCGGGTAGTGCTGAACAACCTCTACAAGCACACCCAGCTGCAGGAGACGTTCGGCTGCAACATGCTGGCCCTGGTCGATGATGTGCCGCGTACGCTGCGGCTCGATCAGTTCATTAGCTACTGGATCGCCCACCAGATCGAAGTCATCCAGCGGCGTACCCAGCACCGTCTGGACGACGCCCAGGCTCGCGCTCACATCTACCGCGGCCTGGTCCTCGCCCTGGACCAGCTGGACGAGGTGATCGCACTCATCCGGCGCAGCCCGAACACCGATGCGGCGCGGGAAGGCCTCAAAACGCTGCTGGAGATCGATGATCTGCAGGCCAACGCGATCTTGGACATGCAGCTCCGCAGACTCGCGGCATTGGAGCGGCAGCGCATCATTGATCAACTCGCAGAGTACGAGCGGATCATCGCCGACCTCGCCGACATCTTGGCAAAGCCGGAGCGACAGCGCAGGATCATCAGCGACGAACTGGCCGAGATCGTCGAGAAGTACGGTGACGAGCGGCGTACCGAGATCATCGGGGCCGATGGGGATCTGTCGAACGAGGACTTGATTCCGGACTCCGACGTTGTCGTCACGATCACCCGCGGCGGCTACGCCAAGCGCACTAATACCGACCTCTACCGTCGGCAGCGGCGCGGCGGCAAGGGCGTACGCGGGGCAACGCTGCGCACTGACGACGAGGTCGAGCACCTCTTCGTCACCACCAACCATCACTGGATCTTGTTCTTCACCAACAAGGGCAGGGTGTATCGGGCCAAGGTCTGGCAGCTGCCGGAGGCCGGACGGGACGCCAAGGGCGGGCACGTCGCCGGGCTGCTGTCGTTCTTGCCGGATGAGGAGATTGCGCAGGTCCTTGCCATCCGGGACTACTCGGCGTCGCCGTACCTCTTGCTCGCGACCAAGCGCGGCCTGGTCAAGAAGACGGCATTGCAGGTATACGACTCACCCCGGCAGACAGGAATCATTGCCGTCAACTTCCGCGACGAGGACGACGAGTTAATCGGGGCCGGGCTCTGCGGCCCTGACGATGAGGTGTTGTTGATCTCTCGGAAGGGCCTAGCAATTCGCTTCCCTGCAAACGATTCCGAGCTACGGCCCATGGGCCGGGCAACCTCAGGTGTAGCCGGAATGAAGTTCCGTCCGGGCGATGAGCTGCTCTCAATGTCGATCATCCAAGCTGGCGCTGCCGATGACGAGCGCTTTGTGTTCACGGTGACCGATGGCGGTTTCGCCAAGCGGACCCACGTTTATGAATACCGTCAGCAGGGCCGCGGTGGTCTAGGGATCAAGGCCATGAAACTTAACGAGGATCGTGGTTCGTTGGTCGGGGGACTGGTCGTGACTGACAATGATGAAGTCATTGCCATCAAGGCAAGTGGTCAGATCACTCGCAGCGCTGTCGCCGAGGTTCCGGTCAAGGGTCGTGACACGATGGGAGTCAGGTTTGTCGGAGTAGGCGATAACGACTCGGTCGTCGTCATTGCGCTCAATCCTGAGACAACTGCAGAAGCAGCACAGCTTGCAGGCGAGGATGCTGCAGGTGATGATTCCAATTCGACCTCGAGCGTGGCTGAGGAGGATTCCTCGCTCGGGTCGGAAGCAGAAGGGTGACCCGTGACCCCACACGGGTGAACCGAAGGTTCGGGGGTCCAGGAGGATGACAGATGAGTAAAGGCAATGCGGAGCAGCCATCCGCTCAGCAGCCATCCGTAGAGGCGCCAAAAGGTCCCAGCTCCCCGAACCGCGTCGAGATGGGCCCGCAGGCCCGTCAAGGTGTGCAGGAGCATCCGCCGACGCGTGGCCCAGAGGACCAGTCCAACGGCAACGGTTCTGAGAAACGGACCGGTGCTGAGAATCGGTCAGCCGCCGCGCCACAGCAGCGAACGCCTCAGGAGCGGACGCCGGCCGGCGGGGCCGGCAGTGGTCCAACCGCGAAGCCTCCGGACGACGTGCACAAGATCTCCAACGGACAGAACAAGCAGTCCCGTGAGGAGCAATTAGCGGCAGCGCAGAAGGGCGCCGGAGCTACGGCAACCCAAGGAGCTGGCGCGCGGACGAGTGCGCCGCCCGTTCAGGCCAAATCCGCTCAGCCGCCCTCGACTCAGCAACGTCCACAGCCACAGGCCGCCGGCGGCCAGCCCGCAGCGGCTCCTCCGCAAAACCAGCCTCCTGCTACGGCGCCGGGCACGCCTCCGGCTCCCAATACCGGGCCAGCCGAAAATCCGGCTCCCCATGCGGTGCCTGTATGGGATCCGCCGCCGCCCCCGCAAGCTAAGCAATCACTTCTCGCGCGACTGGGAATTGCTAAGAAGGCTGCGCCGCCCAAAGACGAATCAGCAGCTCCGCCCGTACCGCAAACTCCTGCTGCTATCCCGCCCACCGCGCCACCGCCGCCCGCCACGGATGCCCCGGCCGCAGCTGCGCCGGCCGCGGGTACACCGGCCGCGGGTACCGCCGCGCCTCAGGCTCGTACGCCGGCACAACCCCAGCCCGGAGCTCAACCAAAGCCGCCGGCAGAACAGCCGAGCGTTCCGCAGTCGCAGGGCCGGATGGAGGACACGACTGGGCGAACGCCGATCGTCCAGGGTCGTACTCGCCCGGGCGCAGTCGCTCCTACGACAGGACCACCGGCGACGGGACCACAGGCGACAGGACCGCAAGCTCGTGTGCCTGGGTCACCGACCCACACTGGAGCTCCGGGACCGTTCCCGGTCCCTGCACCGGTCCAAGCACTCAGGGATGCTGCGACCCAGACCAACCCGGCCATCGCGGCAGTCCCTCCACAGGCCGCTACCCCGGAGGTGCATCACCCGGCGAAGCCCAAGGTCGGGGTAGCCCGGCGCACCCGTAAGGCGCGGCTGCGGCTGTCGCGGCTCGATCCCTGGTCGGTGATGAAGACCTCGTTCCTGTTCGCGATTGCTGCCGGCATCATGCTCGTCGTAGCGATGTATTCCATCTGGGCGGTGCTGAGCACTTCCCACCTGTTCGACTCGATCAACGAGATCGTGCGCAGCGTGGTCTCAACACCCGGCGACACCACGCCGTTCCGGATCCAGGAGTACATCAACACCCAGAAAGTCATGGGTGTGACCGCCCTGATCGCTTGCGTCGACGTGGTCATCTTCACGGCGCTGGCGACGTTGGGGTCCTTTCTGTACAATCTCGCGGCCACCATGCTCGGCGGCCTCGAGATCACCCTGGCCGAAGACTGACCCGTCCTCGTCCTGATGTCTAGCGGCCCGCGTCGGGAACCTACGTGTGCGTAGATTGCAGTCGGTCTGCATATGTTGCAACGTGTGCAGACCGCAAGAAAAATGTGCAGAGCAGGGGTTATCACTAACGTTCACCGCGTACGCGGGAATTGATTTGGGGCCGTTACTCCAGATCAGCTAGCCTTTTGGTTTGTGCCCAGTACGGGCATCTCCCACCATGCGGGCCTATAGCTCAGTCGGTTAGAGCGCTGCCCTGAT
>DATLQC010000207.1:0-4308 GCA_035535395.1 Propionibacteriaceae bacterium | reverse complement strand
CTGTGACCGGGAAGGCTGAACAACTCAAGACGACCGTCAACCCCCTCACCCGGCGTCGCTTCCTCACTTTCTGCGGCGTCGTCTGTGCTGCCGGAATTGCGGCGGGTGTGACCCGGGTGCGGTGGTCGGATCTAGTTTCGGCGGCGGCCAAGACACCGCTCGATCCCGCTGACGGCGTCTTGGTGATCATCACTCTGTACGGCGGCAATGACGGGCTCAACACAGTCATCCCGGCCAGTGATTCTGCCTATCAATCGGCGCGCGGCCAGCTGGCGTACGCGGCCTCAGACGTACTCGATCTTGGTCAGGGTCTCGGCCTGAATCCGGGCATGAAGGGGCTGCATGAGCTGTGGGGCAGCAAGGAGCTCGCCATCGTCCGCGATGTTGGTTATCCCTATCCGGACCGCAGTCACTTTCGATCAATGCCGATTTGGCAGAGCGCCTCGCCCCAGTCGGCAGTCAGTACCGGCTGGCTTGGTCGCTGGCTGGACGCTACAACGACGAATCCGCTGCTTGCGCTCTCGGTGGACTCACTAGTCCCGCCGATGCTTGCGGGCGAGAAGCTGGCCGCTGCGTCGTTCCCGATCGGTGGTCTGCGCATGCCCAAGAACGCGCTCGATCGCGCGGTGGAGCTGCTGGGAAAGCCGAGCAGTGACGATGACGTCTGGCGCGCCCGTGCCGCGCGATCGTTCGCCGATCTGCAAGCGGCGGTCCGGACCTTTGGACCAGCTCATGATCGCCAGCCGTCCGCAACTCCGACAACCGACCCTGATGATCAAGAAAATAAGGGGTCATCGGCTGGCGGCCAGGGCGAGCTTGCGGCACAGCTCGACCTGGTCCCCACCTTGATCGACATGGGTGTGCCAACCCGCGTCTATTCGGTCTCACTTGGCGGATTTGACACCCACTCTGACGAACGGGAGACCCAACAGCGCCTGCTAGGCGAGCTGGATGGCGCGCTGAGCGGATTTCAGGGACGGCTGAGTTCGAGCGAGCGCGGTCGGCAGGTTGTCACGATGGTCTATTCCGAGTTCGGCCGTCGGGTCCTGGCAAACGCCAGTGATGGGACCGATCACGGCACCGCAGGTCCGGTGTTTCTGCTCGGTCGCGGCGTACGCGGCGGGTTCTTCGGTAACGAGCCGAGCCTGACCGATCTGGATGACGGCGACCTCAAGGCCGGAACCGACTTCCGGTCGATCTACGCGACGCTTCTTGATCATGTTCTGGGCGCCGATCCGGAGAGAATCCTTGACGGCTACAGGCACCAGGTCGATCAGCTGATCGCCTAGGCCTGAGGCGCTGGCCTCCCCCCTCGAAAGTCCAACGTTCTTCCGCACAAGGCCGCATGTAGAGCTGGATTCCGCTGAATTCGCACTCCATTCGTGGCCATGTGCGGAGAAACGTCCGATGGCAGGCAATTGAGCCAGCGCGCTCAGCCCCCAAGGTTGTGCCCCAATCGGGCATGCGCGAGGATCGGAGTAACCCGATCAAGTCCTTGTGCGCTACCCGAGGAGGCACCACATGAGCGAATCCGCCACCGTCAACGTTGCCGAGGAGCCCGCCGGCCTTGCGCGGGGATCAAAGCTCATAGGTCGGGTGGCGCTGGTCACCGGTGGTACCCGGGGCATCGGCGCCGCTATATCCGAAGAGCTCGCATCGCGAGGCGCGACGGTTGCGGCCGGCTTTAGCGGAAACGTGGAGCGCGCCAAAGAGTTCG
The DNA here is from genome assembly GCA_035535395.1 of Propionibacteriaceae bacterium. Classification (GTDB taxonomy): domain Bacteria; phylum Actinomycetota; class Actinomycetes; order Propionibacteriales; family Propionibacteriaceae; genus Microlunatus. Next base: position 2,591 of record DATLQC010000207.1, on the reverse strand, counting down.
CGCAGGACTTTGCCAACCGGTTCTCGACACCGGTCAGCACCCACCGCGGCAACGTTGCCAATCCCGACGACTGCCGCCGAGTGGTCAACGAGGTCCTCGAGCAATATGGCCGGCTCGACATCTTGGTCAACAACGCCGGCATCACTATTGACAAGACGATCTTGAAGCTGACCGACGACGACTGGCACAAGGTTATTGACGTCAACCTTTCGGGCGCCTTCTTCCTGTCACAGGCCGTACTGGGACACATGGTGGAGCGGGGCAGCGGCCGGATCATCAATGTCAGTTCGATCATTGGCGAGATCGGCAACATTGGCCAGGCAAACTACGCGGCATCCAAGTCGGGCCTTTTCGGGCTGACCAAGACCTTCGCTCGGGAGGCCGCCTTCTTGCTGGAACGCGCCGGAAAGCTCGATGACGACAGCATCGGACTCACTGTCAACACCGTTACCCCGGGCTACACCTACACCGAGATGGTTGCGGCGGTGCCCGAGAAGGTGCTCGACAAGCTCAAGGGACAGATCCCGCTGCGCCGCTTTGGCCGGCCGGAGGAGGTTGCGCGAATTGTCCGATTCCTCGCCGCCGACGAGTCGTCCTATATCACCGGCCAAATCTGGGGCGTCAACGGCGGCATGGACATGTAGCCATCCGACAAATCGGTCGCTACAACCCCCTCTTGCCCGGTCGCCGAAACCTACGTGTACGTAGGTTTCGCTCGGTCTGCTCAGGTTGCAACCTGAGCAGACCGTCAGCAAGCTGTGCAGAGCTAGCTGTTAACGCCTTGCAACGTTCGTCATCGAGCGGCATTTCAGAGTGCCCAATTAATCGCTCTCGTGTTCTAATAGATGCGTGAGGTTTGAGGCGCGACACATCGGCAGCGGGCGATGGGGCGTCTACGACGGGGGCGTCATGGGCTGGCGTGCCGTTGATCTTGGTGAGGACGAAGCTTGCCAGATGGCGATGGATATGGACGTTGTTTACAACCAGTACGGGCAACGAGGAGCCGATGAGCGGCGGGAGGTACGCCCCCCGGTCGACGTCGAGACGGCAACATGGGCTGCGGCCGGAACCCTCGACTATTGGGTACGCGAACGCGGGGAATGGTGGGGACGGGTACGCGGGGCGGATGGGCGCCAAATGTGGGTCAGAGCCAGCGACCTGAGACGCACAAATGGAGAGCGGAGCTGATTACTCGCGCCTGGTGGTAGTAGCAGCCAGCAGCCGTCGAGCTCGCCGTCCAAGATCATTAAGATCCACCCGACCAGCCTCTGCCGCAGCAGCCAGCCGGGACGCCAGATCAACTGCCTCATCAATGAAGGGCGCCTCTATCGCGGCCGCCTCCTGACCCATGTCGCGCAAGATCGTCACCTCGGTACGCGCCGCGACGATCGGATCCTTGATGCCCTCGACCCAGACCTTGGTGCGGTGGCCGTCGCCACGGTCTTCCCCGAGCAGGGGCTCCAAGGCATAGATCCGGTCTGATCGTGCGAACTTGCCGAAACCCAGCGAGACCATCCGCGGTTCTGACGCCACAGCCCGATCATGTCAGCCTGCGACACGCCATGTCACTCGGAACGTCAAACCGTCGCAACCCAGCTTTTCCACGGGCAACTTCTCCGCGCGCGACATCCAGTCAAGAGGGCGGCACGGCAAGAGCCTCAGATGCTCCTCCAGACGGTCGAAGCGCTCCTCCAGAATCTCTCCTCGGCGACTGACGGAGCCTCAAGGCATCCAGGTCGTTTCTTCGAAGCAGCCACGAAGGAGACCGAAATCAGTTAATGTGATCGCGTTTCTGAGCATTGCAATCCGCGTACGTCCAGCGCGACACGCCGATTATTCGGGGGACTCTCAGTCGTCTCCAGGCACTCTATGATCAAACCTGATCACATCTGTCACATTTTTCACTTCATCAACGGCCAGCAGGAGTCGACATGACCTTCGCCACGCAGCCGGCGACCGACAAACGTGAACAACTCTGGACCAAGGTCAATGCGTCCGGTGTGGAATATCAGAGACTGCCACTGCATACCCGGTGGCTCGACGAGACCGATGATTTAGCACTGGCCCTCAAGGAGCATCTGCGGCTGGCCCGGGCCGGCGACACCGTTGCTGTGAGCGAAAAAGTGGCCATCTTGTTGACTGGTCAGACGGTGGACATCAGCACTGTGCGGCCTGGCCGACTGGCTCGTTTCCTGGCAGCTCATGTCCATCCGCGTACCGACTCCAAAGGGCTCGCGGTGCCCGAGAAGATGCAGTACGTCATCCGTACCGTCGGCTACCCGCGGATCGTCGCCGCGGCAGTCAGCACGGCGCTGACTCGGCCGCTCGGCATGCACGGAACCTTCTATCGCATGGCGGGATCTATCGCCCGGGACGTGGACGGCGGACGGCCGCCGTACGAGCATGTGCTCTTCCCACCTTTGGACACCAAGGTCGCGCAGCGCATGTGCGCCGATCTCGAGCGGGCGCTAGACATCGGTGTGAGCATCGTCGACCTCAATGACTACGGCGGCTCTATCCGCGCGGTCTCTCCACGATCACTGTCGGCGAAGACGTTGGCGGCGGTGCTAGGCGACAATCCGCTGGGCCAG
>DATLQC010000206.1:0-17796 GCA_035535395.1 Propionibacteriaceae bacterium | reverse complement strand
TTTGGCTCTATTTCCGAGGTGGTGCCATAGCGGGCTATGCCGCTTAACTGAATCAAGGTGCGCGGGCGGCTATCGGCTTGAGCGGCAAGGCCACGTGCAATCGTGCGAGTGGTGTTGACCCGTGAGGTGAGGATTTGCTGTCGTCGCGAGTCCGTCCAAGGCAGCGGAGCGACTGGTACGCCACACAGATTCACCACTACGTCAACGCCGTCGAATGCGGACAGGTCTATCTCCCCCGAGTCCGGATCCCAGCGGAACTCGGTCGAGGTCGCCGGCTCGCGACGTACCAGTCGGACGACAGGCTGGCCCTCACTGGCCAGGCGAACCCGGATCGCCGTGCCCAGAAAGCCTGATGCGCCTGCCAGTAGCCACTTCACAAGTCATTCCGACGGATGTCGCGCCTTGCCGCTTGTGGGCTGCAGCGGCGGCGTGGGACCGCCGGCGCCCTCGGCCATCGCCTCCATAACCTCGCGCAACGCGTCGGTTCCGGAATGTTGCGGCTGCCAACCAAGCTCAGTACGGATACGGCTGGTGTCGAGTGTTGGCAGCGACAGAAACAGCTTGAGTAACGCTTCGGGTGCGGGGATGGCTCGCAGCCGCCACGCACCTGCCATGGCGGCAGCGACGGCACGCGTCGGCACCTGCACGGCCCGAGCTTCCAGCAGTTTGCCAAGTGCTTCCCCGTCAATGATCGGATCCGCAGCGACGTTGTAAGCACCCCGGGCATCGCTCAGCAGGGCCAGCCGATACGCCTCGCCGGCGTCGATGCCGTGCATGGCTTGGAACCGTAAGCCAGCCGGGAGCGGGAGGACTGGGAGCCGCCCCGGACGGAGCAACGCCCGGGGAACCAGCGGCCCGGCGAAGATCCGTCGCTGTTCACTGGCCGACGACCGCTTGAAGATGAAACTGGTACGCATCCGTACGACCCGAATCTCTGGATGACGCAACTCGTAGGCGTCGAGATAGCGCTCAAGGTAAGCCTTCTCTCGGCCGTAGGCCGCAGTGGGCATGCTGTGCGTCGGCCAGCTTTCGTCTACGTGCTCGCCTGGGCCAGGCGAGTAGGCGGCTAGTGACGACGCATAGACGACGGTCCTGATCCCTGCATCGGCCGCCGCCTGCAGCACATTCATACTGCCGAGCACGTTGACATCCCAGGTCGCCAACGGCCGGTGAGTCGGCTGGAAGGCCCATGCCAGCAGTACGACAGCGTCCGCGCCCGCGAGATGTTGAGCGACCTGGGGCGACCGGACATCCGCAGCTTCGAAGCGGGTTTTTGCCGGCTGCCACGACGATGGCGTACGCCGCGCGACCCCGACGATCTCCGTAACAGCGGGGTCTGCAGCTAGTGACTCGACAACACTCGTGCCAACGTTTCCCGTGGCACCCACGACGACGACCTTCATGAGCTTCCTCCAGCCCCGGTTGGTTTGGTCCGTTTTTCAGAGCCCGAACTCAGCGCCGAAGTCGCCTTCCTCCAGGCGCGATTTGAGGGTGCTGAGGAACTGAGCCGCCTCGGCGCCGTCGATCAGCCGATGGTCGTAGGACAGCGACAAATACATCATGTCCCGGATCGCGATCACCTCGCCCAGGCGCGGATCAGAGATCACCACAGGCCGTTTGACCAGCGCACCGGTGCCAAGAATCGCCGCCTGAGGCTGGTTGATGATCGGAGTGTCCATCAACGTGCCCGCAGAGCCGTAGTTGGTGATGGTGAAGGTGCCGCCGATCAGCTCGTCGGGTGTGACCTTGTTCTGCCGGGTACGCGCCGCCAGGTCACCAATCCGCTTTGCCAAGCCGGCAATGCTCAAATCACCAGCGTCCTTGATCACTGGAACCAGCAGACCCCTATCGGTCTGCACGGCGATGCCGAGATGCTCAGCATCCGGGTAGCTGATAGTGCGCTCTTCGGTATCGATCGTTGCGTTGACTTTCGGGTAGACCTTCAAAGCCTCAACGGCAGCCTTGGCGATGAACGGCAGGTAAGACAATGTCGCGCCCTCGCGCTTCTTGAAGTCGTCCTTGACCTTGACGCGGATCTGGGAGATGGCTGTCATGTCCGCCTCGACCGTGGCAGTCAGCTGGGCTGCGACCTGGAGCGACTCCACCATGCGTTTGGCGATGGTCTGGCGCAGCCGCGACATCTTCTCGGTCGTGCCACGGAGGCTGCTGACCTCAGCTGCGGGTGCTGCTGCCGGAGCGGTGGCAGCCGGTTCAGCGGGAGCTTCGGGAGCCGGGGCGGCAGCCGCCTGCTTGGCAGCTTCGGCAGCCGCCAGTACGTCTTGCTTGCGGATGCGGCCGCCAACACCGGTCCCGTTGAGCGATCCGAGATCGACGCCATGTTCTTTGGCGAGCTTGCGGACCAGTGGCGTCACATATGTTGTGTCGGAGTCAGCCCCTGGTCCCGCGGTACGTGTGGCGACCCCGGCGCCGTCCTGTTCTGGGCCTGCGTCTTCCTTTGCGGTGGGTCCTGCGACCTTTTGTTCGGGTTGTGCTTGGGGCTCGGGCTCAGGTTCGGCTTGTGGCTCGGGCTCCGGTTCTGGGGCCGGCTCAGGTTCCTGCTGGGGCTCAGGTTGCGCAGCCTCAGGTGCTGCTTTTGGCGGCGCCTCAGGCGCCGGCGCTGCCGCAGCCCCCGCTTCACCGATGACGGCAAGGACTGCGCCGACCCCAACCGTCTCATCTTCCTGCACTCGTATTTCAAGCAACGTGCCCGCCGCTGGGGATGGTATTTCGGTGTCGACCTTGTCCGTCGAGACCTCTAACAGCGGCTCATCGGCATCGACCGACTCACCTACGCGCTTGAGCCAGCGGCTTACCGTTCCCTCGGTGACGCTCTCGCCCAGTTCGGGCAGCGTGACCTGGGTGGCGCCAGCAGATCCGTCACCGCCTCCGCTCGGGGCTGCAGCTGGCTCAGGCTCGGCCTCGCTGGTCTCGGCCGGCTGCTCGGGCGCCTGCGCCTCAGCCGCCTCATCGGTCGCGGGCTCAGTCTCTTGGGAAGCCGTCTCTTCCGCCTGCGGCGGTGCTGTTTCTTCCGCCTGCGGCCGTGCTGTTTCTTCCGCCTGCGGCAGGGCCGGCTCTTCTGGTGGCGCCGCATCTTCGGGCGGGGTCTCGGCCGCCTGCTCCGCCGGAGCCTCAGCCGCCGGTGATCCGCCGCCGTCAGCCTCGCTCGGCTCACCGATCACTGCGAGTACGGCGCCGACCTCGACGGTCTCATCCTCCTGCGCCTTGATCTCCAACAGCACGCCCGAGGCAGGGGATGGAATCTCAGTGTCGACCTTGTCTGTCGACACTTCCAGCAGCGGCTCATCGGCTTCGACAGTGTCACCCACCTGCTTGAGCCACCGGCTGACGGTTCCTTCGGTGACGCTCTCGCCCAGTGCTGGCAGGGTTACGGAGGTCGACATGGCTGCTGAGGACTCCTTTATGGTGCTGGTACTCGGTTTGTCCTGTGTCGCTCGTGTGGCTCGCCGGATGTCAATAGGGCATCTCCGGTGCCGGTGGGCCTCAGCCTAGCCTCAGCATCTCGCTGGGGTGCCAGCACAATGCAGTCCGCGCATAGCGAGCGTCAACGAGCGGAGCAATCAAGCCCGTCAGCCGTGGGTATGAAGTGGCTTGCCAGCAAGCGCGAGATGCGCCTCGCCGAGGGCTTCGCTTTGTGTCGGATGGGCGTGGATCAGGCCGGCGACGTCGGAAGGAAATGCCTCCCAATTCGTGATCAACTGGGCTTCGCCGGCAAGCTCGCTTACCCGGGCACCGATCATGTGAACGCCGACCACCGGACCATTCGGCCGGCGTACCAGCTTGACGAAGCCGCGAGTCTTGAGAATCTGCGACTTGCCGTTACCAGTGAGGTCATAGGTCAGCGTTTCCACATCGCCAAAGCGCGACCGCGCTTGTTCTTCGGTGAGCCCTACAGATGCGATCTCTGGGTCGCAGTAGGTGATGCGTGGAACATCCGCATCGACGATAGGCACCGGCGCCTGCTGCAGGATGCCCTTCCGATGGGCAATCTCCTCAGCTACGAAGATGCCCTGCGCGAAACCGCGATGCGCAAGTTGCAGGCCACGCACCACGTCACCGAGCGCATACGCCCCTGGGACCGATGTCTCAAGTCGTTCGGTGACTCGTACGAAGCCATCCTCAAGATCAACACCGGCCTCCTGGTAGCCGAGATCAGCGGTTTGGGGCCCGCGGCCGACCGCAACCAACATGATCTCTGCCTCGAGTAGCTGCCCGTTCGCAAGCTCCAGCCGTACGCCGGATTCTGTCGGTTGACACGCTGACATCGCAGCGTTCGTGATCACGTTGATCTTGCGCTTGCTGAAGGCCCGTTCGAGTGCAGTCGAAACGCTTTGATCTTCACCGGACACGAGTCGGGGGAGTGCTTCCACAACCGTGATCTCCACCCCGAACGACCGCCAGGCTGACGCAAACTCAACGCCGACCACGCCGCCGCCGAGCACGATCGCCGAGGCCGGAAGCCGATCAAGCCGGAGTGCGTGCTCGCTGGTAAGAATCTTGACGCCGTCGACATCCAGACCTGGCAGGGAACGAGAGTACGACCCGGTTGCCAAGACCAGATTGGCCGCCTCGTATGTCTCATCGTCAACGGCAACGGCGGGGCGTCCGTTCTGCAGCCTCAGCCGGCCGGCACCGTGAATGATCGTGATGCCGCGGGAGCTGACAAGGCCGGATAGACCTTTGTAGATGCGGTCCACGACGCTGTCGGCATAGGAGACCACACCGGCGAGATCGATCTTGTCGATTGCTGCATGAATGCCAAACTGGCTTCCAAGGCGTACCGACTCCGCGACCTCCGCGGCGTGCAACATCGCCTTGGTCGGAATGCAGCCGCGATGCAGGCAGGTGCCGCCGACCTTGTCCTTCTCTGCTAGCCCGACTGTCAATCCGAGTTCAGCGGCCCGCAACGCGCAGGCGTAGCCGCCGCTGCCTGCACCGAGCACGACGAGATCGAAGGAAGCTGCCATGGCGTCATCCTCTCAGCCCGCGAACGTCCGCGATTGTGGAAGGTAGCGGCCATAATTGGCGCATGAGTTGGTTCCGGCGGACGGCGAGCCGGGTTAAGAAGAGCCGTGGGCATGCCTCGCAGAGTCGCAGGGTTGACGACGCCGTCACGTCGCACCTCACTCAGTTCGCTCGAACTCGGCGTGGGGTCGAGGCTTTCATCGAGCCCCAGACGGCGGTAACCCAGACAACCCTGCTGCTGGTCGCCTTCGATGGTGAATGGACTCGACGGGTGGTGCCGTCGGCGGAATGGGCGCATGCCTTCGCCGTGTCTCTGCAGATTCCTGGGTACGACGCAGCCGTGGTGGGCTATCCGCAGCGGATGCGCGACTACAACACTCGCAATAAGAAGCATCCGGACCTGCGTTGAACCTGCTTTGAGATAAGAACGTCTGAAGTCGTACAAGCAACCAATCCAGCAGGCCTTGGTTCTCCGAACCATGAACGTGTGAAACGTCGGCGACGTGGGGTTACCTGACGAATCCCCCAAAGGTAGCCGCTTGGGGGGCAGCGTCTCACACCTCCAGCCGTGCTGACAGAGGTGTCGGGTCGCCCCAGAGCGGTTCATTGGGATGACCCGGTGCCGGGGCAGCTGTCAGCACGGCTGTTCTCATTTGCAGCTGACCTTGTGTCAGGTTGCGAGCCCGCGGGCCAGAGCAATGAGCGTGCGTACCCCGATGCCGGTCCCGCCGGGGGCGACATAGCCGTAAGGCTTTCCATCGAAGAACGCCGGGCCGGCAATGTCGAGATGCGCCCATGGCATGCCATCGGCCACGAACTCCCGGAGAAACGCGGCGGCAACCAGAGCGCCAGCCCAGCGATCTCCCGCGGTCGAACGCAGGTCGGCGACCTTTGAGTCGAGTTTGCTGCGGATCTCGCTAGGAATTGGGAGCTGCCAGAAATCCTCGCCCGCGGCCTGAGCGGCATCGAGAAGCAGATCGGCTGTCTCGCTGTCCGATGCCATGAGGCCGGCCGTACGCTCACCGAGGGCCACGACACATGCGCCAGTCAGTGTGGCGACGTCGACCACCATGTCGGCACGATCCTCATTCGCCCGAGCGAGTGCGTCAGCCATGACAAGCCGCCCTTCGGCGTCAGAGTTGCCGTTTTCGACCGTTTTGCCGCCATAGATCGTCAGTACGTCCGAGGGCCGATAGGCGCTACCCGATGGCATGTTCTCCGCGAGGGCACCGTAAGCCGTCACTTTGATCTTGAGGCCAAGCTGGGCAATGGCGTGCACCGTCGCCAGCACGACTGCCGCGCCGGCCATGTCGCATTTCATGGTGTACATACCCTCAGACGGCTTGAGGTTGAGGCCGCCGGTATCGAAGGTGATGCCCTTGCCCACCAGAGCGAGATGAAAGTTCGCTCCACGGGGGCTGTAGCTAAGGCGAACTAACCGTGGAGGCCGCGACGATCCACCTCCGACGGCCATCAAGCCGCCATAGCCTCCACGGCTCAACGCGGTCTCATCCAGCACGTCGACTGCGATCTTGCTGTCGCGTACCAAGGTTCGCGCCTGCTCGGCAAAAGACTCCGGATAGAGCAGATTCGCTGGGAGGTTGACCCATTCGCGCACCGTCAACACGGCCTGCACGACGATCTCGGCGGCCGATGCGATAGCTGCGTCCTTGACCGGGTTCGCGTGAACCACGGTGATGGCGGCGATCTTGCTGTCGGTGTCCGGAGCAGCGCTGATCGGCTCATACTGATAGCTGCCCAGCAGCGCACCCTCCGCAACCGCAGCCAGCTGATCTGAATCGACGGTGCCCAAGGACACCGCCACGGTCAGGTTCCCACCATCAGCCAGCGAGGCTGCATGGCGTATGCCTACTCCGGCCGCGCGGCGCAAGTCCTCCGCACTCGGCTGATGGGAGCCGATGCCTACCACCACAATGCGTGGTCCATCGCCGGCCGCCGGAAGCGTCCGCTTGCTGTCCGCGTTTGACTTGGCGCCCAGCGAGGTTGCCATTTCACCCACAGACAGTCCGAAGCGTTTTGTGAAGGCCTTAGCAACTATCTCAGGTACGTCTCGCAGCCCCGCGTCGCTGAGACCCACCACGAGTACATCGACATTGCGCGGCATCGCTTTGGCGATAGCGAGGGAAGGCAGCATCCGGGTGGGCACGATGGCAGCATCCTTTGGTTCGTAGGCGTGATCAAATGAGGCTTGAACAGGTTAGCCCCACGTCGTAGGGCGTACTCGATTCTGGTCAGCAGCACTTCCAAGAAAAGGAAGCCTTCTGTGGCGGAGAATGGCGAAACCGGCGAGCTACTGAAGTCGCCGCTGCATGAACGGCATGTCGCCGCAGGCGCCAAGTTTGCGGCATTCAGCGGATGGACGATGCCCTTGGAGTACGCCGGTGCTGGCGTGCTGGCCGAGCACGCGGCGGTCCGCAACGCGGTCGGGATCTTCGACGTGAGCCATCTCGGCAAGGTGACTGTGGCCGGCCCTGACGCGGCCGACTTCGTCAACCGGTGTCTGACTGCCGACCTCGGGAAGATCGAGACAGGTCAGGCGCAATACACGTTGCTCTGTAATGAGGACGGCGGGGTAGTGGACGACATGATCGCCTACCTCAAGTCTCCTGATGAGGTCTTCCTGATCCCCAATGCGGCAAATTGCGAGAAGGTCGTCGCGTTGCTGACCGAGGCTGCGCCTACCGGTGTCGCAGTCACCAACGGGCATCGCGACTTTGCAGTGCTGGCCATTCAGGGCACCTTCTCCGATGAGGTCTTGTCAGCCGCTGGCTTACCGACTGGGCACGACTACATGACGTTTGTCGGCGCTCAGTACGAGGAGACGCCGGTGACTGTCTGCCGAACCGGCTATACGGGGGAGCGCGGCTATGAGCTGGTGATTCCCGCCAACGCGGCAGTTGCGGTGTGGGACGCCGTGCTGGCCGCAGGTGAGCCGTATGGGCTGCAGCCTGCAGGTCTGGGGGCCCGGGACACGCTGCGTACCGAGATGGGCTACGCACTGCACGGTCAAGACATTTCACCAGCGATCACACCGGTGCAGGCCCGTCTCGGTTGGGCAGTGGGCTGGAAGAAGCAGAGCTTTTTTGGAGCTGACGCCCTCCGTGCCGAGAAACTAGCAGGCCCTCAGCGCTTGTTGCGAGGCTTGCGTGCCGTCGGCCGAGGGATTCCGCGACCGGGAATGATCGTGCGGGCTCCGGATGATCACGAGGTCGGCGCGGTGACATCAGGGACGTTCTCGCCGACGCTCAAGATCGGCATCGCCCTTGCCCTGATCGAGGCGGGTCTGAATGACGATGATGTTGTGACGGTGGACATTAGGAACCGTCAGGAGTCTTTCGTGATCACCAAGCCGCCATTCGTAACACCTGGCGTACGCGAAACCTGAGCCACGGTGTTAAGTCGTGATCATCGAAATCGATTCTAAAGATCAAAAACGCAGGCATCCCGATCTTCCAAGGCGCAGCGGATGCGGCGGACTTGGATGTCGGTGAGCTCATTGGGTAAGTCATCGGCAGGGAACCAGGCGACCTCGGTGGACTCCTCGTCTCCCACCTGCGCCTCACCAGAGACGTAGCGGCACCGGAAGCACATTGCGACGAACTGACACCTGTCGCCGTTGGGATACACGACATCGGGGTCGGTCCGGAGCAGCGCAAGCCGTTCCACGTCAGCCGTGATGCGGGTCTCTTCGAGCAGCTCCCGAAGGATTGCTGCGGCGGGCTGCTCGAACGGTTCCACGATTCCTGCAGGCAGGCTCCAGCGTCCGGTGTCGCTGCGTCGCGTCAGCAGGATATGCACTCGGCCCGGCTCAAGATCAGTGCGGAGCACGACGGCGGACACGCCGGGCAGCAACAGCCTGCCTTGGCCGTACACGCGTCGGATGGCGGCAATGTAGTCAGGCGTCGGCACCAGCAGACCTTAACGGGCGCTCAAGAATCACGGTGCTTAGACGTCGGGCTCCAGCGACATGGGTCCGTACACAAGCCGGTCGGCCTCATAAAGGTTGACCGTGCGTACGCCGGCAGCCAGCAAACTCGGATAGAACTCACCTAGCCAGGTCTCCGCCTCACCCTGGGTCTGGAAGGTCCGGGTGATCGATGGCAGATCTGGATTGGATCGGCTGGACGCGGGTTTGTGGTCGGGCACCCAGTGCCAGCTCATCGGATCACCCCTGTGTCATCGCAAGCGTTGTCTAGGCGAGGTAGAGCCCACTATGGCGCCATCACTCTCGATGACACTACAAAGTGCGTTGTCGATGCCGGCCATGGTTTCCGGCGATAGCTTGCGCCCAGCGGCAGCCGCATTGCTCCTCACCTGCTCCGGGCGTGATGCGCCGGTGATGGCGCTGGCGACGTTGTCGTTCTGCAGCACCCACGCCAGCGCAAGCTGAGCCATCGTGAGCCCCTCCGCTTCAGCCAGCGGTGCCAGCTGCTGCACGCAGTCGAGCACGTCATCGTGGAGTACTCGGCGGATGAACCGCGCTCCCTCGCTTTCATGCGTGGCACGCGAGTGCTCCGGCGGTGGCTCGCCAGGTCGGTACTTGCCACTCAGGATCCCCTGCTCCATCGGAGAGAAGACAACCTGGCTGACGCCGAGCTCCTGGCAGGTCGGTATCACATCGGCCTCGATGATGCGATAGAGGGCGTTGTAACGCGGCTGATTGGAGACAAGCGAGATGCCGAGCTTCACTGCCAGCGCATGCGCCTCGCGTATCTGAGCGGCCGTCCACTCACTGACGCCGATATACAGAGCCTTGCCAGCTCGCACGACGTCGGCGAAGGCCTGCATGGTCTCGATCAGGGGCGTCGAGTAGTCGTAGCGATGCGCTTGATAGAGATCGACATAGTCGGTCTTGAGCCGGCGCAATGAGGCATTGATCGCCTCGTGAATGTGCTTACGGGATAGTCCCGTGTGATTGGCGCCGGGGCCGGTTGGAAAGTAGACCTTGGTAAAGATCTCCAGCTCGTCGCGATGTTCGCCCTTTAAGGCCTTGCCAAGGATGCTCTCCGCCCGCCCACTGGCGTACACGTCGGCGGTATCGAATGTGGTGATACCGATGTCTAGCGCAGCTCGGACGCAAGCAGTTGCCTGCTCAACCTCAAGCTGCGAACCGTGTGTAATCCAGTTGCCATAGCTGATGGCCGAAACCTTGAGGCCACTGTTTCCCAGATGCCTGTATTCCATGGACATTTCCCCCCAGACGTGCCCACGGCTCAGTATGCACCTCAGTAGGCGTCTCCGCGCTTGATTCGTGGAGCAGGGGAGCGAAACCTCCGGATCTGGGTGCTGCGGGTCATTCCATAGAGCAGCAAACCTTTTGGTGACGCCTTCGGCAGCCGGGCGGCCAGCACCTTCTTGAAGCCCCTCCACATCAGATACCCATCAACAAAGACCCCGAAGATGAACAGGTACATCGCTAGCGTGGCGATCAAGGTCACTGCCTGCCAATAACTGCCGAGAATTGTGATCGCCAAGATCACAACGACCGAGGGCAGCAAGAACTCACCCAGGTTGAAGCGAGCGTCAATGTAGTCACGCATCAACACCTTCTCAGGTGCGGCTTCTCGGGCGCTGATGGCTTTCATCCGCTCAGCTCGCGAGTGGCGGCTGGCGGCGGCCCGCGCTTCTTTCTTGCTGAGCGTTGTAGTCACGCGCTGGCGTCGCGCCGCCTCGGCTTCCTTACGGGTCGGCGTTGGGCGGTCCTTCTTACCGGTAGGAGCATGATCAATAGTTGTCGCCGGCTGCTCTGGCTCGGCGGCCTCGGTATTGCGGCGGAAGAGTGCCACGGTCCCTCTCGTAGATTCTCGTGCTGTGCTGGATTCTTATGCTGGGTGAGCAAGGGTTGGCGGATCTGGCCCTGGATTGTCTCAGGGGATCACCCCAAAGACGAAACTACTCTCATCCCTGGCTGGGTTCGGTTTTCCTGCAGAGATACGGTGGAAGCCTGCGAGCGGCCCCCGGCCGTGAAACCGGAGTCTGGAAGGACCAGCTGACATCTCATGACCGGCATTTTTCAGCGGATCTCGATGATCTTCCGTGCTAAGACCGATAAGGCCTTGGACAAACTGGAAGATCCGCGCCAAACCCTCGATTACTCCTACCAGCGGCAGCTCGAGCTGCTGCAGAAGGTGCGTCGCGGCGTCGCCGATGTGGCTACCAGTCGTAAGCGGATCGAGCTGCAGGCGAACCAGCTGAATACCCAGGCCGACAAGCTGACTAGTCAGGCTCAGAAGGCGCTCGAAGTCGGCCGGGAGGATCTAGCTCGCGAAGCCCTCACGCGCCGGTCCGGTCTGCAGCAACAGCTGAGTGATCTCCAAGTTCAACACGCACAGCTGCAAGGGGAGGAGGAAAAGCTCACCCGCGCCAGCCAGCGGTTGCAGGCAAAGGTGGACGCCTTCCGAACCAAGAAGGAGACGATCAAGGCGACGTACTCCGCCGCCGAGGCGCAGACCCGCATTAACGAGGCGTTCTCTGGGATCAGTGAGGAGATGGGCGACGTCGGCCTGGCGATTCAGCGGGCCGAAGACAAAACAGCACAGATGCAGGCCCGTGCCGGTGCCATCGATGAGCTGTTGGCCAGTGGTGCTCTGGACGATCCCACAGGAACCGCCAAGGACGACATCACACTCGAGCTGGAACAATTGGCCTCGACCTCGGACGTGGAGAACGAACTCGCTCGGATGAAGGCAGCAGTTGGTGCCGGTCCTTCGGCTGCGCCGCAGGCGATCGAGGGTCAACAAGCTCCGGCGCAGGCTCAGCCTCCGACTCAGGCCGCACAGCCGCCCAGCCTGGACGCGCAGCAACCGCAGGAGTATCAGGCACCTCCCAGCCAGGGTCAGGAGGCGCCTCCAGCTCAGCCGCAGGGTGACCTGCGATGATCGTTCGGATCCTCAACGAGGGTCAGTGGCGGCTCTCCGACGACGCACTGCGCGCGCTCAATTCCTTCGATGATGCGGTTGAGCAAGCCGTTGCAGCCGGTGATCAAGATAGGCTGACCAGCGCTCTGCACACTTTGCTGGACCGGATCCGGACAGCGGGAACGCCGGTGCCAGACGAGGAACTTGAGGACTCGGACTTGATCTTGCCAGCCGGTGACTCGACGCTCGAAGAAGTACAACAGCTGCTGAGCGAGTCCGAAGAGGGACTGATTCCTGGCGTAACTGCGCCTTAGCCGGGCCAGCCCGCCCGAGGGACTGAAACCTCCGCGGTGAGGATCTGACCTGTACGCGAGCCAGGTGTCATTGCATCCGGCCAAGCCGCCGCGGTCATGAACAGGGTCGTTCCCTCGGCGCCGCCCAGTATGCAGGCGAAGCAGCCAAGCTCTGACGTGATCGTTTGCAAGACCTCTCCACCTTCACGAACCCGAACACAGCGGCGCCCCGGAACTTCGGCAAACCAGACAGCGCCCTCGGCGTCGATACAGATGCCGTCGGGCGCGGCACCTTGGAGCTCTGCCCACACCCGACGATTGCCAAGATCACCATCGGGAGCGATGTCGTACGCGGTCAGCACACCGCCATAGGACTCGGCGACGATCAAGGTCGAGTTGTCTGGGGTGACAGCCATGCCGTTCGGAAACGCCAAACCGTCGGCAACCTGCCGAGCTCTTCCGTCCTGGCTGATCAGGGCGATGAGCCCAGGGGTGAACTCAGCGTCGGGAAAGTCGAATCCGATGTTGTTCACGTAGGTGTTGCCCCGGCCGTCGGTCACGATGTCGTTCCATGGTTTGGTGGAGACGGCTCCGAGTTCGGCGTACGTGGTCAGGGTGCCGTCGGATCCGCGGACCAGCAGCTGCTGTCCGGCGACGATCAGCAATTGTCCATCAGGCAGCCGATCAAGACAGAACGGCATCGCGTCGATGCGAGTGACGAGCTCGCGCCTGCCGTCGAGATCAACCGCGAGCACCTCACCGGCGCCCCAATCGGAGAAGATCAGTCGGTCGTGGTGCCAACGTGGAGACTCGACCAGGACAAGATCTTTAAGAAGAGTTTTGAACTCGGACATGCTAAATAGACCTCGTCGGAGGCCTCAACTCATCGGCTATGGGCTGTCAATCTCTGGCGGTTTCGCCTGGCAGATCAAGCATCCTCTGCAACGCGGCCTTGGCGTAGCGCTCAGTCTCCGGATCGACTGTGATCTGGTTGACGACATGGCCCTGCGCCAGGTTCTCCAGGGCCCAAACGAGATGCGGCAAGTCGATCCGATTCATCGTGGCGCAGTAACAGACGTGTTGCTCCAGAAAAACGATCTCCTTGTCGGGATGATCATGAGCGAGGCGCTTGACCAGGTTGAGCTCGGTGCCGATAGCCCACTTCGACCCAGACTCTGCCCGCTGGATGGTCTTGATGATGAACTCTGTGGAGCCGATCAAATCCGACTTCAAGACGACCTCATGCTGGCACTCTGGATGCACCAGCACATTGACACCGGGGATCCGTGCCCGCACCTCGTCGACGGCTTGATGGGTGAACCGTCCATGCACCGAGCAATGGCCTTTCCACAAGATCATCGTGGCGGCTTGCACTTCGCCCGGGGTGAGGCCACCGTTGTACTGGTGGGGGTCGTAGACCACGCAATCGTCCAGGCTCATGCCCATCTGGAGCACCGCGGTGTTGCGACCGAGATGCTGATCGGGCAGGAACAGCACCTTCTCGCCGCGCTTAAGGGCCCACTGGAGTACCGACTTGGCGTTTGACGACGTACAAACAACACCGTCGTGCTTGCCACAAAAGGCCTTGATATCGGCTGAGGAGTTCATGTAGGTCACCGGCACGGTGACATCTGCGACCCCAGCGTCCGCCAGCACGTCCCAGGCGTCCTCGACCTGTGCGAGCCGCGCCATATCGGCCATCGAGCATCCTGCCGCCAGGTCAGGCAAGATCACCTTCTGCTCAGGCGAGGTCAGGATGTCGGCCGACTCAGCCATAAAGTGCACGCCGCAGAACACGATGAACTCAGCGTGCGGCCGAGCTGCAGCGTCCCGGGCGAGCTTGAACGAGTCGCCGGTGACATCGGCGAACTGGATCACCTCGTCGCGCTGGTAGTGGTGACCAAGTATGAAGAGCCGCTCCCCGAGGGCGGCCTTGGCTCGTCTGGCGCGCTCCACCAGAGTTGGGTCGGAAGCCGGCGGCAGGTCGCCCGGGCACTCGACACCCCGCTCAGAGCGCGGGTCAGACTCCCGGCCCAGAACGAACAGCGACAGCGGTGTCCCGGACTTGGGCGCGGTCGAAGGAGGGGTGCTGGCCACGCACCAAATGTACCTAGTGCCCACACAGCGGCCGAACGCTCACAACGGCGGAAACATCGTGGCTCAGGTCTCTACGATGGCAGCCGCTGACGGGAAGGAGAACTTACGCGTGCGGATCCTGGTCGCAACCGATTCGATTGGCGCGATGTCTTCCCGACAGGCTGCTGAGGCCATCGCCTCTGGTTGGCGACCGGGCGCCGAGGTATCGATATTGCCGATCGGAGAGGCCGGCGCCGGCTTTGTCACTGCGTACACCGACCTGCTCGGTATCAGCGTCTCGACCCGTGTGGTCGATGGCGTGATCGTCACCACTGGCAGGGGAGCGGACAGTGCGGTTGTTCAGGTTCTGGGATCCGGTCGGGGGGTTGGTATTCCGTATCGGGAATCATCTCGCCCAATCGGTGAGGCCATTGCGGCAGTGATCGGCAGCGAACCACTACATCGGATCCTGGTCGACCTGGCCGGCCTCTGGGTCCACGATGCCGGTGCCGGCATGCTCGCCGCCCTAGGCGCCGATGCAGATCGTCCCCTCGATCAAGGTATTGAGGGGCTCAGTGGACTCAGCCAGCTTGATCTTGCACCGGCTCGCGGGCTGCTGGGTGAGACCGAGCTGGTCGGGGTGGTGCCCGCTGCCCAGCTTGATCAATCGCTGCTTGGCTTGCGTGGCATTACCACGCGTGCTGGTCGGGAAGCGGGCGTGGAACCAGAGTCGATGCTTCGCACCGACGCCACACTGGAGACGTTTGCCGAGCATGCTTCTGGCGCACACTCCGGTGCGCCCGGCGCGGGAGCCTGCGGCGGCCTCGGCTTCGCGGTCCTTGCACTCGGCGGGCGGCTGACCACGGGCTCGGCTATCGCGCTCTCCTCACCCAAAGGCAAGACTGCGCTGCGCGTGGTGGATCTTGTCGTGACGGGCTGCTCAGTTTTCGACTTCGCGAGCCGGGGTGGCGGCGTGGTGGCCGCCATGGCGGAGGCTGCCTCGACTGTCTTGAGCCCGTGCATTGTTATCGCCGGCGAGGTGATCATCGGCTCACGTGAAATGCGCACTATGGGCATCGAAGCGGCGTACGCCGTGCGTGAGTCTGTACTCGATGATCCGCAGGGCAACGTCAACGAGGCCGAGCTCGCTGCTATCGCGCAAAGGGTCGCCCGATCCTGGACTTGGTGACGCGGCACACGTCCCATCGGCTTGGAGGGTTCCTCGCGCCGCCTTAGAATGACATCCATGACGGCAACCGAACAGACCTTCGACAGCCCTGCCATAACTGAGGGCATCAACTTGACCGACGTGGCAGCAGCCAAGGTCAAGTCGCTCCTGGAAACTGAAGGCCGCGAGGATCTTGCGCTTCGCGTGGCCGTGCAGCCGGGCGGCTGCTCTGGGTTGCGCTACCAGCTTTTCTTCGACGATCGCAACTTCGAAGGCGACGTCGTCAAGGTCTTCGGCGGCGTCGACGTCGTCACCGATCGGATGAGCGCGCCGTACTTGATGGGCGCGACCATCGACTTTGTCGACACCATTGAGAAGCAGGGCTTCACTATCGACAATCCCAACGCCACCGGCTCGTGCGCTTGCGGCGACAGCTTCCACTGATTTAGCCTGCGAACTCCCTGCCGGCCCGGCAGGGAGTTTTGCTGTTCAAGACTCGCGCCGGACAAGAAAACGCGGTGGATCAGCTGCGATAAGCGTTTGACCACGCATTCGGCACCAGGCGGCAAGATCTGGACCAGCTGCAGGGTCGTCGGCGAGCAACTCGACGGCGGCGCCGATGCGCACCTCAGCGATGTGGCGTGCTATCTCGATGATCGGTCGTGGACATTTCATTCCGCGACAGTCCAGCGACAATCCTTTGAAAGGTGACACCGCCTCGTTCACGATGCGCCCACTGTCGCCCGGATTTCGGTCACAATCGGCGGCAGTACGTCGAGAAATCGATCGATTTCTGTAGCCGTTGTCGTCCAGGTGAGGCCGATCCGCACGTTGCCGTGGGTCAAGGCTCCCATGGCTGCCAGCACATGCGACGGATGTTCGCTGCTGGCACTGCACGCCGACCCGCTCGCCACCGCGAAACCCGCCTTATCCAACTCCAAGGTGAGTGTCTCGCCGTCGACATAAAGCACCGAGAACGTCAGCAAGTGCGGAACGCGGCGTACCGGATCGCCGGTCACGTCGACATCGGGCACTCGCTCCAGGATCCCGGCGCGCAGCTGATCAATAAGGTCGTGCTGCCGCTCACCGACCGCACGGCCGTACTGCAGCCAATAGTCCAGCGCGACGGCAGCTGCATAGATGGCCGGTACGTCGGGCGCTCCCGGCCAGCGACCACCCTGATAGTCATCAACCGGGTAGGGCGCCCGCCAGCGCGTACTCTTCTTGATCACCAAAATTCCAACCGACGCTGGGCCGCCAAATGCACCTGCCCAAGCGGTCAGCACTGACCATCCACTCTCGGCCAGCTCAATACGACCGAGCGCACTTGTGGCATCCAAAATGAGCGGTACCGCAGCATGCAGACAGATCTCCGAAGCTTCGGCATACGGCTGCAGCGTGCCGACCTCGTGGTTGGCCACTTGGATACATGCCGCCGCTGTGCCTGAAGTACCTACTGCGGCAGACCAACGGCCGAGGTCGACGTGCCCTTCATGATCAACTTCGACAGCCGTGTGAGAGCCAGCCGCCGCGGCGGCTGCGAGTGTGGAGGAGTGGTCGATTGCCGTCGTGACGATCCGCGATCCGATGCGACGCCGGCCCAGTGCCAGCCCGGCGACAGCAGCGTGCTGTGAATGTGCCGCGGACGCCGTGAAGATCACTTCATCCGGTCGTGCTCCAACAGCCGCGGCAACCCCCTCCCGAGCTTGGTCCAAGGCCTGAGCGGCAAGCCGACCGGGACGGTGGAGTCGGGCTGGATCACCCCATCCGGCCTCCTGTGCGACAAGCCACGCCTGGCGGGCTGCCGGGAGCATTGGTTCGCCCGATGAGCTATCCAAAAAGACTTCGGGAACCGGATCCGTCACCCCTCGAAGGTAGCGCTTGGATCGGCTGTGGGAGCAGTGCTCGGACTAGGGGAGAAGGGCGTTGCCAAGGCGTTGCAGGAACCGCCAAAAACGCAACCCCCGCACCGGTGAACACAGCGTCTTCCTACGTTAGGGTGAACACCAAAGAAGGGTGGCCGTCCCAACGTGGGCGGGCACGATTCGGACGATGTGTACCGATCTGACGAAAGGCGCAACGTGGGTGGCAGGACTGAACGGCCCGCTCCGGAGAAGGTGACACTGCCACGGCCCGGCGTCGGGTCACGGAGCCGTCTTCGCTCGGCCCTGCTGGGTCTGTCGATACTCAGCCTGCTGTTCCTCACCGGCTGCTCTCAGGAGTTGGTTGCTCAGATCAAGCGGCTGGGCTTTCCACCGCCAGCCGGCGACCGAGGCGAGCACATTCTAAGTCTCTGGATCGGTTCTTGGATCGCTGCCTTTGCAGTGGGTTTCATCGTATTAGGGCTCATCCTGTGGTCCGCGAATCGCTACAAGACCAAGCACGCGAAGATGCCGCG
>DATLQC010000205.1:0-15988 GCA_035535395.1 Propionibacteriaceae bacterium | reverse complement strand
AATCACACCCATCTTCCAGAGACGCGCCGTGGCGGCTCCGAACTCCGCATGCTCCAGTGTGACGTGACTACCCCGCCGCGCCGGGTCCCGAGGCGACGCAAGCTGTACGCCGAGCGAACTGAGCAGCTCGTCCGACACCTCGATCGCAAACTCAGTAAGGGCAATGGACTTAGCGCGTATCGCATCCAGGCCCGCTTGCTCGATGAGCGCCAGCATGTCCTGCATCGCCAACATGCCGATGATCGACGGCGTGCCGCTCAGAAAGCGACGAATGCCGTCGGATGGTGTGTAGTGCTTGGCCATCGTGAAGGGATCAGACGATCCCATCCAGCCTTGGATTGGCTGCCGAAGATGATTCTGAAGATCAGCACGGACATAGCCGAAGGCAGGTGAGCCAGGTCCACCGTTGAGGTACTTATAGGTGCACCCGACGGCCAGGTCCACCTGCCAGTCGTCGAGCCGGCGCGGAATCACACCTGCCGAGTTACACAGATCCCAGAGCATGAGCGCATCATGATCATGAGCAAGGGCGGTGATGGCGGCAACATCGGCCAGATACCCAGACCGATAGGCCACGTCACTGAGCAAGATCAGGGCGGTGTGCGAACTGATCACCTCCGCTACCTGATCAACAGTGACGCCGCGCGTCCGGTCCGACTCGAGCCAGGTCAGGCGCATGCCGAGCTCGGCTGCAATCCCTTCTAGAACAAACCGGTCAGTTGGAAAGTTGCCGACATCGGCGATGATCTCGTCCCGCTCGGGCTGGCGCCCTAGCGCAGCGCGGATCCATTTGTAGAGCATCACGCTGGTCGAATCCCCCACCACAGTCTGACCTGGTGCGGCGCCTAACACGACACGCCCAATGTCGTTCCCGATGCGTACCGGATCCTCCATCCAGCCTTCATCCCAGGCGCGGATAAGCCGGCTGCCCCAGATGTCCTCAACAAAGCGGCTGATTCGATCACGCGTCGCTTTCAGTGGACGACCGAGAGAATTGCCATCGAGGTAGGCGATGATCCTGGGATCGTCTGAGCCGATGAACTGATCACGGAAGTGCGCCAGCGGGTCGGCAGCGTCAAGCGCTGTAGCTTGATCGACAAGAGCAGTGACAGTCATGCGATGGCAGCTTCGGAAAGCACGCCGGTTAGCCGGTGCGCTTGGTTCATCCAGCCCCCGATGTCAGCAGCGGTGTCTGGCAAGGCAAACGGGGCGTAGACGGCACGGTCAAGGAGCAAGTGATCGCCTGTCGGACCGGTCAGCGACAGAAGGAGGGCATCACCACTCAGGCCGGCCTGACCCAATGCGCTGATCTCTTCCGCCCGCGGCCCAGCCGGCGTTGGGCCATTCCCCATGTCTGTGCCGTACTCGAGCCGCCCACCCAATCGCAGAAATCGACGGGCATTGTCCAGCGCCCGCTCCAACTCCGGACCACGGTGGATGGCAAACGTTGAGATCCATCTCATGGTGCCGGTCATTGCTCTGAGCAGGTCGCTGCCCAGCGACTCAGTCCACGGTACGTGGACCAAGACGTCCGCCCCCGCCTCAAAGGCCCGGCGGGCCTGGTCCCGACCCTCGGCGTGTACGCCAACGGGAAGCCCCTGCTGGTGTGCGGTATGGACCACCGCAAGCAGTGTTGCGTCGTCGAGCAAGTGGCCACCGCTATGCAACACCAGTTTCACGATGTCGTGCCCGTATGCGGCAGCCTCATGAACCGCTCGTACGCCGTCCGCCGGTCCGGATAGTTCACGCACCGAGTCCTGAGGAGCCCAAACCCGATCGCTCGGGTACCCGCCTATGGCGGTCAGGAACGGCCCAGCGATCTTGATCACGCCACCAGTTGGCGGATGGCTCTTCCAGCCGCGTGCAATGCTCGGCACCCACCCAAGATCGTGTACCTCGACAACCGCGGTATCGGCCAACGCGGCGGCATCGACCAGCCCGAGGTGGACGTGCCGGTCGACAAGACCGGACATCACTGCACCAGGAAGCTTCGGTACGCGGGCCTGCTGCACCGCCGCGCTCCCGAAGGCCACCGGACGCAGCTCACCGTCAACCTCATCCAGGACTGCCGGTCCGAGTCGATGGCCGATCCAAAGATCGTCAACGGCAAACCGCATGGTTACCTGCCGATCTCGGTCCGGACCGCATAGAGCTCGGGGAAGAACGTCAGCTCGAGTGCCTTTTGCAGAAAGCGCACCCCAGACGAGCCGCCCGTGCCCGTCTTGAAGCCGATGGTGCGCTGCACGACCCGCAGGTGACGGAATCGCCAGAACTGGAAGTTGTCCTCAACATCAACAAGCGACTCACATGCCTCGTAAAGGTCATAGGCGCGATCGACAGCGTCATAGATGGACCGGAAGACCGGGATCAAGGCGGGCTGCATGACCCAGGGCTGCCGCACATCACGTTGCAGCACCTCGCGAGGAATCTCCAATCCACGGCGGGCCAGAAAACGCAGAAAGGCCTCGTAGACCGACGGCTCATCCATCAGATCCGAGAGCATGGCCGAAGCCGTCTGATGGGAGCCGAAAACCGTCAGCATGTGCTCGTTCTTGTTGCCCAGGATGAATTCGACCGCACGGTACTGCGTCGACTGAAAGCCCGAGGCCGAGCCCAGCGTGCCGCGAAACTCTGCATACTCGTTCGGGGTCAGTGTCGCCAGCACCGACCATTGCTCAATGAGCGTGCGCTGAATGTGTTTGACCCGCGCAAGGCTCTTCAACGCGTGGTGCACCAGGTCGGCGTCGAAGTAGGAACGTACGGCGCGTAGTTCATGAAGGATCAGCTTGAGCCACAGCTCGGTCGTCTGATGCTGCACGATGAAGAGCAATTCATCGTGATGCGGCGGATCACTTCTCGGGTGCTGCGCCGCCAGCAACGTGTCCAGGTCCAGGTAGTCGGCATAACTCATCGCTTCCCGGAAGTCGGTATGCATTCCGGACTCAAGGGGGCGGAAACCTTCACGCACACTCATCTGGCGCTCCTTTGCTGCCTGCCCTCGTCAGCTTAGGTCGACAGGATTCACCTTGATCCGAAGTGATCCGCTGCTCTTCCGCGCGCTTCGGATCGCGCCTGCCTCCTTGGTGGCCTGCACCAGCTTGGGGCCTTCACTCAGCGGCGCACGCAGCGTCAGACGCTGCAGCGGTCCCTGATCGCCGTCGGTGGGAGGTCGCCACACGTCCGGCTCGACCGGACCGAGCAGCTCAGCATGCTCCGGAGGCTGGACCAGCGAGACGAACTCTGCAAGTGCCTCCTGAGGACCCTCGACCGTGATCAACGTGACCGCCGGTGGAAAGTGCGCGGCGGTTCGTTCCTGCAGCTCACGCGCGGCGAATCCGCCGGGATCAACGCGGACCAGAGCCTGCAATGCTCGGCCCGAGCTCTCCCCTACCGCAATGACAGATCCACCATCTGCTCCGCTCCTGACAAGTGCGACGACATTGAGCCAGCGACGTAGCGCCTCCTCGGCAGCTCGGAGATCTTGGCGCAGCAGCAACAATGAGGTGTCCAGCAACACAGCGCCGGCATATCCCTCGATGGCCGCCGGCTCGGCACCGGGCGTCGCCACCACGATCGCGGAGTGGTCTGCCACGCCTGCAATCCGCTTGCCGCCAACCGAGTGCCTCACCGGTGTCTGCGGAAATGCCTTGCCCAATTCCTCAGCTGTCCGCTCGGCTCCCACAATGGGCGCCCGCACGCGGTGCGAGCCGCAGATCGGGCAGCTCCAGTCCACTTGGGGTCTGCCACACCAGGCACAGCTGGTACGGACAGTCGCTACCTCGGCAAGTCCTGCGGCCTGCGCCCTGGTAGGACCGCCGCAAAAGCCGCATCGCATTGGCTCGCGGCAGTCCTGACAGACCAGGGCCACCAGGTACCCCGCGCGAGGCACCTGGACCAGCACCGGGCCCTGCGGCAGCGCTGCACGCATCATCTCGAACACCTCATGCGGCAGCCGCGCGGCACGAGCTGCCGGGTCTCGCTGCAATGCATAATCCGTGTCGGCCGTCACCTTTACTCGTGGCGCCGCATGGCGTACCGCGACCCGATCTTCGGCGAGCTCGCGCAGCCAGCCACGCTCCAGCCAGCGTTGCAGCTCCGCGGTTCTGGCGTAGCTGGCAAACAGCACGCCAGCTTGAGCATCGGCGGCGCGCATGGCGAGCACCTCCCGCGCGTGTGGATACGGAGCACGCTGCTCGGCGAGCAAATCATCGCCGTCGTCCCAGAGCGCTACCAGCCCAAGGTCATGGACCGGTGCGTACGCAGCGGCGCGATTGCCGATCACGACACGGACTTCTCCACGCAGCGCCGCCAGGAATGAGCGATAGCGGGCAGCGGGTCCGGCTTCGGCCACCAGCACAGCGAAGCCGCCAGCGCCGAGGGTCTGGATACAGGCCTCGGTGAGTCGATCAAGATCAGTCTGGTCCGGCACGATGATCACCGCGCCGCGGCCGCTGTCGGCGCAGGCCCGTGCGGCGCTAGCGAGGCCAAGAGTCCAGTCACCACTGGGCGCTGCACTGGGAGTCACTTGCCAGGTGGCCCGAGGACTTCGCCCAGCGCGAAGCGCCGCCAAGAACTCCGGACCAGTGGGATAGTCCGGCAGCGGTCCTGCCGGATGATCATCTGGAAGGGAATGTCGAAACTTGCCCCGTTCTGCCTGCTCTGTTGCGGCGTGCCGCGGTGGCACCGCCAGCCGCATCACGTCGGCGAATGTTCCGGCGTAGTGATCAGCAACTTTCCTGATCAATGTCGCGATTTCAGCAGTAAGGACTGGTTCACTGGAGATGATCTTGTGAAGCGGAGTCAAGGCTCCTTCATGATCGGCCACCGCGGCTCGATCAAGGATGAGCCCGTCGCGGAGACGTCCCGCGAACCGTACCCGCACCCGAGCCCCCGGCACCGCCTCCGCATCCTGCTCGGCCGTCACCGCATAGTCGAACGGCCGGTCCAGATGGCTGAGCGAAATGTCAACAGCCACCCTGGCAACCGGGAGTTCAGGCTGGCTCAGTTCGGGCACACCAGATGATAGGCACCGAGCACTGACAGTCGGGTGCTCAGAGAGACTCAGCCGCGAACCGCCGCAGCGAGCGCACCGGCGCGGTCGACGCTCTCCCAGCTAACGCCCGGCAGCTCCCGGCCGAAGTGTCCGTACGCCGCTACTTGGGCGTAGACCGGTTGCTTGAGATCAAGATCGCGGATAATCGCCGCTGGACGTAGATCAAATACCTCGAGCACCGCTTGCTGGATTTGGTCCACAGGTACGTGCTCGGTGCCAAAGGTCTCCACATAGAAGCCGACCGGATGTGACTTGCCGATGGCGTACGCCACCTGGACCTCGCAGCGACCGGCGAGGCCTGCCGCCACCACATTCTTGGCCACCCAGCGCATCGCGTATGCGCCCGACCGGTCCACCTTCGACGGGTCTTTCCCGGAGAAGGCACCGCCTCCGTGTCGCGCCATTCCGCCGTAGCTGTCGACGATGATCTTGCGACCAGTGAGGCCAGCGTCACCCATCGGGCCGCCGATCTCGAACCGTCCCGTCGGATTCACCAGCAGCCGGTAGTCCTGGATGTCGACGTTATAGCGCTCAAGAACGGGATCGACGACGTGCTTGCGAACGTCAGGAGCCAGCAGCGCCTCCAGGTCGATGTCGGCGGCATGCTGGCTTGACAAGACGATCGTGTCGATCCGCAAGGGTCGATCGCCGTCGTATTCCACGGTTACCTGGGTCTTGCCGTCCGGGCGCAGGTACGGCATGGTGCCGTCCTTGCGTACTGTGGCGAGCTGCTCGGCAAGTCGATGCGCGATGTCGATCGGCAGCGGCATCAGCGACGGCGTCTCGCTGCACGCGTAGCCGAACATCAGACCTTGATCACCGGCACCTTGCAGATCAAGCACATCGGTGGCCTCGCCGGTCCGGCTCTCAAACGCCATATCGACGCCTTGCGCAATGTCAGGTGACTGCTGCCCAATGGCGATCGTGACACCACAAGAGCCACCGTCGAAGCCCTTGGTCGAGGAGTCGTAGCCAATGTCGATGATTCGCTCCCGAACCACCCGCGGAATCTCCACGTAGGACTCCGTGGTTACCTCGCCGGCCACCACGACTAGGCCAGTCGTCACCAGACATTCCACCGCTACCCGGCTATTCGGATCCTGGCGCAGCAACTCGTCGAGCACGGAGTCGCTGATCTGGTCAGCGATCTTGTCCGGGTGCCCCTCCGTCACCGACTCCGAAGTGAACAGTCTGCGTGCCATGTCCCCCGAACCTACCGGCGTGCCCGGAGCGAAAGCGCTTCGTCCCAAATCTGATGCGCGAGGGTGTCTTTGCTTCCCGCAATTGGTCCGGTTGCTCCCTCCGGAGTCAGCAGGATGATCTTGTTGTCTGGCTGACCGAACACGAGATTCGGCCCGACCTCGTTAAGGACCAGCAGGTCGCAACCCTTGCGCGCAAGCTTGGCACGGCCCAAATCGATCAACGTCTGTCCCCCGCCGGGCGTTTCAGCCGCAAATCCCACCAGCACCTGGCGCGCGTCTGTCCGAGCTGCTACCAGGCTGGCGAGCACGTCGACGGTCTGCACCAACGTCAGCTCCAGGCCGCCGTCCGCCGATTTCTTGATCTTGGTATCGCTGGTGGTAGCGGGTGTGAAGTCCGCTGGTGCTGCCGCCATGATTGCGATGTCGGCGTCCTTGGCAGCCACCGCCATGGCCTGCGCAAGATCAGCAGTTGAGCTCACCGCCTCGACCTCGGTGCCCGGTGGCGCGGGCATACCGACATTGGCTGCGACCAGCCGCACATCGGCGCCACGAAGCACGGCGGCACGAGCGATCGCCCAACCCATCAGACCGGAAGACGAATTGCCGATGAAGCGCACCGGATCCAGCCGCTCCCGGGTGCCACCGGCGCTGACGACAACCTTCAGCCCTGCCATGTCCTGACCGGCAGCCCGTACGGCGATGTCTGGATCAGCTAGCACTGCGACCGCAACAGCAAAGAGTTCTGCGGGATCCGGCAGCCGTCCGACTCCGGCGTCTGGTCCGGTAAGGCGCCCGACGTCGGGCCGTACCACGACGGCACCTCTACTGCGAAGCGTGTCCACGTTGGCCTGGGTGGCTGCGTGTAGCCACATTTCGGTATGCATAGCGGGGGCAAAGATCACCGGGCAGTGCGCGGTGAGTAACACATTGGTCAGCAGGTCATCGGCACGCCCGGTCGCAGCGCGGGCAAGCACGTCGGCCGTCGCCGGCGCAACGAAGACAAGATCGACTTCTTGGCCGATCTTGACGTGCGGTACCAGATGCGCATCGTCGAATACCGAGGTATGGACGGGCCGGCCAGACAATGCTGCCCAGGTACTGACGCCAACAAATTCCAGGGCCGCTGCAGTCGGCACCACAGTGACTTCGTGGCCGACGCTTTGCAGCCGGCGCAATAGTTCGCAAGCCTTGTACGCGGCAATACCACCAGACACCCCGAGGACGATGCGACTCAGCACGGCCTCCTATCGGTTACTGGCAGCGGTTGGTCAGGCAGGCTCGAAACTCGAGTCGGTGTCCTCGTCCACCGCTTCGGGGTCGATGTCGACGCAGCTCAGCTTGCCCTCATTGACCTCGCGCAAGGCAATCGAAAGAGGCTTCTCCTGAACAGTAGTCTCGACCAGCGGGCCGACGTGATCGAGCAAGCCCTCGCCAAGCTGGGAGTAATAGGCGTTGATCTGTCGCGCGCGCTTGGCTGCGAACAAAACCAACTTGTACTTGGAATCTGATTGCTTCAGGAGCTCATCGATCGGAGGATTGGTGATGCCTTCCGCAATTGCACGATTTCCAGACACGTATGAACCTTCGGTTGGGTGAACAGGCTAGCCGCAACTAGCACACACCAAAGCGCGCTGTACGGCTACAGACGGACCAAGGTTACCAAGTCTTCAACCGCCTGGCCGATTTCGCGGTTGACGACCACATAGTCGAACTCTGTTTGCGCGGCCAGCTCTGCTCGCGCCGTCTCCAGCCGCCGCTGCTGTTGCACTACCGACTCAGTGCCGCGCCCCACGAGTCGGCGTACCAGCTCCTCCCACGACGGAGGCGTCAAAAAGACGAACCGGGCCTCAGGGCAGTTCGCCTTGACCTGCCGCGCGCCCTGCAAATCGATCTCCAGCAAGGCTGGACGGCCCTCGTCTAATGCTTGCTGAACCGGTCCGCGGGGTGTGCCGTACCGGTACACGCCGTGCACTGTCGCCCATTCGAGCAGCGCACCTTCGGCGATTAGCGCATCGAACTCGGCCTCTGACATGAAGTGGTAGTGCACGCCATCCACCTCAGCTGGACGTGGCGGGCGGGTGGTGACCGAAACCGAAACGAAGATTTCTGGATGTTCCTGGATAAGGCGGGTGACGACGGTTCCCTTGCCCACCGCAGTGGGTCCGGAGAGCACTGTGAGACGTGCCCGCGTCACGACTGTTGCGTAGGCGGTGGCGTAGATCGGTCGGAGAATTCGGCGATCAGCGCTGCGGTCTGATGCTTGCCGAGGCCTCGCAGCCTGCGATTAGCCGCGATGTCGAGCCGTTCCATCACTTTGCTGGCACGCACCGCGCCCACTCGAGGTAGGGCTTTCAGCACATCGATGACCTTGGCATGGGCTATAACGTCGTCGGCCTCGGCGAGATCTAGCACCTGCGCGAGGCTGCGTTCGCCGGAGCGGAGAGCCTGCTTGATCTCGGCGCGGCGGCGTCGAGCCTCGGTCGCTGCATGTCGGGCCTGCTGACGCTGCTCGTCGCTCAGCGGGGGTATCGTCACAGCTTGCGTCCTCATCTGCGTCCTCGGAGACTTGAGAACCTACCTCAACCCGAGGGCAGCTTTCATCTCACCCAGTACCTGTGTCGCGGCGCGCTGCAGTGCCGCTGATGTCGGCCCGGCCGACATGACCTCGCGACTACTGGATGGGAGCACGAATCGGGTCGCCTCTCTGAAAACCGCTGGTAGATCAGCGGCCCTACCACCCTGGGCACCTATCCCTGGGGAGAGGATTGACCCGTTGAGGGCCGAGAAGTCGGTGCCGGTCTGCCCAATGGTCGCGCCGACCACGATTCCGACTGGCCCGAGAGCCGTTGCTTGCTGGGAACGAACTGCATTGCGGCGAGCCGCCTCATCGACGATGAATTGGCCGACGGTGCGCCCATCGGCCGTACGAGCGTGCTGGATCTGCGGACCTTCAGGGTTGCTGGTCAGAGCGAGAACATAGATCCCACGACCGGCCTGATTGGCCAGCTCGATTGCTCGATCCAAGGTGGCGAAGCCGAGGTATGGGCTGAGCGTGATGGCGTCTGCGGCAAGCGGTGAGCCATCACTGAGATAGGCCGCCGCGTACGCGTCCATGGTGGAGCCGATGTCGCCTCGTTTCACATCCAGTATGCAGAGCGCGCCCGCAGCCTTGATGTCGGCCAACGTCTGTTCCAGGACGGCAATGCCGGCCGCGCCGTATGCCTCGAAGAATGCCGACTGGGGTTTGAAGGCCGGCACGATCGAGCCGAGCGCGTCAATCATGCCGCGCGCACACTGCTCCAGGCCCTTGGCATCCGACGGAAGGCCCCAGGAGGCCAGCATGCCGGGGTGGGGATCTATGCCCACGCAGAGCGGGCCGCGTTCGGTTATCAGTGCCTCGAGGCGTTCACCGTAGGGATTGATCAGCTGCCTCCTGTTCAATTGCTCCGCTCGCTGCGCTCGCTCCGCGCGGATCGCGCTTTTGAAGCGCGATCCGGTTCCAGTCGGTTCAAATCGTCGACCAGTGCCGGCCCGGCGTAGATGTATCCGGTGTAGATCTGCAGCAAGCTAGCCCCTGCATCGAGCATCGCCTGGCCGTCGTCGCGACTCATGATGCCGCCGACGCCAATGATGGGCAGCGAGGTCTGCGCGGCCAGGAAGCGTACGACGTCCCGAGCCCGTGTCGTGAGCGGTGCTCCCGATAGTCCCCCGTCTCGGACCAGAGTCGTATTGGTCGCAATAAGACCCTCAGCTCCAGCCTCGCTGCACACCTGCACGACGTCCTCCAGCGCCGCCTCGGTCAGATCGGGAGCCACCTTGACGAAGATCGGCACCGGCAGCCCGCCGGCCGCGAGCTGCCACGCCTCAGTAACCAGTGCCTTGATGAGCTCGCTCAATACTTCGCGATCTTGCAGGGAACGCAGTCCCGGCGTGTTGGGGCTGGAGACATTGATGGCGAGATAGTCCGCGTAGGGAGCAACGGTGCGCAGGGAAATGAGGTAATCCTCGGTTGCTTCTGTCAGCGGCACATTCTTGGTCTTGCCGATCGAGATGCCAATCGGAATACCGACCGCAAGATTGCCGCGGCTGACTCCGGTCGCGGTGAGCCGATCAGCCAGGGCCTGGGCGCCGCGATTGTTGAAGCCCATCCGGTTGACGATTGCCCGGCTTTCGGGCAGCCGGAAGAGCCGAGGCCTGTCATTGCCTGGCTGCGGCTGCGCGGTTACCGTGCCCAGCTCGACGAAACCGAAACCCAAGGAACCCCAGGTCTTGATACCCATGCCGTCCTTGTCCATGCCGGCAGCCAACCCGACCAAACCCGGGAATTGGATACCGGCGACAGTGGTGGGTTTGCGGTGCCGGGCGAACCAGCCGGCAAGTGGAGCCAGCGCCAGCCTGCTGTCTCCGATCCGGCTGATCGCGGTGAGAGTTCGCTCGTGAATGCGCTCGGCGTCGCCGCTATAGGTGCGAAACAGCAGCGGCCGCACTAAACCGCGGTAGCTGAGATCGGTGATCACGAATCGTTCCGGCTCCACGACTGCAGCGAGCGGACGTTCACATTGCCGGCAATGATCGCCTCGATGCCTTGCACCGCGGCAGCCAGGCCGGGCACTGTGGTGACGCAGGGAATGTTGCGCAAGATCGCGGCAGTGCGAATCTCGTAGCCGTCGAACCGCGGTCGGCCGTCAGTGCTCAGCCCGTGCGGCGTATTGAAGATCATGTCGACCTGACCATCCAAGATCATTTGCACGATCGTCTTCTCCCCGTCCGGCCCCGGGCCCTGGCTGAACTTGCGCACCGGGGTGACTACCACCCCATGGCGGCGCAGCATCGAGGCAGTGCCTGCGGTTGCCAAGATCTCGAAGCCAAGATCAGCAAGGCGCTTCACGGGAAAGATCACGAATCGCTTGTCGCGGTTGGCTACCGAGACGAAGACGGTGCCCTTGGTCGGTAGCGGTCCGAAACCGGCAACCTGGCTCTTGGCAAAGGCGGTGCCGAAGGCGACGTCGAGGCCCATTACCTCCCCCGTCGACCTCATCTCCGGACCGAGGATGGTGTCGACGGAAATCCCGTCGACGGTCCGGAACCGGTTGAATGGCATCACTGCTTCCTTGACAGCAATCGGTGCGGATGGGTCCTCGGTATTGCCGTCACCGGATGCCCGCAACAACCCCTCGGCACGGAGCTCCTGGACGCTGCTACCGAGCATGATCCGGGCAGCGGCCTTGGCGAGCGGGGTTGCGGTCGCCTTGGAGACGAAGGGCACGGTACGCGAGGCGCGTGGGTTGGCCTCCAAAACGAACAAGGTGTAGCCGGCTTGGGCGAACTGGATGTTGATCAAGCCGCGGACGCCGACACCGCGGGCGATGGCCTCGGTCGAGGAACGAATCCGGTCCACGACTTCCGCACCCAAAGTGATGGGCGGCAGTGCGCAGGCGGAGTCACCGGAGTGGATGCCCGCCTCCTCGATGTGCTCCATGACGCCGCCGAGGTAGAGATCGGTACCGTCATAGAGCGCATCGACGTCGATCTCCACCGCGTCATCGAGGAAGTGGTCAACCAGGACAGGATGAGCCGGTGAGACCTCAGTGGCCCGTTGGATGTAGGCCGACAGGGTCGACTCGTCGTAGACGATCTCCATGCCACGGCCGCCGAGCACGTAGGAGGGGCGTACCAGCACGGGATAGCCGATGTCGTCGGCGATCCGCTTCGCCTCCTCGAAGGAACGAGCCAATCCATGCTTGGGTGCGGGCAGATTGGCATCCGCAAGCACGCGGCCGAAAGCGCCCCGCTCCTCGGCAAGGTGGATCGCCTCTGGGCTAGTGCCAACGATCGGGACACCGGCATCCTTTAGCCCCTGAGCAAGTCCCAGCGGCGTCTGTCCACCCAGCTGAACGATGACTCCGGCAACCGGTCCCGCCGCCTGCTCAGCGTGCACCACCTCCAGCACGTCCTCGAGCGTTAGCGGCTCGAAGTACAGCCGATCCGCCGTGTCGTAGTCGGTGGAGACGGTCTCGGGGTTGCAATTCACCATGATCGTCTCGTAGCCGGCGGCGCTGAGCGACATAGCCGCGTGCACGCAGGAGTAGTCAAACTCGATGCCCTGGCCGATCCGATTCGGTCCACTGCCCAAGATCAACACCGCTGGCTTCTGCCGAGGTACGACCTCAGTCTCCAGATCGTAGGAGCTGTAGTGGTACGGCGTGCGGGCGGCGAACTCTGCGGCGCAGGTGTCAACCGTCTTATAGACCGGCCGTATCCCCAATGCCCAGCGGACACCGCGTACCACGTCCTCGCTCAAATGCCGTAGGGCGGCGACCTGGGAGTCTGAGAAGCCGTGCCGCTTGGCCGAGCGCAGCAGATCCGCGGTGAGCTCTGGTGCTGACTTGATCATGGTTGCGATTTCCAAGATCAGCACCAGCTGGTCGATGAACCAGGGATCGATCTTGGTCGCTTGGTGCACCTGCTGAGGGGTGGCACCCGCGCGGAGCGCCTGCATGATCACGTTGAGTCGGCCGTCGTGCGGACGGGCGGCGCGCTTGAGCAACTCCTCGGCTGGCTCGGTGATCTCGGCGGTGAAGTGGAATGGCGCCTTGGAATCCTCGAGGCTTCGCAGGGCTTTGCCTAAGGCCTCGGTGAAGTTGCGGCCGATGGCCATCGCCTCGCCCACGCTCTTCATGTGGGTGGTCAGCGTGGAGTCGGCAGACGGGAACTTCTCAAAGGCGAATCGCGGCACCTTGACCACGACATAGTCCAGAGTTGGCTCGAAGCTGGCGGGTGTCTGCTGCGTGATGTCGTTCGGGATCTCGTCGAGGGTGTAGCCGATCGCCACCTTGGCGGCGATCTTGGCGATCGGGAAACCGGTCGCCTTAGAAGCCAGTGCCGAGGACCGCGAGACTCGTGGATTCATCTCGATCACGATCATCCGTCCGTTGGAGGGATCGATCGCGAACTGAATATTGCAGCCGCCGGTATCGACGCCGACCGCACGAATGATGCCGATTGCAACGTCCCGCATCCGCTGGAACTCGCGATCGGTAAGGGTCATGGCGGGAGCGACCGTGATCGAATCGCCGGTGTGCACACCCATCGGGTCCAGATTCTCGATCGAGCAGACGATCACAACGTTGTCGGCCTTGTCGCGCATCACCTCGAGCTCGAATTCTTTCCAGCCCAAGATCGATTCCTCGATCAACACCTCGGTGGTTGGGCTGGCAGACAGGCCGGCGCCGGCCATCCGACGAAGATCAGATTCGTCATGGGCGAAGCCCGACCCGAGCCCGCCCATCGTAAAACTGGGCCGCACCACTAGTGGATAACCAAGATCATCTGCCGCGCCCAACACCTCTTCGATCGAGTGACAGATGCGGCTCCGCGCCACCTCCGCTGATCCGCCCGGGATGTCGTGCAGCCCTTCAACGATCGCTTTGAACTGCTCCCGGTTCTCGCCGCGCTGGATGGCCTCGATGGAGGCGCCAATCAGCTCGACCCCATAGCGTTCCAGGGCACCGTTCTCATGCAGGGCCACAGCGGTGTTCAGCGCCGTTTGACCACCGAGAGTTGCCAGCAGCGCGTCCGGCCGCTCCTTGGCGATGACCATTTCGACGAACTCAGGGGTAATCGGCTCGACGTAGGTGGCATCGGCGAACTCAGGATCGGTCATGATCGTCGCCGGGTTCGAGTTGACCAAGATCACCCGGAAGCCTTCATCCCGCAGCACCCGACAGGCCTGAGTTCCCGAGTAATCGAACTCACACGCCTGGCCAATGACGATCGGGCCAGAACCGATCACCAATACCGATCCAATATCTGTCCGGCGCGGCATCAGGCACCATCCATAAGGGCAGCGAACCTGTCGAACAAGTAACTGGCGTCGTGTGGGCCGGCGGCCGCCTCGGGGTGGTACTGCACCGAAAACGCCAACAGCTTGCCGTCATGATCGATGAGCTGCAGGCCCTCGACTACGTCGTCGTTGAGGCAGATGTGGCTGACCTCGGCCGTGCCGTACGGCGTATCGTGCCGCTCCCCCGGTTTGGCCGCTACGGCGAACCCATGGTTATGCGCGGTGACTTCCACCTTGCGCGTCGTGAGATCCATGACTGGCTGGTTGATGCCGCGATGGCCGTAGCCCAGCTTGAACGTGCCGAAACCGAGCGCGCGTCCGAAGAGCTGATTGCCGAAGCAGATGCCGAAGTACGGAATGCCGGCTGCCAGTACAGACCTGAGAAGCGCAACCTGTCCATCGGCCGCGGCGGGGTCCCCTGGGCCGTTCGAGAAGAACACCCCATTGGGACGGAGCGCCTCGATCTCGCCCAGCGTGGCGGTCGACGGCACGACGTGAACCTCAAATCCACGCTCGGCCATGCGCACCGGAGTCATCGACTTGATGCCCAGATCCAACGCCACGACCCGAAACCGCGGTTCACCGTCCGGCTTCACCACATATGGATCGGCGGTGCTTACGGCGTCGGCCAGATGAGCGCCCACCATCGATGGCTGACCCTGGACCCGCTCCAGCAAGGCCCCCGGATTCGTTTCAACACTGGAAACGCCGACGCGCATGGCGCCGCGCTCGCGGATGTGCCGGGTAAGGGCTCGGGTATCGACTTCGGACATACCGACGATGCCCTGAGCGCGCAGCTCGACGTCGAGATCTCGGCGAGCCCGCCAGTTGGACGCGATACGAGCGGCATCGCGGACCACGTAGCCAGCGACCCAGATCCTGCCGGACTCCCCGTCCTCATCGTTCCAGCCGGTATTGCCAATGTGCGGTGCCGTCGCAATGACCACCTGGCGGTAATAGCTGGGGTCGGTCAGTGTCTCCTGATAACCGGACATCCCGGTCGCGAAGACTGCCTCGCCGAAGGTCTCACCGATGGCACCAAAGGCCCGACCGTGGAAGGTACGGCCGTCCTCAAGCACCAGAAGCGCCGGCGGAAGCGACTCAAGCTCCCGGAGTTCAGGCACCGAGTTTTCCGCGCGCGCTGTCGGCTGCGTACATGACCGCCCTTTCCTGCCCCAACGGACGGACGCGAAGGTTTGAAGGCCGCAACAGAGGTTATCAGCGAATCTGGCTGCCACCCGGAGAGCGAGACAGCGCGTCTGGTCGATCAGCGCTCGAGTTCTCAGGGTCGTCCGCGGCGGCACGCCATATGGTTTCGGCGAATTCGGTGTTGCCGAGGGGATGGGTGCCGCTGGCGTTGACTAGGTAGATGCGGCCGTGGGGTGATCGCCATATCCAGCTGCCGGGTTCGGGTTGGCAGACCTGCCAGCCACCGAAGGTCTTGACCCGGTGGTGGTAGCGGATGTGGGGTCCGAGGTTCCCGATCCTGGTTTGGCCCGGCGGCCCACCCTCCTCCAGGCTCAGATAGGCGATGGTGTGATCAATATCGACCGAACGGCTCACCGTGTTCGCGTAGGGAAACACATCAGCCGGGTAACGCAACAGCAAATGTTCCCGCAGACTCGCCGGGACCTCATAGGCATCGACCGGCATGTGGCCGGCGGGCAGGTCGATCACCGGCTTCAAACTGATGCTGCAGTGGTCACCCAACAGCATGTGCAGCCGACCCAGTAGTACCGGCCCGACGTCTTCGACCCGGGCCACACCGCTGCCGGCGCGAAGCGCCTCCTCGCTGAGATGCACATAGACGATGGCACGCGGCCGTGCCCGGTTGGGGTCGAATGGCGGCGGGGTGATGCGCAATGACCGGTGTGTCGCCTCATCGGAGGC
>DATLQC010000204.1:0-12417 GCA_035535395.1 Propionibacteriaceae bacterium | reverse complement strand
CCTCGTCCACACGCGAGCCTTCTGCGATTGCAGATCCCGGAAGCGCAGGCACAGCAGGAGTCAATGGGTCTCGGCCTCGCCTCAGGTCAGCGGGCACCGTACGTCTCATCCAATGCGAAGTCGCAAAGCTCGCGATGATCTTGCGTACGCCAACGGGATTGCCGGTCAAGTCGTCAACGGTGCGCACCTTGAGAGCCAGGCGACCTAGCGTTCGGCCGTGGCGGACAAACAGCAGCAACTGTGTCGCTACGAAGATGACCGTCAGCAGCCCGATCAAGATCAGCGCGCCTAAGGCGCCGGATGCGCCCGACACAACGCCAAGGACCGCCGCAATTCCAAGCGGCAGCACATCGATGAGCACTGCCAGGTAGCCGCGTACCGCGCTCGAGCGCGCCACCCCGGCCAGCAACGGGGTATAGGTACCGAGCACACTGCCTTGCGCGGCGGGCGTCAACACCGTCCCGCACGACTGGCACAGCATGCCGGCGGAGGTCTGCATGCTCCCGCATCGTGCGCAGCTCGCGACACCTACGAGCGCTGCAGGCATGTGAACCTCCGGATGTCAGGACCTTCGACAGTCAGGCAGTCGTGCGCTGACGTCAGTCGCTGAGTTTGTAACCCCTCGGGGGCAAAAGTGTAGGTATTAGTCCGTGACCTGTTCGTGACGGTAGAAAATTTCTGGTTCCGAAGCTGATTCGGCGTTCGAACGTCGGTGCGGGGATAGCCAGAAATTCGTCCGCCGATTGGGACCGACATGCTCAATTGCCCGAAATCTGACCCGTATGGGCGTTACGTTAGGTCGCGTCCGTGACCCAACCGTTATCTTCGCCCTTGTCGGGGGAGAGGAGCATGATGAAGTTCGCGATGGGGGCTGAGACGCTGACGGTGCTGACCAAGCAGACGTCCTCGGCCAATGATGATCTTGGAAGCCTGGTGAAGCAGCTGTTCGCCGCCGCCGAGCCGATCCAAGGAAAGTTCAACGGGGCGGGTCGAGCCGCTTTCGACAGGTTCAAGGGCGAGACCGACCAAATCGCCAACGAGCTCAACTCGGCGCTAGCGGCAGTGCTCGGCGGTATCCAGGGCCAGAACACCGCGTTCCTCACCGGTGAACAGCAGATGATCGATGAGACCACTGCAGCCCAGTCCACTGCCAATTTCGAGTCCGCCCGGTTCTCCGGATCGCGCTGAGAAAGGACGAGGAAAGATCATGCCTGCTGGAAATGCCGCCGATCGCCGTGACTTCGACATCCCGGCCTCGCAAGCCGCCCAAGATCATTTCAACGCCGTCGCCGGCCACCTGGAGTCCTTGATCAATCAGCGTGATCGCGATGTACAACTCGCCATGTCGGATTATCAGGCCGACGGAGCATCGGAAGAGTACGCCGCCAAGGAGCAGCGCTGGCACAACGTTGCTGACGAGGTACGGGGCATCATCCAGGTGCTCCGGGGATCTTTGGGAAGCAATGACGAGACGGCAGCCCAGTCACTGCAGCGCGCCAAGGGCGCGGTCGACTCCATCGGCTGAGTCCTGGGGGAGATCACGATGACTGGCTATCGAATCGACCCCAAAGGCGTGGAGACAGTACTGAACGCCACCAAGAGCGACGCGGAGAAGTTCGGCACGATCCTGAAGCCGCTTCAGGGCTGGGTGGAGTTCGCCGCCACAGGGACTGGTGGCAGCGGCGCCATTGTGCCTGCATTGCAGAGCTTCTTCGAGAACCAGTCGGTAGGCCTCAAGGCGATCAACACCCGGGTGGGTGCGGCGATCAATGGGGCCTATGAAGCGACCAAGGCCTATCTCGACGGTGACCTGGAAATGGTGCAGACCTATCAGCAGAACGCCGCGATCGCGGCAAATCCGCCACTGCACGGAGTGCCGCGGCAACTGGGAGGCTACTGATGCCTGACCATATCGACCCCGGTGCGATTCCCGGTGACAACCTGCGACCCGACATGGTCGACATCGCCGCCAGTGAGATCAAGACGATTGGCGATGATGTCAGTGATCAAGGCGGCGTCGTCGTTAGCACCTGGCAGCGGCTTGCGCACCATTACGAGGCACCAGAGGCCGCGACCTTATTCGGCGTCATGGACCCGGTCAAGACCAACGCCGAAACCTTCGGCAGCAACGTTGATCAAGTCAGCAGTGCGCTCAAGACGTACGCCGCAGAGGTGGAACCGATCAAAGCCGAGCTGGCCAAGATCAAAGCCGACGCGTACAACTTCGTAGCCTCCATAGCCGGCGGGGTCGAAAAGACCACCTACAGCCGGGCCGGCGCCATCAAAACGACTGTGGAATGGCATGAGGACCAGGACTCGGTCGATGCCAACAATGACCTGATTCGTCGCGTCAACGCCCAGATGGTGTTGCTCTGGGCTGCCGAACGCAAATGTGCCAATGCCATCTACGACATCATCGGGTTTCCGCACATCGAGGCGGCGACCGACAGCAACCCGAACGGCTACGGCGTCACCGAGATCCCAGATGGGGCGGAAACGCCGTGGGGCAAGACAGTCGAGCGGAGCGAGTCATGTGGTGAGAAGGCGGCTTCGGCAGTTGGTCACTTTGTCTGGGATGGCGTCATCGTCGGCGGCATCTGGGGCACTGTGGAAGGGCTCGGCACCCTCACACTGGGGTACAACCCGCAAACCGGGGAGTGGTTCAGCGGTGACGCGTACGGGGCCGCGTGGAGCAATCTGGGCAAGCTTGCAGTTGGGCTCGCTGTCAGCAGCCCGCTCACCATGCCTTTGATCGCCACGATGCCTGGCCCGGCAGGCAATTTTCTCCGCGACTGTCAAATGACGGTGGTCAACGCCGGTAAGGGCCTTATCGCCTGGGACAAGTGGAAGGACGACCCGGCGGCAGCCGCCGGCGAGGCTACGTTCAATATCGCCTCGATCATCATCCCGGTGGGTGCGGCCACAGCGCCAGTGCGCACCAGCGCCAGCACCGCGGCCGCCGCAATCCGCACCGCCGCCAAGATCATCGATGTCGCGGACCCGACCTCGGCGCTGATCAAGGTTGGCACCGCTGGCGCGAAGATCGCCACACCTGCGATTGCCGATGTGGTGAAGTCCGTCGACCTCAGCAAGATTGATCTTGGCAAGCTCGATGCCGCCGGCAAGATCGACATCCCCGAGGCACCAAAGATCGACATGCCCAAGGTCGAGGTGCCGTCGGTCAGCAAGAGCGATATGACTCTGGATACGCCGAACACCGCCAATACGATCGATGTTCCGGTTCGTACCGTCGATACCGCCGTGACGGTTCCGGCACGCGAGCCAGCGCTGGTTGGCGCAGGTGGCGACAGCGTCGTGCACATCGGCGACGGGCCGGTTGCTCACTCGGGCGGCACACCCACTCTCGACGACAGTGTCGTCGACACCGGCGACGCGGCGGTCGGCGGCTCAACCGACCGACCCACCCTCGATGACAGCGTCGTCCACACCGGAGACACCGGGCCAACCCGCGGCAACCCACCCACCCTCGACGACAGCGTCGTCCACACCGGCGACACCGGGCACACCGATGGCGCCGGCGGTAGCTCCGGCACCACTGATGCCGGGTCGGACGCTCTGCCCGCAAGCGCGGGCGGAGGCGGGACTGACGGCCCGACCGATGGCAACA
The DNA here is from genome assembly GCA_035535395.1 of Propionibacteriaceae bacterium. Taxonomy (GTDB): domain Bacteria; phylum Actinomycetota; class Actinomycetes; order Propionibacteriales; family Propionibacteriaceae; genus Microlunatus. Next base: position 8,789 of record DATLQC010000204.1, on the reverse strand, counting down.
CCGGCGGCACCCACGACGGACATGGCGGCGGTGGTAAGGAGTGGGATCCAAGTCAAGGCGACCCCGTACACTCCGACGCAGACCATGGTCCCGGTTTCACGCGCACCGATGACAGCGACGTCAAGATTGACCCCGACTACGGCCAGCCAAGGCCAGACCACGGCAGCCTCGCTGACGAGAAGTTACCGCCGAAACTCGAGGATCTTCCGCAAGACGTACGCAAGCTGGTTGTGGATCCGCAAGCGCCGTTCGGACGCGATGCGGCTGGTCACCCCTACAGCCGTGAGGACTTTGAAGCACGCTACGTCAAGGAGAACGGCGACTTCCGATATCCAGATAACGACGGTGCGGTGAAGGATCGCCGCCTGGAATTCTCCGATGTCGGCGAGTTCCAAAAGCACTACGGCAACGTTCTGGATCGGTTCGGCGATGAAGGCGGAAGATACTTTTCACCGGACGGTACCCCGTTCGAGGCACGTGCGCTGCCGCCCGACAGCCTCGGTAAGCCGTACCTCAGAATGCGGCTTGCTGGCGAGCTTCCTCCCGGCTGGAGGATCGAGGTCTCTGAGGTGGCGCCAGCATTCGGTCGTGACGGAGGTGGCCTTCAAATCCGCATTCTCGATGCCAAAGACCAGGCAATGAGGATGTCCGAGCTGGAAGAGCAAGGGATCGTCAAGCAGATCCGTGACCTCGGCCAGCCGGCTGACTACCTCCAACCACTTGCAGGCACGCTTGCGAACGCTCCCGATTGGGACAGCACGAATGCCCAAGATGATCATTAAGACGACGAGGGCAGCGAATCCGGGACGGCGGAATAGCCTGAAAGACTAAATGTCTGATCAGCGAAGCGAAGACAAAACCTTCTCGGCCGACATGCTGCTCATCAATGAGTTGGTCGAGGGGCTGCGGCTGAGCCGCCGGCCCGGTGATTCGGAAACCATTCTCAATGTTGGTGATTCCGAGGACACCCGCCTCCTCGCGGTTCGTCACGGTCTCTTCACATTTGAAACCACCAGCCGCGGACAACGCTATATGGAGGCGGCATTTAACTCGGCTCGAGACGCCCGCCGCTACATGATCATGGACCTTTGTGGATCCTTCCGGTTCCGCACGTCGATGGCGCCAGTAGTGATGAAGCGGCTAGCAGCGGGCACCGAACTTGAGGAGGGACCGACGGATCATCGGCTGAGTTGGCCGGGGGGTGAGGCCACCTTCTACCACCAGTACAAAGCTGTCACCTTCAGCTGGGTGATCGGCGCCGACCCGGCCGCCATTGTCGCAAGCTACCAGCACCCTAATGCTGAGCCGCTCTTTGATCTTGGAGTCCCGCCCACCATCGACAAACCTAAGCGGCCGAGGCGTCGTGCGATGAAGCCGCCGCCGATCGAGCTGGCACCGCCCGATGACGAGGAAGTTGATCAAGCGACGATCGACGCTGTACTAGCCGACCTCGGTTGGAAACGCCGGAAGGCGTCAGGGGGCGAAATTCTGGCTGTCGTGGGACATGGAGGAGTCGGACGAGCCATCTCCTACCGGCAGTCTCAGTTCGTCTACGAGTCCGTAGTGGAGTCCGACTACCGCAGCAGTGTTTGTACGTTCTCCACCGCTGCGGCCGCCCGACGGTTCATGATCATGGAACTAAGCGCGATTCTTCGGATGCAACGCCGACTGCCCAAGATTCAGCTCAATCGGCTGGCACCCGGATGCGACAGCGAGAAGGGCCCCACTGGCTTCGAGCTCAGCTGGCCCGGTGGGAAAGCCACCTTTCCGATCGGCTACATCGGTCACCAGCAGGCACTTGATTTCAGCTGGGTCGCCAAGGCGGAGCTCGCCGATATCGCTGCCAGCTACCGGCATCCCCACGGGGAGCCGCTCTTTGATCTCAGCGCCGGCTGATCACTAAGCGGGCGCCTCGATGGCTTGAATGCGTTGCAGCTCACCGGAGACCACCAGGTCGCGTAGGCCAGTCTCCGGTTGCTGAAGGGTGAACCGGATCCCACCGCCTGGGCGTCCGAACCAGGGTGGCGTAATCGCTGCCCGTACCCGGACATCGGCGGCAGTGAGGAACTTGTGAACATCGTTCTCCGGCCGCAACGCTGTCGGCGGGAGCGAGCGGAACTCGAAGGGCGTATCGATCGGATAGGTATGTACGCCGTCCAGCGCCCCAATCCTGTCGATCGGCAACTCGGGCGGTAAGTCGATCACAATCCCTTGCGAGCCAGCTTCCCGGGCACGATCGCGAAGATCGAAGTAGTGCATGGCGATCTTGCCGACAATGGTGTCCAGATCATGGCGCGAGATCACCCGTACCGGCGGCAGCGGCCGAGACACATAGTCGATGACCACTTCTGTTGTCTCAGGCTCCGATTCCGCAGTCCGTAGCCGAAAGGCCTCGCCGTAGTCCACGGTTTCGAGGACGAACCGGCCATCATCGGCGCGTACCCGAAGCGCGCCTTCCAGTGGTGCCACTGCCGAGTCCTCCCCCGGCAGCTGGATGTCGAAGCGAGTGAGACCCAGCGTCTCCAACTCAGCGCGAAGTCCGTTCAGCACCCTGCAAACGCTATCGGCTATCTCCGACTTGTCAGCCTCTCGGAGGGCTATAGCCCTTTGAGACGCTGACAGGTCAGAATGAAATTCACTCAGAGGGAGGCGCAGCGTGACCGTGATCCGTGCGGCGATTACCCAGACGACCTGGACCGGCGACAAGAAATCGATGCTCGACAAGCATGAGCAATTCGCCCGGGACGCAAAGGCTCAGGAAGCGCAGGTGATCTGCTTCCAGGAGCTGTTCTACGGGCCTTACTTCGGGATCACCGAAGACGTCAAGTACTACGACTACGCCGAACCGGCCGACGGTCCCACTGTGCAGCGTTTCGCCGCGCTTGCTGCCGAGCTTGAACTCGTCACGGTGCTGCCGATCTTCGAGGAGCAGCAGCCGGGCGTCTACTACAACACCGCGGTGGTGGTCGACGCCGACGGTTCGGTGCTCGGGAAATACCGGAAGAACCACATTCCGAACCTCGACAAGTTCTGGGAAAAGTTCTACTTCCGGCCCGGGAATCTTGGATATCCGGTGTTTCAAACCGCCGTCGGACCGATCGGGGTCTACATCTGTTACGACCGACACTTTCCCGAAGGATGGCGGGAGCTTGGTCTGAACGGGGCGCAGATCGTGTTCAATCCCAACGCCACCAAGCCCGGCCTCTCCAACCGGCTCTGGGAGATTGAGCAGCCCGCAGCCGCCGCGGCCAACGGCTACTTCGTTGCCGCGCCGAATCGTGTCGGGCGGGAGGACAACGAGTACGGCGAGCTGGCCGTTACCTTCTACGGCCGCAGCCAGTTCTGTGATCCGCAGGGCAACGTGGTGGGCGCTATGGGCAGCGATGAGCACGAGGACGTCGTCGTACGCGATCTTGATCTTGACATGCTCCGGCAGGTACGCAACACCTGGCAGTTCTACCGTGACCGGCGCCCTGACTCGTACCACGGCATCACTAGGCCTTGATCGGAGAACCGCAATGAGCACGACGTTGATCAAGAATGGAACCGTGATCAACAGCACTGGTTCGGGCGCCGCCGACGTGCTGGTAGATGGTGAGACCATTGCCGCGGTAGTGAATCCGGGCTCCACGCTGCTCGGAGTTGATCTTGAGCAAAACGTTGATGCGATCGTCGATGCAACTGGCAAGTACGTGATTCCTGGGGGTATCGATCCCCATACCCACATGGAACTGCCTTTCGGCGGCACGCAGGCCTCCGACACCTTCGAGACCGGCACTCGAGCTGCAGCCTGGGGCGGCACGACCACGATCATCGACTTCGCGGTGCAGCGCTATGGCGAGCGAGTTGAGGATGGGCTGGCGACCTGGCATGCCAAGGCAGCCGGAAACGCCTGCATCGACTACGGCTTTCATCAGATCATCGGCGGCGTCGATGAGTTCTCGCTGAAAGCGATGGATGCATTGATCGATGAGGGCGTGACCAGCTTCAAGCTGTTCATGGCGTACCCAGGGGTCTTCTATTCCAACGACGCCCAGATCCTCAAGGCAATGCAGAAGTCCGCCGAGACTGGACTGCTGACCATGATGCATGCCGAGAACGGCCCTGCGATCGACGTCCTCGCCGAGCAGCTGTACTCGGCTGGAAAGACATCGCCCTACTACCACGGCATCGCCCGGGCCTGGCAGATGGAGGAAGAGGCAACGCATCGCGCGATCATGATCGCGAACCTGACCGGGGCGCCCTTGTACGTGGTGCACGTCAGCGCCAAACAGGCGGTGGAGCAACTGGCTGCGGCTCGCGACAAGGGCCAGCAGGTCTTCGGCGAAACCTGCCCGCAATACCTCTACCTATCCCTTGAAGATCAACTGGACGCGCCAGGTTTTGAAGGCGCCAAGTGGGTGTGTTCTACGCCGCTGCGGGCGCGAGCTGAAGGTCATCAAGACGCTATGTGGCAGGCACTGCGGACCAACGACCTCCAAATCGTTTCTACTGATCACTGCCCGTTTTGTATGAAGGAGCAAAAAGAGCTCGGGCTCAATGATTTCCGGGCGATTCCCAACGGCATCGGTGGCATCGAGCATCGCATGGACCTGTTGTACCAAGGCGTGGTGACTGGCCAGATCTCGCTGCCTCGCTGGGTCGAACTGACCTCCACCACCGCAGCCAGCATGTTCGGCATCCACGGCAAGAAGGGTGTCATCCAGCCGGGCGCCGATGCCGATCTGGTGATCTACAACCCCGCCGGCCACACCTCGATTGGTTATGAGAAGACCCACCACATGAACATGGACTACTCGGCCTGGGAGGGATTCGAGATCGATGGTCACGTGGACTGGGTGATGTCCCGCGGCACGGTGCTGATCGACGAGTCCGGCTTTGTCGGCCGCAAGGGCCACGGTCAGTACCTGAGGCGCGACCTGAGCCAGTACGTGCGTTAAGGAGTGATCAGCCATGGACTTCGGTGTTGTCTTGCAGACCAACCCACCGGCCTGGCGTACCATCCAACTTGCCGAACTGTCCGAGGCGCACGGTTTCGACTACGTCTGGACGTTCGACTCGCACCTGCTGTGGCAGGAGCCGTACGTGATCTATAGCCAGATCCTGGCGCGTACCAACCGGGTGATGGTCGGCCCTATGGTCACCAACCCGGCAACTCGCGACTGGACGGTGACCGCCTCGCTGTTCGCGACGTTGAACGAGATGTTCGGCAATCGGACCATCTGCGGCATTGGCCGCGGAGACTCCGCCGTACGCGTCACCAACGGCAAGCCCACCACCATCCGCGAGCTGCGCGATGCCACACATGTGATCCGGGAGCTCGCCAACTGCCGACCGGTGGACTACAAGGGCTCGACGCTGCAGTTTCCGTGGGCGCGTACGTCGACACTCGATGTCTGGGTGGCGGCGTACGGGCCAATGGCCCTGCAGGCCGCCGGCGAGGTCGGCGATGGCTACATCTTGCAGCTTGCCGATGTTGACATCGCCGCGTGGATGATCAACTCGGTCCGCACTGCGGCCTCGAACGCTGGCCGAGATCCGGATGGAATCACGTTCTGCGTCGCCGCGCCCATGTATGTCGGAGAGGACTGGGGGCACATGCGAGACCAATGCCGCTGGTTCGGCGGCATGGTTGGAAATCATGTGGCGGACATCGTCGCCAAGTACGGCGACACCGGTGATGTGCCGCGGGCGCTCACCGACTACATCAAAGGCCGGGAGGATTACGACTACAACGAGCACGGCAGGGCTGGCAACATCCACACCGCCTTCGTGCCCGATGAGATTGTGGACCGCTTCTGCGTGTTGGGGACGGCCGACGATCACATCGCCAAACTCAAACAGCTGAATGAGATCGGGGTCGACCAGTTCGCCGGCTATCTGCAGCACGACAACAAGGAAGAGACGCTCCGGGTCTATGGCGAAGCGATCATGCCCGTGTTGCGGGAGCACGTAACGGCAAAGACCTGACCGAGTCATCGTCAGCAATGACGGCGCAAATGCGCGGGCGGCCAGTCTCGGCCGTGGTGTGGTGACGGTCGTACCGGTGACGTCGAACGTGGCACGCATCCTGCCCTTTCAAACGCTCCTCGAACACGGCGTAACCGGCTTGCCGCGCGCGTCTAAAGCGCAAGCCGAGCAAGTCAGATCTCTCGATATCCGACGCCTCGGACCACGCGTTGGACAGCTGCCGCCGGCCGCAATTGCCAAGCTGGAGGACGCGCTGCGGCTGCATCTAGGCCTGTAGGCATCACGGGTCCGAGGCATAGGCGTTTGGCCAGTCGAGCATCGGGAATGTGTGGTTGCTGGAAGGCCTTCATCCGGACAAGTCGCGACTACCGTGGAGGCAACGAGCAACCTCGGAACCGGCTTCATGCAAGGACTTCCCCGCCCGGCTCCGGGTGTTGAGCGTTGGAGGTTGTGATGTTGTTCGAGGTGTTGGCGGTGCTCGGGGCGATTGGCTTAGCGGGCGCCGCCGCTAGCGTCAGAATTGTCAAACAGTACGAGCGCGGTCTCGTCTTCAGATTCGGCCGGATCCGCGACCACGTGCGCGGCCCGGGACTGGCGGTGATTGCGCCCTTCGCAGATCGACTGCACAAAGTGAACATGCAAATCGTCACTATGGCTGTGCCCGCGCAGGAGGGCATAACCCGCGACAACGTGACGGTCAGGGTAGATGCGGTCGTCTACTTCCGCGTGGTGGATCCCGTGCTGGCGATTGTCAACGTCGAGGACTATCCCTTTGCTGTGTCGCAGGTAGCGCAGACGTCGTTGCGCTCGATCATTGGAAAGAGCGATTTGGACGATCTGCTCACCAATCGAGAGCGGCTCAATGAGGGCCTTGAGCTGATGATCGACAATCCGGCCGTGGAATGGGGCATCCACATTGATCGAGTGGAGATCAAGGATGTCGCGTTGCCGGAGACCATGAAGCGGTCGATGTCCCGTCAGGCCGAAGCCGAACGCGAGCGTCGGGCCCGCGTCATTTCCGCCGAGGGCGAGCTGCAGGCCTCCGACCGGCTGGCCCAAGCTGCTCACACGATGGCCGACACGCCGGGTGCCCTGCAGTTGAGATTGCTCGAGACCATTGTCGAGGTGGCCGCCGAGAAGAATTCCACGCTGGTGCTGCCCTTCCCGGTTGAGTTGCTGCGGTTCCTGGAGAACAACACCAGCCTCAGCTCGGCCCTTTCGGCTACCCAGGTAGCTGCTGCAAAGCTCACCGGGGAGTCAGCGAGCGGCGATAGGCAAGAGGTGGCTGAGCTGATTTCCTCCGCACCCGACGTGGCAGCGCTCGAGGCAGCTGAACCTGACAAAGCCGATCGGCCAGCGGGCCGGCCTGCAAACGGACTTAGCCGCGTTGCAAATGGTCGGTCCTCGGCTAACGATCCGAGCTGACAGAGCTGCGGCGTTTCTGCGCACAAGGCCACGTATGGCGCTCGGATTGGCAAAATCGGGCGTCACATGAGGCCTTGTGCGGAGAGACGTAGGAGGTGGCGCTCGACACCGGAGAGCCACACGTCATTGATGAACAGTGGGCCAGATTTGTAAAATCGCCAGTGATCGGAAGGAAATCGCGATCATGATCAAGATTAAGTTCATGAGCAAGCTTGCACTCACGCTTGCGGCGGGATGTCTCTCTGTTGGGATGCTGGGAGTGGACGCCAGTGCGCAACCCCTCAGGGCACTGGTCACCGTGGTCATCGGCGATAACACCGTCGAAAATATGAGCCTCGGCGGCGCGGCGAAGCTGCTGGTTTCTGACATGTGCGGCGTCGATGAGCGTGACGCCAATGACATCGTGGAGTTAGCAGCAAAGGGCAACCAAAAGATCGTTGCCATCTGTCCGGGAACGGGAGCGGTATTCCACATCATCCCGTAACGAAGATCGACTAGCGCCAAGTCCACTGAGCCCGACAGCGTTTCTCCGCACAAGAAGCCACATATGGGACTCGGATTGGCTCAATCGGGCGTCACATGAGGCCTTGTGCGGAGAGACGTACCAGGTGTGAGATCCAGGCCATCACCAGCGATCGTGGATTTGCGCGCGTAGCTCCCGGTCGTAGAGCTCGCGTACGCCGTCCATGAAGTCCTCACCCAGCGGGGGTAGCTCGCCGGCCGCGGCATTGGCCTTGGACTGCGCCACCGTACGCGCGCCCGGAATCACCGTCGTAACGCCTTCTTGTTGCACGACCCAGGCAAGAGCAGCCTGTGCCGGCGTAGCGTCGAACGGCAGCTTGGCCACTAGATCAGCGAACTCCTGAGCCAGCCGTACGCCGGTCTCGTAGTCCACACCGGAGAAGGTTTCGCCAACATCGAAGGCCTGCCCGCGCCGATTGAAGTTTCGATGATCATTCTCGGCGAAGCGGGTGGAGGTGGTGTACCCGCCACTGAGAAGCCCGCTCGCCAGTGGAACCCGAGCGATGATCCCTACCCCATTCTGGATCGCCGAGGGCAGGACGGCCTCCAGCGGTTTGTGCCGGAATGCATTGAGGATGATCTGTACGGTTGCCGTGCCGCGACGAGACATCGCGGTCAACGCCTCATCGCTGGTCTCGACACTGACTCCATAGTTGGCGATCGCGCCGTCGGCGACGAGGGTATCCAGTGCGTCGTACAACTGATCACTGGAATAAACCGCCGTCGGCGGACAGTGCAGCTGAACGAGATCAAGTCGATCCATGCCGAGATTGCGCCGCGATCTGTCGGTCCAGGCACGGAAGTTCTGCAGCGTGTAGTTCTCCGGTACCTGATCAACTCGGCGCCCCATCTTCGTGGCGACCATGATCGGC
>DATLQC010000203.1:0-10930 GCA_035535395.1 Propionibacteriaceae bacterium | reverse complement strand
TGCGGGCCTCGCTGACCTTGGACCAGGGACCGGAGATGCGGGACTGGAAACAAGTCAGCGTTGCCGCGGACATCGACATCTTCTTCTGCGATCCGCACGCACCCTGGCAACGCGCCACGAATGAGAACACCAACGGCCTGCTGCGGCAATACTTCCCCAAGAGCAGTGACCTCTCCGCGCACAGCATCGACGACCTCGACTGGGTCGCCGCCGAACTCAACGACCGACCACGCAAACGACTAGGGTTCAAGAAACCGATCGAACAGATCGGATCCCTGCTGTTGCGTTGACCGCCAGAATCCGCCGGTCGGCTTACGACGCGGACCTACCGACCGGCGTACGCTCAGGGCGGTGAGCGTGCCGTTCGACTTCGACGAGGTCTTCGACGCGGACTATCTCTTCTTCTACGAGCCGCTGCTCGCCGACGTCACCGAGACAGACGTGGACACGATCTGGCGCCTGCTGAGGCTCGAGCCGGACATGTCCATCCTTGACCTCGGGTGCGGACACGGCCGTATCGCCAACCGGCTCGCCGAGCGCGGCGCACGGGTGACCGGGCTCGACGCCACGGCGCTGTTCCTCGACCGCGCCCGGCGCGACGCGGCCTCGCGCGGCGTCGACGTCGACTGCGTAAAAGGCGACATGCGCCGGCTGCCCTGGACAGATGAGCGCTTCGATCGCGTGCTGAGCTGGTTTACCTCGTTCGGGTACTTCGACGACCAAGACAACCGGCGCGTCCTGCAAGAGGCCCACCGCGTGCTGCGCCCGGCCGGCAGACTCCTCATTGAGAACAACAACCTTGTGGAACTGCTGCCCCGATGGCAGCCCGCCTTCGTCACCGAGCGCGATGGCCACTTCGCCATCGACCGTTCCTGCTTCGACCCCACGACCGGCAGAGCGACGACCGAGCGCGTGATCATCCGCGATGGCCGCACCCGCCGCTTCGTGTTCACCGTGCGCATGTTCGTGGCCGCCGAGCTAAGGGACTGGCTGCTCGACACCGGATTCACCAGCGTCAATCTCATCGACCCGAACGGCGACCCGCTTACCGTACGCAGCCGCCGCATGATCTCTATCGCGTACCGGTAGAGGCCACCGTTCAGCGATCACGCTATACAGGCTCATCCGTCCCGATCATGGATCCAAGTACGTCCCCGAAGAGATCAGCAGGCGAACACGCCCCAGCAGAGGTTGTTTCGCTGTCGCTGATCGTCGATGACGAGGTCACGAATCGGGGAGGGCAACTGCTCCCGCTGCCAGCGGCACTCACCAATGGCGGCCGCGTCGGCCTCCTCCTGTACTGCTGCGCGGGCCGCTCTGATCGCGTAGGCCGCCGCTCCCAAGTCGTGAGCTGCCACATGGGCAACAGCGCCGGCCTGCCCCGCGGAAAGGGCGGCGAACTTCGCCGCACCGGAGACCTCTCGCGCCGCAGCGTTCGACGCGAACGCCGCTTTGCGTGCGTCACTCATCCGCATCTCGCCGCGAACCCAAGCCCGTGCAGCGTCGATCGCTTCGCGAGGACGTGAGTCCTCCGAGCGAACCTGATCGAAGTGGTGAAGGACGTGCTCTGCGCAGGCAGCAGCCCAAAGAGCCAGAAGGTGATGGTCCGTATCCGAGAGTGTGCCGCCGCGTCGCGCGGTGATCAGACGAGGATCGCGCTCTGCGGGGAGAATCATCCGCGGCATCTGGACCTCCCGAGTCAGACTCGAACCTGATCATGCATCGTCTCATGGGGCAGAGTGCGACGCACCGACCCGTGGGAGGGATCGATCTCGACCAGGCAGGAGCGCTGGAGAAGGCTGCGGGTCGGGTAAGAGGGCGGACCGACGGCAGATCCTCACGGTGCACCCACGACCACCTTTCCTCTGGCGTGGCCTTGTTCCAGGTAGCTGATTGCTGCGGGGATGTCGGCGAACGGATAGCGCCGGTCGATGTGGGGGCGTACTTCGCCGGCCTCAATCAGGTTCGCTAGGTACTCCAGATCCGTTGTGGCTACGTGCGCCGACACTATGGCGATGTCCCTGCCGCCGCGCAGCGAAACGCCGATCAGCTTCGCCACGCTGGTGAACCCCACGACGGCGGCCTGGCCGCCCTCGACAAGTGCACGTCTGAGATCGCGCACCGATAGGTTCCCGATCGTGTCGAGGATGAGGTCGTAGCGCCGCCCGCTACGGAAGAAGTCTGTCGTGGTGTAGTCGACGACGTGATCAGCGCCGAGCGAACCGACCAGATCGATGTTCCGGGTGCTGGTCACCCCCGTCACCTCGGAGCCATATGACTTGGCGATCTGGACCGCAAAGGTGCCAATGCCGCCGGAAGCGCCATTGATCAGCACTCGCTGCCCGGCCCGGATTTCTCCGTGGTGACGAACGCCCTGGAGTGCGGTGACCCCCGCCATCGGAACTGCAGCCGCTTCCTCAAACGATAGGTTTGCCGGCTTGAAGGACATAGCTTCAACTGGCACCGAAACGTATTCGGCAAAGCCGCCATTACCGTGATCTAAGAGATTGGCATAGACCTCGTCACCAGGCTTGAACTGGTTGACGTCGCTGCCCACCGCCTCCACTCGCCCGGCAATGTCGCCGCCGAGGATCCTATGTTTTGGCCGCAGCAACCCCAAAGTGGCGCGAGAAAAGAAAGGCGTGGCACGCATCGAACGCCAGTCCGCCGGATTGACAGATACTGCCAGCACCTTCACCAGCGCTTCATCAGCGGCCGGGGTGGGCTTCTTGACCTCCGCCATCCGAAGCATCTCAGGCGGCCCGTACTTCTCCGATACAAACGCCTTCATCACTGGCGCTCCCAGCTTCCGCTCGCGTCGTCCACTCTGACACGAACGTCGTGAATGCGAACTGATCGTACGCAATGTCGAAGGGGGCGCGGGCCTCGAACGTACCTACTCACTTCGCCGTCCTCATGGCTTGGGCTACTCCCGTCGTCCAACGGAGACGGTTCGGCGGTTGCATAGCCCGGCACGGCGGTCAGTCCCGCCGATGACTGAAAGCGAACTGACAAGTTGGGCAGGAACCACCATGATGTAGCCCCAATTAGAACGGAGGCCAGGGAATTGAGGGCCACTCGCCCCGGGGCCGCGGCATGCGGCGTCGGCTCAGTAGGAGGTCGGCGCGCCGTACCAGCGCTGTGATCTCTCGATCAGTGAGCAGCGAGTCGAGCTGGTCAGGCGCCTCATCGCGGGCCCTACGCACTGCGGTCAGCTCGCGCCCGTTGAGCTCACAGCCTGCCCAGCCCCATAACAATGTCCGCAGTTTGTGATCAGTATGGAAGCTCAGTCCATGATCAACTCCGAAAACTCGGCCGTCGCTACCGAGGATGTGACCACCCTTGCGATCAGCATTGTTGATCAACACATCGAAAACGGCGAGCAACCGGAGATCAGCAACGTCGGCGTGGATCACCGACACGGGACGATCATCGCCGTCGAAACCTTCCACTGAGGCGAACCAGCCCTGCTTAGGCAGGGCCGAGCTCGGGACAAGATCAACAAGCTGGTTGGTGGCTACCTCGTCGACGTCCACCCAGACCTGAAGAGATCCCACCCCGAAGGGTCCCTCGGCGAGCACCGTAACCGGCACGCAATCGAAACCACCAATCTTGGAGACCTGGTACGCGGCGACCTCGCGAAGTCCTAAGGTGCGATGCGGAAAATCCCACAGTGGTCGCTCACCCTCCAAAGGCTTGTAGACGCACTCGATGGGTGAGTCGTCGGTCTGCAGCTCGGCCAGGAAGGTGGCATTGGAGGCGTGCAACAGTCGGCCGGTGATCCGTAGTTCCGCAGGCGTCAGCTCGGCCGTCAGTGCCGGATGGGGTGGGGCACGGTGAGGCTGCCGGACGCCATCATCCTCGGTCAGCCGGCCAACATCATCGACAGACACCGCAGAAATCAGTCAAACAGCGGCCGGCGGTAGCCGTTGGCCCGCGGGCAAATGTGCCCCTGGGGATCAATCGGCTGCAGGCAGAACGGACAGGATGGTCGGCCCGCAGCAACGAGGGCCTGAGCCCGGGCCACAAAGTCCCGCGCGTACGAGGCGGTGATCTTGACGACGAAGACCTCGTCGGCATCGATCTCGTCAGGCTCTTCGGCGGGCGAGGCGGGCGTTCCCCCAGCCGACTCTTCATCATCGACGTCGACATTGGAGAACAGCTCGATAACGATGCGGTCAATACTGGGATCCCAGGCAATCGTCATGGTGCCTACCCGGAATTCCTCGTTAATGGGCGCGTCTAGGGGATCTGTGTCGCGCGCCGTGGAAGAAGCGGGCGGGACGTCGACCTGGCCGGCACTCCTTCGCTGTACCTCATCGAGTACGCGATCAAGGTGTTCAGCTAGCACCGAAATCTGCTGCTTCTCGCAGACCACACTGGTCATGCGATTGCCCTCTCGTGCCTGCAGGAAGAAGGTCCGTTCGCCAGGCTGACCAACCGTGCCTGCCACGAACCGATCGGGGGCCTCATAGCGGTGCACCAGAATCGCCATGCGTAACAGGGTAAGTCAGTTCCGCAATTGCTCTGTAGCACCCAGACCACCTCCCACCGCCGCATCGTCCGGCGGCTTCGAGCGGCGGCTGCGCCCTTTCTTGGGCGGCGGGGACAAGAAAGCAGCCAGGTCGACCGTCGTGGAGTTGGCCGTGATCAGGTACGGGCGGGCGGCGGTGTAGCGCACGATCGAGATGGAGGCTGGGTCGACGACAATCCGCTGGAAGCTATCCAGGTGCATGCCGAGTGCATCAGCCAAGACGGCCTTGATGATGTCGCCGTGGGATACCGCGGCCCATACGGCATGGGGTCCGTACTCGGCCTCGATGCGCGCGTCCCAGCTGCGTACGGCGCCGATCGCTCGGGCCGACATCTCCGACATTGATTCCCCGCCCGGGAAGCGTACGGCGGAGGGCTGATGTTGGACAGCATTCCACAGCTTGTCCTTGCTCAGTTCCCGCAGCGGCCTACCGGTCCATTCGCCGTACGCGCACTCGACCAAGCCCTGCTCGACAGCCATCCCGCAACCGTCGGACTGCCCTGAAAGCACCGCTTGGGCGGTTTGCCGGCAGCGGCGCAGCGGTGAGGTAACGATGGCCCGCAGGGGTACGCCTGAGAGGCGGCCGGCGAGCTGGGCAACCTGCTTGATCCCAGCCTCATCCAACTCGATTCCCGACGTCCGGCCGACAAGAACCCCCGCGGTGTTTGCGGAGGTTCGACCGTGGCGGATCAGCAGGACGGTGGTCATGGCGCTGAGGCTACAGAGACGAGGCTATAGAGGTAAGGAGCGGTACCGGCCGCGTACGTAGCACAGCAGATCGTCGGCTGGGTCCGACTGGATCTCGACCCGTTCGACAACGGCCCGGAGCAGCAGGCCCCAACCAGCATGATCAGGATCCCGGTTGAGCCGCGCGCCGATCCAGCCGAGCGAGGTCTCCAACACGGGCCCCCAGTCGGTGTCTTGCCATGTAGTGAGCGCAAAAGGACCGCCCGGCGCAGGCGCTACCCCGGCGAATGCATCGGCCAACGCTCGCTGTCCCCAGCCCAGCAGATTGATCGTCAGCGTTGGGGTTTCAGCAAGCATGTCGGCCAGCGGAGATTCCTCATCGATCAGACCGATTACCTCCCCCGGATCGCCGTCGGCAACCAGGAACGAGGACAGGGTCCATCCGGCACGCGTGCCATTGGCGGCTGCCGCCCAGATGCTGACCGGCGACACCATCCGGCCGCGAAAACGGCGCAGCTGGTTCCGGTCTTGCTCCCCCACCGCAAAGGGGTGGCTGTGGTGGATCGTCACCTCATCAGTTGTACACGGCACGCTGGCGGTCAACCGCGATGTGGCGTGGATCACGGCACCGGCACCGGGGTGGCGACCCAGTTGTCATTTTGAGCCCCTACGGTGGACCGGGTGCCCCGTGCAAGCGAGGCAATGAGACGAGGAGCAGGCAGGCGAGGAGCGGTATCGATGGGCTGGCTGGAAGCACTGGTGCTGGGCATCGTGCAGGGCCTGACGGAGTTTCTGCCCATCTCCTCGAGCGCTCATCAGGCGATCGTCGGACAGTTCTTCGGCGGCCAGGATCCCGGTTCTGCCTTCACGGCGATCACTCAGCTGGGCACGGAGAGCGCTGTGATCATCTATTTCCGCAAGGACATCTGGCTGATCATTAAGAACTGGGTGCTGGCCTTGATTGGCAAACTCCCGCGCAACGACCCGGAGGCCAGACTCGGTTGGCTGGTGATCATTGGCTCAATCCCCATTGTGGTGCTGGGACTGGTCTTTCAGGATGCGATTGATCATGGGCTGCGGAATCTCTGGACGACGGCAGCGATGCTTGCCGGCTTCGGCATCATCATCGGCGTCATTGATCAAGTCGCGGCCAATGCCCGGCCGCTGGAGTCCATGACGTGGCGTCACGGCCTGTTTCTCGGGCTGGTGCAGTCGCTCGCCCTGATTCCTGGGGTTTCCCGTTCCGGCGCAACCATCGCGGGCGGATTGGCGCTGGGCTACCAACGGGTGGCGGCCGCCAAGTACTCCTTCCTGCTGGCAATACCAGCAGTAGTCGGCTCAGGCTTGTTCAAGCTGGCAGACATCTCCTCTGACCCGGTGCCACCCGCCTGGGGTCCGATCGCATTGGCCACAGTGATCTCTTTTGCCATTGGCTACGCGGTGATCGCCTGGTTGCTGCGCTATATCAGCACGCACAACTTCATGCCGTTTGTGATCTACCGAATCGCACTGGCGGTGCTGGTGGCCATCCTGCTGCTCACCGGTGTACTCAGTCCACTACCACCCAGCAGTCTCGGCCCGCCCGGGTGATCATCTATGGTGCGACTCCGGAACGTTCCAGCGCCTCGGCGGCCACAGTCAGTGCATTGAGCTTCTCCTCGATCGAGTCACCGTAGGGCACTACCGCGCATGTCGTCACCCCAGATGCGGCCAGCACCTGAAACCCCTCGGCGATGCGATCCCGATCACCGAGCAATGACGTCTGATCGATGAAGTCGAAGGGAACAGCCGCCATGGCATCTCGGTGCCGGCGACTCAAGAAGAGGTCCTGCACCATCGTCGCGGTCTCACCGAACCCCATTCGCACGGCAAGTGCGTTGTAGAAATTCTGCTCCCGGCTGCCCATGCCGCCCAGATACAGCGCCGCGTAACCGCGGACCTGATCGGCGCAGCTGCGGGGATCGGCACCAACCACCAGCGGCACGCTTGGCACGACGTCGAAACCATCGAGGGTCTTCCCTACCCGATTCCGGCCGGTCCGGAGCCGGTCCAACTGCTCTGGCGCGAAGTCGGGGGCGTAGAAGATGGCTAGCCAGCCGTCAGCCAGCTCGCCGGCAAGTTCGAGATTTCTTGGGCCGACTGCCGCTAGGTAGATGGGAATGTGTGCGCTGAACGGAGCGATCGTGAGCTTGAGCGGCTTACCAGCCCCGTCAGGCAGCGGCAGTTGATAGTGGTCGCCGTGGAAAGTCACGGTCGAGCGCGACAAGGCGGTGTTGACCACCGCGAGGTACTCACGCGTACGGCTCAGCGGCTTGTCGAACCGAACGCCGTGCCAGCCCTCGGAGACCTGGGGCCCGGAGATGCCTAGGCCAAGCCGAAAACGGCCTCCAGTCAGTACATCAAGACTGGCCGCGGTCATCGCCGTCATCGCGGGAGTCCGGCCTGGGATCTGCATAACCGCGGAGCCGATGCCGATGGTCGAGGTTTGGCCGGCGAGCCAAGCCAGAACGGTGGGGCTGTCGGAACCGTACGCCTCGGCCGCCCAGACAACGGCGAAGCCGAGCGCCTCCGCGTGTTGAGTCAGCCGCAGCTGTCCGTGCGGATCGTCCGATCCGATGAGATAGCCGAGATTGAGCCCAAGATCCATGCCAGACACGCTAGTGCCGCTGCTTGATTGCTTCGCTCGCCAGGGCTCGCTCCGCGCGGATCGCGCTAGCAGGCCGCCTACTTCGTCGTCGCTCGGGGACGAAAAGCATGTTCCCTCTCTCCTCCTCAGCACGGCGGCGCGCGATCCGTTAGGCCGTTAGGGTCTCCCCATGGAAACTCGGCGGGTCGGGTGCAGCGGGCTGCGGGTATCGCGGCTCGGGCTTGGCACGATGACCTGGGGCCGCGATACATCGGCGGAGAACGCCCATGCGCTGCTCGAGATGTTCTGCGAGGCCGGCGGCACATTGATCGACACGGCCGCCGCGTATGCAGCGGGCGATGCTGAGCGGATCGTTGGCCGGCTGGTACGCGAGCTCGGCAACCGGGATGAGGTCGTCATTGCGACGAAAGCCGGGTTCGTGATCAGAAATGGCAAGCGCATTGTCGACACGTCCCGGCGGGCCCTGCTTCGTGATCTTGATGGATCGCTGCGGCGGCTGCAAAGCGACTACATCGATCTCTGGCAGATCCATGCCTGGGGCGAGGCTCCCTTAGAGGAGTCGCTGGAGGCGATCGATCATGCAGTCTCGACCGGAAGGGTGCGCTACGCCGGAGTCTCTAACTTTGTGGGCTGGCAAACGGCACAGGCCGCGACCTGGCAACGGGCATTTCCTGGACGTACGCCTCTGATCAGCGCTCAGGTCGAATACTCGTTGCTGGCTCGGCGCGCCGAGGTCGAGGTGCTGCCAGCCGTTCGGGCCTTCGGCATGGGCTTCTTCCCGTGGTCGCCGCTGGGCCGTGGTGTGCTCACTGGGCAATACCGGAATGGCACGCCTCGCGGGTCTCGGGCGGCAACCGACCACTTCGCTTGGTTCGTCGAGCCCTATCTGGAAGCGCGCAGCCGGGGTGTTGTGGAAGCGGTGGTCCGAGCCGCCGAGGGTCTTGATCTCACTCCGGTGCAGGTCGCTTTGCTCTGGGTGAGGGATGCGCCGGGCGTCACCGCTCCGCTGCTCGGCGCTAGGACGGCCGGCCAGCTCACCCCAGCGCTGGCCGTCGAAAATCTGGCTTTACCAACCGAGATTGCTTCGGCTCTGGATGATGTGTCAGGCGGGCCGAACGCTGCCCGCCCCTGAGCTGCTTTGAGCGTAATGGCCGCGCCAATGGGCTAAGGGCGCATACGGATGATCTTGCGACGGATCCAGGCATCGCGGGTGCCGTCACGATAGCGGCGGAGCCGGGCAAGCTCCCAGCCGCCGTACTCGGCATGATCGGTCAACAGTTGGCGCACGGCGTGACGCGAGAGGTGGCGGCCCAGCCGAACCCGCTCTACCTGGTACTCGACACGTCCCATGGCCATAGGCGGCCAGCTTAGTGGGCTGTCAGGCGTGATCAAGGAACCGGTCCAGGACGCGGGCGCCGAACTCCAGCGAATCGGTCGGCACCCGTTCATCGACGCCGTGAAACATGCTTATGAAGTCCAGCTCGGGCGGCAGCCGTAGCGGGGTAAAGCCGAAACACTGAATGCCGGCGCGGTGCCAAGCCTTGCCGTCGGTACCCGCGGTGGAGAGGAACGGCACCGCCCGGGCACCCGAATCCTCAGCTACCAAAGACGCCTGCATTGCCTCGACTAGGTCTCCAGAGAACTGCGTCTCCACCGACGGCTGGTGATTGACCACCTCATAACGAACCTTGTCGCCGATCAATTCGGCGATGGTGGCATAGAACTCGTCTTCACCACCTGGCACGAACCGGCCGTCAATGCCAGCCATGGCCTTGCTCGGGATCACATTGTGCTTGTAACCGGCAGACAGCATCGTCGGATTGGCGGTGTTTGAAATCGTCGCACCGATCATGCGCGCGATGATGCCTAGTCGAGGGAGGCTCTCCTCAAGATGATCCGGATCAAGATCAACTTCGAACGCCTCGGCAACTGCCTCCAGGAAAGCGCGCTGCGGATCGGTGATCCTACGCGGCCACTCATACGCGCCGATCTTGGCAACCGCAGCGCTGAGCTCTGTGATCGCATTGTCGGGGTGGTGTAGCGAGCCATGGCCTGCCCGTCCTTCGGCAATGAGGTTGAGCCAAGCCATGCCTTTTTCCGCGCTCTGTATGAGATACAGACGAAGATCATCGCGGACGGTGAGCGAGAAACCGCCAACCTCTCCGATCGCCTCCTGGCAGCCTTCCAGAACTTCGCGATGTTCGTCGACAATCCAGCGGGCGCCCAGTCCGCTGCCAGCCTCCTCGTCCGCGGTAAAGATCAACTGGATTGGCCGTCGAGGTGCCACACCGGCTCGTACACGAGCACGTACGACGCTGAGCACCATGGCGTCGAAGTGCTTCATATCGACCGCGCCGCGACCCCACACGCAACTATCAACTACCTCGCCGGAGAACGGTGGGACGGACCAGTCGGCTGCATTGGCCGGCACCACGTCGAGGTGTCCGTGGATCAGCAACGGCGACAGCGACCTGTCGACGCCGTCAGGTTCCCAGCGCGCCACCACCGACGTACGCCGCGGCTCGGGTTCCATCAGTTGGCCTTGGATGCCGACCTCGTCGAGCAGTTCGGCGACGCGTTCCGCGGCATCGCGCTCACCCGGACCGGGGTCGGAACCAAAGTTAGATGTGTCGATCCGGATCAGCTCCTGGCAGAGCTGTACAACCTCGGCTTCTGGCCGGTAGTCCGCGCTCACCGGTTCATCTTTGCTGATGCGTCTGACCGCTGACCTCGGGCCCGTAAGAACTCTTCGGCGGGACGGCGCAAATTGCTATAGTTCGTGGGCGCCCCGCGAGGAGCAGCCGCAGGTCCGGGTGGCGGAATAGGTAGACGCGCTAGCTTGAGGTGCTAGTGCCCGTAACAGGGCATGGGGGTTCAAGTCCCCCCTCGGACACAGTGAATCGCCTAGTCAGAGGGCATCGGCGGGCCGGCCGGCAGTCTTTGCTAACGGATTGCTAACCGGCGCGCGGAACAGCGCCGCGATTTGATCGGCCGCTTCCTCGTGCAAACCAGCGTGACGTGGCTGTAGGTGTCAAGCGTGATGCCAATGTTGGCGTGGCCGA
>DATLQC010000202.1:0-5516 GCA_035535395.1 Propionibacteriaceae bacterium | reverse complement strand
TCGCTGCTCTTGGATCCGGCTGGCTCTTCGATCGCACCAGAGGCCGGGTCCTAGTTGCCCTGCCGCTCCTGATATCTGCCGTCCCGGTTCTGGCGTTTGCCGGATCGCCACTGATAGCCATCGTCGGTGCGGTGCTCTGGGGTGCGGCCGGCGGCGTACTCGATTCCACCGTCAAAGCGCTGGTTGCCGACCTGGTGCCGGCTTCCCGGCGCGCTACCGCGTACGGAGTATTCGCGGCTGTGCAAGGTGCCGCAGCCATCGGCGGTGGAGTGATGGCGGGCGCCCTCTATGAGCGATCGCTCCCGATACTCATTGCGGCCGTGGCGGTGACACAAATCATCGCGCTGGTTTTGTTGATCGCCACCCTGCGGCGATATCAGCGGACATCTGAATCTTCGGGATGATCTTGTTCATCATTCTGTCTAGTTAATGAACTCCGCCAGCTGGTGCCGGGTGGGAGTCCGCGAAGCGAGGGTCGGTCGGGGTGTGGCAGAGCAGCCTGAACGATCGGTGGCAGCTGGGACAGGGGCTTGGTCCGCTGCTCGTTCTTCCACTGCTGGCGAGCGCGGGCGCGATCCTCGAGATTCAGTTGGTTGAGCACATGCTCCACTGCCGCCAGGATGGACCCGCGGAGCAGCCAGGAGGACTTGTTCTCTTGGGCGTTGACCATGATCAGTTCACTCAAGATCGCTTGCGTTTCGCGAAGGATCTCCAGGCTTTCATCAAGTGAGCGCTCAGCCTCCTCCTCTCGCTCCTCGACTTCGGCAAGCACGAGGCTGCCGAACGCTCGAATGCAGTCGGCGACATCGTGCAGAACGACGGCAAATGCGCGGCGCAGCTCCTCACCGTACGGGTCGTCAGGCCTGTCGTCGGTGGGAACTTCAGCGAGCAGTACTACGAAGAGCGCCCGAATCGCCAACTGAGAGCTCTCCAGTGTGGAAAGTCCACTGGCCAAGACCGGCTCGACGTCGGTGGTTGCTAGAGCCCGGGGATTGAAACGGCGGCTGTCCTTCAGGGATGCGACTGTTTCGCTGGCAGATGTCAGTCGCCGAGCGGCAGCGCGTACGCGGTCGAGCCAGTCCTGTACCTGTTCACGCCCAATCGGTCCCTCGGTTAACCCGGCGCCGGCGGCATCGAGCGGAGCGGCCGTTGCTTCAGCGACATCGACAAGGGCTCGGCCCGCGCGTCTGGTCGGCAGCGCTGGCGGGTAAATGAGATTGAACGCGATGCCTACTCCGGCGCCGATCAAGGTGTTCAAGACTCTGGTCTCTGCCGCAACATCTGGACTAGTGACGCCAAGGATCAACATCGCGCTGATCGGCGCCTCGATCGCCTGCTCGCCCAACCGAAAGATCTTGGCCAGCACGAGCGAGGCGGCTATTGCTGCACCCAGGCTCCACCACGTCAGGCCGATCCACAGGGAGAGCAGGATCGCAACCAAGACGCCTGCCAGTACGGCGCCAACGCGGACTGCGCCCGTCTTGAGCGTGGAGTACGCCGACGCCTGCATGACGAGCAGCGCTGTGAGCGGTCCGGTCAGGTCAATTGCGCCTTTAGTTATGGCGAGGGTGAGTAGATAGGAAACCACAGCCGCCGCAGTCAACCGAAGGATGTTGACGGCACTAGGCCGCAACCTCCGTGGCACGTCGCGCCAATGTGTGGGGTGGCCGGGCCACGCGAGGTTGGCCAGCTGTCGCAACCTCAGGTAACTGGCTACCGATTCGATCTTGGTCACTTCGGTCTCATGACGTCTGGACCGATCCGACCTTAGGCTGGGTCGAACCTCGTGAGCCATGTCAGCTGGGATTCACCCTCTTCGATAAGGCTGCTGAGCCGCTGGTTGAAGATCACACCGTACTCAGCGCCGATGTGTGCGTCGAAGCTGGCCTCATCCCGATACTGCTCAAAGACGAAGAACTTGCGCGGATTGTCGCGTTCCCGATAGACGGTGAACTCAGTGTTGCCGGGCTCGCGCCGGACGTCTTCGGCTAGGCCGGAGATGAGCCTGCCAACCTCAGCCTCGGCGTCTGGTTTGGCAGTGAACTCCGCGTACAAAATCATGGGCACGACGACTTCTTATCATGCTTGACCAGGTCATTGCTCGACGCAAGCATGGCAGGTCTCAGCCCTAATGCTTTCAAAGGAGCCGCAGTGACCGACGCGGCCGTACGCGGCAAGAAGGTACGCGGCAAGAAGGTACGCGGCAAGAAGGTACGCGGGAAGAAGGTGCCGCGCGCCTGCTCGGATGTGTTTCGGCTCTGGGTATCGGTCGCGATAGGCCTTCTAGTAGCACTCGGGTTCGAGATCGTCGTGATCTGGCTGCAGGTCACGGGAGCTCGCCCAGTGCCCTCTGATGAGCAATTCGAGGTGGACCTTGGGTTTGGGGCGAGGCTAACCATCTGGATTGGGTTCGCGGTTACCTACCTTGCACTGGGATTGCGCGCCTTTGCGCGATGTGATCGACCCGAGCTGGTGAGGCGTGTCCTAGCCACGCCACTACCGGCATCGCAGATCAAGAGGTGGCTGCTCGCCGGCGGAGGCGGCATAGGTTGGCCGATCGTCATCGCATCGGTGGCATTTTTCACAATCATCACTGCGGTGCTGAAACGCAGCCAAAGCACGTCGCTCGTTCTGGGACTTGCCGCCTTGACCGTCGTGACCTGCTGGATGGTGATCACTTTCAGCTTTGCCTTGCAATATGCGCGGCGGGACATCGAGCAAGGTGGGTTGCAGTTCCCCGGTTCGCGAGAGCCTGTCTTCACTGATTACAACTATCTGGCGATTGGGTGTTCGGCGACCTTCGGGGCTACTGATACGACGGTTGTCAGCAGCTCAATGCGGCGGATTGTGAGCGCACACAGCGTGTTGGGGCTGCTGATGAATACGGTCGTGGTCGCTGTGTTGCTGTCGATCATTGTGAGTTGATGCGCCCCTGAGCGTGTTGGAATGTCGTCGCGTTCCTGCCCAGTTTCGGGCCGGATTGTTGACGCGTCGGGCCGAGGTTGCGTGTCGATGTGTCGGTTTGCCCCAAACTGTGCGGTATGCCTGAGCAGAATTCTGGGGGTGTGCCTGTCCGCGAGCCGGAGCGTTTGATCAAGTGGTTCGTCGGGGTCGTGGTGATTGCAGTCGGGGTCAATCTGCTCAGCAGTTTCGTTGTGGCGCAGAAGTGGGCCTGGCTTCCGCCCGCTGTCTTTGTTGTGGCGCTGTTGGTCGCTGTGCCGAGTACTGGTCTTCTGCGGCGGGAGCGTTATGGCACAACGCGGTCGCGAGCCATGGCTTTGCTCGCGCTGGCTGGCTATCTGACCGTGACGGTGTGGGGAGCGGTGACTGGGTGGCCTCTTGCCGTGATGATCTTGTCACTGGCGTACCTCTGGGAGGCTGGGGTGATGGTGCTGTGGTCGACTCTCCGAAGTCGCGCGGACCTCGACCATGTCGCCATGGGGACAGCCTGTTTGCTTGTGGGTTCGGCGTTCTTGCTGCTCGGGATCGCGAACCCGCCGGCTACCTGGACGTTGGGCATGGTCGAGGGTTTGCTGGTTAGGGTCGCGTTTCTGCTGCTCGGCGTCGCGGCGCTGCTGCTCGGGGTCGCATTCCTGCTGGACAGGTGGCCACTGGTGGGGGTCCCCTTCCTGCTGTTTGGAGTCGCGGCCCTGCTGGGCGGCGTTGCGACTCTGCTGGACGGATGTACCCTTGTTGGAGTCGCCCTGCTGCTGGGCCCCGTCACGGCCCTGCTGCTCGGGGTCGCGTTCCTGCTGGACAGATGGGCGTTGGCTGGGGTCCCGTTCCTACTGGGCGCGGTCGCGGCCCCGCTAAGCGGTATTGCGGCATTGCTGGCCGGATGGACGCTGATGGGAGTCGCGTTCCTGCTATTCGGGTTCGCGCTCTTGCTGTGTGGTGTCGCGGCCTTGCTGGCCGGATTGAGGATGATGGGGGTCTCATTTCTGCTGTTCGGAGTCGCAGCCCTGCTGAGCAGCGTTGCCGCCTTGTTGGCCGGATGGACCCTCGTGGGTGGCGCGTTCCTACTGCTCGGAGTCGCGGCGCTGCTCGGCGGGGTCGCGCTCCTGTACCGTCCTGAATTGCCGCGGCGGCTAGTGGCGTGGCTGACTAAACGAGACGCCGAGCAGCTCGCGGCGGATGGTAACGAGCCCGATTAGTGGTAGCGAGAACCGGAGGATCGAGATGACAGCACGTGCCCGTCCACCGTTCGATGCTGAGCTGGAACCCGCGCTCGACGCGGTGCCCGCGTTCTTCACTACGCTGGAGCCCGATTCCATCGCGGAGTTTCGAGCGGCGACCACGCGTGCGTCGTCGCTCGACGACATCATCGCGGGGCGGCCGGTCGAGGTCACCGACCACGCCGTGACCGGTCACGGTGGCGGCGAGATCGTCGTCACGGTGCTGCGGCGCAGTGGCCACGAGGGTGCGACGGGTCCGGGCGTCTATCTCATCCACGGTGGCGGCATGGTCGGCGGGAGCCGATGGGCGGTCGTACCGATGCTCGTCGAGTGGGTTCTGGAGTACGGCGCTGTGGCGGCTGCCGTGGAGTTCCGTCGCGCACCCGAGTTCCCCGACCCGGTGCCTGTTGAAGACTGTTACGCGGGGCTGGAGTGGTTCACCGGCCGCGCTGAGGTGTTCGGTTTCGATCCGCGACGGGTACTCATCGGGGGCCAGAGCGCCGGCGGCGGCCTGAGCGCTGGGACGGCGCTGCTCGCCCGTGATCGCGGTAGGCCGATGCCGGCCGCGATGCTGCTCATGTGGCCGATGCTCGACGATCGGAACGAGACTGTCTCAGCGCAGCAGATCGACGGCGTCGGGATCTGGGATCGCACCAGCAACCAGACCGGATGGACGGCGCTGCTCGGCGATCGCCGCGGCACCGCCGACGTGTCGATCTATGCGGCGCCGGCACGTGCGACCGACTTGTCGGGCCTGCCGCCTGCCTACATCGAGGCGGGGAGTGCGGAGGTGTTCCGCGACGAGGCCGTTGCCCTCGCGAGCGGGATCTGGGACGCCGGCGGCAGCGCCGAGCTCCACATCTGGGCGGGCGGCTTCCACGGGTTCCAGACGATCGTGCCGACGGCGGCGGTGTCGCAGACCGCGGTGCAGACCCGCGAGTCCTGGGTACGCCGCGTGTTGGTGCTGTGACCTGAATGGATCAAGCCACGGTCGATCACCATGATCAACGATCCGCAGATTCTTCCTCGAAGCTAGCTGCTCGACCGTGAGAGAATTTGGCCAAGTATCCAGCGTCGAACGACGTCCCTTTGTCCCGTAATTCCTCCGGCATAACTGGAGAGCGAGCCCATATGGCTGTTGATCTCAATACCTCAGCGGACCGTGCGTCCGTCGAAGCTGAGTCGGCTGCACGAAAGCCCGCTCTAATTCAAGCCATTCGCGATGATCGCTGGCCCGACCGGCTCGCGACGGCCATGTTCATCTTTTCGGCGCTCGTTGTGGTGGCGACTTTTATTCCACCACTACGGCGGTACTTCAGGCAGTGGCACGACATCGTCTCG
>DATLQC010000201.1:0-35139 GCA_035535395.1 Propionibacteriaceae bacterium | reverse complement strand
GGCACCCGAGAGACCGGTAGGCTCCCCTGCCATGACCTTTAGCGAGGCCATGGAACATGTGGCGCAACTGTTCGAGGCGATCGGCGCGCTCGTGCTGCTGGTTGGGCTGTTGTTCTGTTTCATGCTTGCGATCCGTGCCTTTCGTCGATCGGGCGACGGTCGTCGGGCCTACCAAGTGCTTCGCGAGTCCTTCGGCGGCGTCATCTTACTTGGCATCGAGATCCTGGTCGCTGCCGATCTCGTGCGGACCGTTGCGGTCGCCACGACACTGGAGAACGTCGTGATTCTGGGTCTCATCGTGCTGATTAGGACGGTTCTTAGTTTCTCACTGGAAATCGAGATCGAAGGAGTAGCGCCCTGGCGTCGGGCGATGGTCGGCGGAGCGGGTCGGATCAGGCAGGCAACGGCGAAGGGCGGCGCAGAAGGCGTGGGCCCGTCTAACCTGACGAAGTAGACGGGGCCAACATCGGCGCAGGCTGTATTTACGCTCAAGTAGGGCGGGCGGGACTTGAACCCGCGACCGGAGGATTATGAGTCCTCTGCTCTAACCGGCTGAGCTACCGCCCCAGGTATCCGAACAGCCGCAAGTGGATCGAGGCTGATGATAACCGCGGTGGCCCTTCGACAGGCGCAGGGCACGTCTGGATAGAGTCACCGCTGCCAGGTCAAGCCCGCGCGTCGGGAGCTAGGAGAGGGCTGTGGTCGAGTTCATTCCCGCCGAGTTTGAGGTGCTGGATCCCCGCTTTGCCGGTACCGGAGGCGACCGTTCCGTAGCCAGACTCTTCTCGGGCGGGCGCTGGCTCGAAGGGCCGGCATACCACCCAGCGGGCCGCTTCGTGCTCTTCAGCGACATCCCGAATGATCGCGTACTGCGCTATGACGAAGTGAGCGAGCGTACCAATGTCTTCATGACGCCGGCTGGCTTCACCAACGGCCGTACGGTCGACAGGCAGGGACGGTTCGTGACTTGTGAGCACGGAGAACGCCGGGTGGCCCGAATTGAGCATGACGGCTCAATCAAGGTACTGGCAGCGGCGTACAAAGGACGCCGGCTGAACAGTCCCAACGACGTGGTGGAACACTCGGACGGATCGCTGTGGTTTACCGACCCGAGCTACGGCATCCGTACCGACTATGAGGGACACGAGGCTCCGTCCGAGCTCGACTCTCACAACGTCTACCGGCTCGATCCGGACAACGGCAACCTGACTGCCGTGATCGAGGACTTCGCCCAGCCGAACGGCCTGGCTTTCTCTCCCGATGAACGCCGACTTTTCGTCGTCGACAGTGAACTGCACCGCATCAGAGTCTTCAACGTTGATCATGACAAATTGAGCGGCGGCGAGCTTTTCTGTGCCGATGACAAAGGTTATGACGGCATTCGATTTGATCATCTCGGTCGGCTCTGGGGTGCCGCTCATGACGGCCTGCACTGCTATGACCCGGACGGCTCCTTGATCGGCAAGCTCCGACTGCCGGAGATCACTTCCAACTTCACCTTCGGCGGCCGCCAGCGAAACCATCTCTACATCACAGCGACGAGCTGCCTGTATGGCATACGAGTCAACTTCCGAGGGGCTTCGTATCCCAGCTGATCTCGCGGCGCCGTACCGCCCCGACCTCACCCGGAGCGTCCCGTGTCATTGATGCTTCGCCAGCGATAGAGTCGAGGATGCGGGATCGCGCCGAGAGTTTTCAGGGGGGAAGCTACTTGTGCTGCAAATGTTCGCTCGGACGGTGAGGCTCACTGGCTTAGTGACAGCGTCCGAGGCGCGACTGCTGGGTGTCGTCGCGGCGACCATGCTTGGCTTGATCTTCCTGTCCACTTTGCTGAATCCGCCCCATTGGCTCCAGCTTTTCGCTCTGTTCATTCATCTGATCTCTCTTGTGGTCGGCTTCGGCTCGGTGCTCGCAGTCGACTGGTACGGGCTGCTTTCCCTGTCCCGCCGGGTGACTATCGGCGATGTGCTGCTCACCGCCGAGCGGATGACGCCCTTGATCTGGATTGGGCTGGCCGGTCTTACCGCAAGCGGGGTATTACTCAAGCCGGATCTCGGCTCATGGCTCGTTGTGATGAAGCTCTGCTGTGTGCTCGGTGTTGGGATCGTCGGAGTGCTTGCTCTGGCGACCAGTCGCCTCATGGAACGGCAGATGCCGACCCCGACACGGTCGCTGGTACACCGCGGCATGGTGCTGGCCGGAGTTTCTCAGGCGTTTTGGTGGACTGCTGTCTTCATCGGCTTCATCACCAATGAGGCGGGACAGTGACCGGGCGCTGACGTTGCGAGTGGGCGCATTAGCTTGGGCCGAATGGATGACCAGACCTCCGCTGCAACCGACCTCACACTTGATCAGTTCCTGACGGCGATACGGTCAGCCGCCGCACGGCTACATGATCATGTTAAGCAGGCAGGACTGGACGCGGCAGTTCCGACCTGCCCTGACTGGGACGTTAGGGCGCTGGTTACCCATCAAGGCATGGTGCATCGCTGGGCGGCGGCCAACGTACGCGGAGATTTCGACCATCGCACGGCAGAATCAGAGGCTGCCGCCGCGGCAGCGCCAGATCTCCTCGCCTGGTTCGACGAGGGCACTCAAGTGCTGATCGAAACACTGATCCAGGCAGCCGCTGATCTTGAAACAATGGTGTTCTTGTCGAACGCACCGGCACCGCGATTGTTCTGGGCGAGACGCCAGGCGCATGAGACCACCATTCACTCCGTCGACGCTCAAGCTGCCGAACTCGGCCGGCTGCCACGACCAGCGGAGACCATGATCGACCAGGAGCTGGCCGCTGACGGGATTGATGAGCTACTCCGTGGGTTCCTGCCACGGCGTAAATCCAGGCTGCGTTTCGAATCGCCTTATGTGATTGACGTTCACGCCACCGATGCCGACCGGCACTGGCAGGTGGCCGTTAGTGATCAGCCGCCGTTCAGCGTACGAGGCACCACCTGGCCACCGGATGCCGTGATCACCGGCACGGCCCTCGAGCTGTATTTGGGACTTGTGGAATCGCGCCGAGGACCGCAAGGCCGAGGGACGCGAAGACGTGGTCGCGCAGTGGCGCCGCCAGGTACGCGTGCTCTGGTAGGGACGATGAAGATCAGGGAATCGCCGCGATTGGCTTGTGGGCAGGCCGCGCGAAGATCGTCAAAACCCTAGGCCGCGCGATCATGATCGCCGCTGCCAGCAGGGCAAGGCCGACAACAGCAGTGATCGATGCGAGGAGGTGTTGCGACCAACTCCACTGGAATTCGACGTCTGCACCATTAGGCAAATCGATGAACGGCGCCACGACAACCCAGCCGACAAAGAACCAGCCCAAAGCCAAGAACCAGGTTGGCAAACGACGCGGGCCGATTGGTCGTCGCTCGAGGAGACTCATGGCGAGCGGGACGACCCAGATGAAGTGGTGCAGCCAGGAAACTGGTGAGGCCAACAACCCGGCGACGCCGCACAGGTTGACGGCCAGCCGGACATCGCCCAGCCGGTGCCAGAGCATCGCGGCCCATACGCCGGCTAGCGCGACCACGGCAGACAACACCAGTCCGGCGATCGCCGGCGCTGTTCCGAGACCAAAGATGCGCACGATGTCGGCCATCACCGACTGGTTGGTGTAATAGATGATGCTGTGCCCGAGGCCGGTGTCGCCGTGTGCCAGTCGGGTCCAGAACTCATACGACGCCGCAGGCACGATGGCGGCGCTGAGCAGCGTGATGACGACGCCAGTGATGACCGCGACCCAGAAGGCGCGGTACTTCCGAACGACGAGCAGATACAGGACGAAAATCGCGGGAGTCAGTTTGATGGCGCTGGCGATGGCCGTCAGCACCCCTTCCGGCAGCAGGCGTCGTGGAAGCACACGAGGACCCGGGACGAGGTCCAGCACTACGAGAGCGACCAGAAAGATGCCTAGCTGACCGAAGGCGAGCGTCTGCACAATCGGCTCAACGACGTACACCGCCACTGCACTTGCGACGCTGAGCAGCCAGCCCTGAAGTCCGAAACGGTGCAAGATCGCGATAACGGCTAAGGCGCCGGCCGCCGTCCATCCAACCTGGACCACGGTCGATGGCAACAAGGCAAGTGGCACCGCCAAGACAGCGGCGAAGGGCGGATATAGGAACTGCAGGGGACCGGGCAAATCGTAGAAGTTGCCACCGGCAAGCAAAACCGAGCCGGCTTGGCGGTAGACCCCCAGATCGACCATGATCGGCCGCCATGGGATGAAGGTGCCACCGCCGAACGTGGTTGCGCCGACGTACAGAGCCACGAGAACTGGCAACACGCAGATGCCGATGCCATGAGCTAGCTGAACCCAAACCCCCCGCTTGGCCGGCCGGACGTAGGTCTCGATCTCGCCAGCGAAGGACGCCGAAGCTCTCGTCGATGTGCTCGACATTAGAGCCTCGAGCGCGGAGTGTTACTTGTCGCAGGCGATCCAGTGACCGATTCAGTCGGCTGGCCGCCGCCACTCTCGGTGCCCGATGGTCCGGGAGATCCAGAGGTGGGCGATCCCGAGGGCCCCGGTGACTGGGGAGAGCCGGACTGCGGAGAGCCCGACTGTGATCCTGACTGCGGCGGTCCTGACTGGGCGGAACTACCCGTCGGTGGCGGAGGTGATTGTGGTGGTTGATTGCGGAAGATCAAGATCGCAATCAGTACGGCGAGCGCGGCAAGCAGCACCATCAACAACCAGGACACCAAGATCGTCCGCCAGCCGGCTCTGTCGAAGCGGCCCGGCCACGGCAATGGCCAGAGTCGCGCTAGTCCGGGGCGTACCCGATCTATCCAGTACTGCTGGTACTCCGGGCCCGATGGGACACCTTGCGGCGGCAGCGTCGCGATCTGTACTGCGTCGAGGATCCGGGTGGCTTGGGCTGCGGCGGCCGGCGAACCGTCATAGCTCAGCGCCGCCCATGGGGCGACCAATCGGTCGTCGGGAGCGACGGGATCCTCATCGGCCTGCTGGAATTTCCGAGCAAGCCGCCCAGTGTCTTGTCCATGACCGCCACGCGCCAGCACCGTGTCGATGTGCAACGCATTGATTTCGCCCGCGAAGCGGGCGCGGGCCGCGGCATCGGCCGCCGCGCCCTCGGCCAACAAGATCACCATTGCGGGCGTATTGGCAGCGTCGTGAGCGGTGAAGGCGATACCTGCCGGCGTTGCGCTAAGCCGGGCGTCGAGCCAGAAGTCGCCGACCTTCGGTGGATCCTCCGGCAACAGCGGCGTCACCGGAACCCATACGTCGTCAGCGCCTTGATCGGGAGGGCCTTGATCGGGAGGCCCCTCAGGGGTCGGCCATGAAGGATCCGGTGCCTGGTCCGGCGGCTCGGTGGTCGACATCACTCTCCATCTCACAGCCTTCCTGCGAGGAAGGCTGACCACAGCATCATGCGGGGCACGCAGAGTCTATTCGGCCCGTACAGGGCATCTAGACCTTCGACAGCTCAGCGGCTGCATGTGGGTTCGAGGGGTCGTTTCACAACGGAGGCGTTCAAAAGGCCGTTTCATCAGCACATCCTGGGGTCGTGTCGCAGCACAGACGTCAAAACGCTCGGGTCAAGAGGCCTGTTCAGTGGCTGCGGAGGCAAATCGAGGTCACAGCTTGTTCATATCTCTGTCACAGCTGGGTGTTTGTCCAGGCTCATAGCCTGGAGTCCTGCGTCTGCGAGAATGGCTCGGTGTCCGGCGAATGTGGGGGGCGATCGGGCCGTGTGCCGTTGGCACAGACGCTTTGTTGACGAGTCACAGGAGAGCGCGTGAGTAGTCCGTCGTTTGGCCAGCCTCTCGAGGAGCGCGCTGCCGCTCGGACTTCTGGCCAGCTCGGAAACCAGGCCGCCTCGAAGCTACTCGGCGACGCCATAGCTCAAGTCCAGCGAGTCATCGTCGGGCAAGAACACATGGTGGAGCAGCTCATGGTGGCACTCCTCGCCCAAGGCCACTGCCTGCTCGAAGGCGTGCCGGGTGTCGCCAAGACGCTGGCGGTACGTAGCTTCGCCACCGTCGTTGGCGGTGAGTTCGCCCGGATCCAGTTCACTCCTGACCTGGTTCCCTCCGACATCGTTGGCACCCGCATCTACCGGGCAAGCGAGGAAACTTTCGACGTCGAGCTCGGGCCGATCTTCGTGAACTTCCTCCTCGCGGATGAGATCAACCGCGCCCCCGCGAAGGTGCAGGCCGCGATGCTGGAGGCGATGGCTGAGAGGCAAGTCTCCATCGGGGGAACAACTTATCCGGTGCCCCAGCCCTTCATCGTGATCGCGACACAGAACCCTATTGAGTCCGAGGGTGTCTATCCGCTGCCCGAGGCACAGCGTGATCGGTTCCTGCTCAAGGTCGATGTCCCGTACCCAGCCGGAAACGAAGAGTTCGAAATTCTCCGCCGGATGAGCGTTGATCCTCCAACATCACAGCCTGTCCTGAATCCGCAGATGATTCTTCAGCTGCAGCGTCAGGCCGAGGAAGTCTTCGTTCATAATCTCGTCGCCGAGTACATCGTGCGCCTGGTTCTGGCGACGCGTACGCCGACCGAATTCAATCTGCCAGACCTCACCTCGGTCATCCAGATCGGCTGCAGCCCCCGTGCCACGCTAGGCCTAGTGGCTGCATCTCGAGCGCTGGCGTTGATCCACGGTCGGGACTACGTGCTACCGACTGATGTCCAGTCAGTAGCCAAGGACGTGATGGCGCACCGCGTCGTGCTCGGCTTCGATGCTGTTGCCGACAACATCGAACCGGCCCAGGTGATCGAACGGATTGTGGCGATGGTGCCGCCCCCTACACCTGTGTGGAACCAGCAGGCCGGATCGAACCATCAGAGCCAACCCGGCCGCTCAGTACCGTCGGGCAACACCTACGCGCCGCCATCGGCGTCATATCAGCAGTCCATGCCTAACCACCCGGATTTCGGCTAGAGGTTTCCGTGTCATACCCGCCGCCAGGCGGTCAGCCCGTTGGTTCACCCAGCTTTCCGCCGCCCACCGGTCCGAATTTTCCGCCAGCCAATGGTGGCCATGTTCAGTTTGCGTCTCCTGAGGAGAGCATGGGCGCAGTTGCCTCGGTAGTCGGCGCACCGACACGCGCCACGATTCCGTTGCACAAGTTGGCACCAGAGGCTGCACTACGTCGGTTGGAGCTGACCATTGTCCGCCGCCTGGAGGGATTCCTGCATGGGGATCACCTCGGGCTGCTGCCGGGACCTGGCTCGGATATGAGTGACGCCCGGATCTACGTTCCCGGCGAGGACGATGTGCGCAGGATTGACTGGGCGGTGACTGCGCGCACCACCGTGCCGTATGTTCGCGACACCATCGCCGATCGAGAGCTCGAAGTGTGGGCCCTGCTCGACGTCACTCCGTCGATGAACTGGGGCACCGAAGGAGTCACCAAGCGTGACCTCGGCATTGCGGCAGTTGCAACGATCGGCTTCCTCAGCCAGAAGATGGGCGATCGATTCGGCGGCTTCATCCTGCGTCCGGGAAGCCTGCGTCGGCTTCCTGCCAGATCTGGCCGGTCCGCCCTGTACGGCTTGCTGCGCACGATGTTGGCCGAGCCGTTCGTCCCTGACCACGCCACAGGTCCCATGACGCTGGCGGCAAGTGTGGAGAAGTTATCGCGGCTCCAGCGCCGACGCGGGCTGCGAGTCGTGGTGTCGGACTTCCTGACTCCTGGTGATCATGAGCTGGACCCGAACGTGGAGCCGCAGTGGGAACGCTCGATGCGACGGTTGGGAGTGCGCAACCAGGTGCTGGCGGTCGAGGTCGTCGATCGGAGGGAGATTGAGTTCCCCAACGTCGGTGACATGTTGATCCGCGATCCCGAGACCGACTTTGAACGCTACGTCAACACCGGTGACTCAGATGCGCGAGCGAGAATGGATGCGGCAAGCGCAGCGCAGCGGGAACGAATCCGGATCTCACTTCGTCGTGCAGGTGTCGGGCACATTCAGTTGCGGACCGATCGAGACTGGGTACAAGACATCGCCCGATTTGTGTTGGCATACCGTCGGGTGGCGAGCATGCTGCACGCCCCGCCACAGGGAGTGACGAAATGAGTTGGCCGCTGCTCCCGCAGCAGGTGATTGCGCAGCTCGCGTTTATGTCGCCGAATCGGCTGCTGATCTTGCTCATCATCCCGCTGCTGATCTTGGCCTACATCTTTGCCAGCCTGCGGAAGAACCGCCGCGGTATGCGGTTCACCAACACCTCGATGCTCGATGTCGTCGTGCCCAAGCAGTCCCAGTGGCGGCGTCATCTCGCTGTGGCGCTTTCACTGTTGAGTCTGATCACATTGACCGCGGCCTTCGCGCGGCCGAAGACCCAAGTCGATGTGCCGCGCGAGCGCGCCACTGTCGTGATGGTGATCGACGCCTCGCAATCCATGCAGGCGACCGACGTCAAACCGACTCGGCTCGATGCTGCCAAGCAGGCTGCGATCGAGTTTGTGACCAAGCTGCCCGAGAAGTACAACGTTTCGGTGGTCTCGATGGCGGGCTCCTGCGCGATCTTGGTGCCACCGACCACCGCTCACCACACCGTCGAGAACGCGATCAACAGCATCCAACTCCAGGATTCGACTGCCATCGGCGAGGGAATCACGACGGCTCTTCGTGCCTTGCAGCAGGCTCCGAAGGATCCGGACAATCCAAATTCGATCGCGCCTGGCGCGATCGTGCTGCTCAGCGATGGCTCCAACACTACGGGCCGTGCGCCGCAGCAGGCGGCCGCTGAGGCGAAGGCCGCCAAGGTGCCGATCTACACCATCGCGTACGGCACGGAAAACGGCTATGTCGATCTTGAAGGCAAGCGGGAACCCGTACCGGTCGACCATGAGGAGATGAAGCGAATCGCCGCTGCAACCAACGGCGATTATTTCGCCGCGGCCACTGCTGATCAGCTGAAGAAGGTGTACGAAAACATCGGATCCGATGTCGGTTACGAGAAGGCCGACCGTGAAGTGACCGCGCGGTTTGCCGGCTATGGCCTGGCTCTCGCTGTGCTAGCCGCCTTAGGGGCCATCTCCCTGGGGGCAAAGTGGCCGTAATGGATCTCTCTTTTAAGAAAGTGGTCGGAAACGACAACGGATCCGACCGAATCCATGTCGTTTCTGACCACCTTCGCGGAAACGGGCGGCACGGATGATTCCGCTGCTGTCGTTTCTTGCTCCCCAGCGCCTCTGGCTGCTCCTGCTCATCCCCTCGCTGGTCCTGCTCTATCTCTGGATGGTGCAGCGGAAGCGGAACCGCAGCAAGCAAATGGGCAAGACTATGTTCGACCTGGTGATCCCGCGCGATCGCACCTGGTTACGGCACCTGGCGGTGGGGCTGTCGATCCTCAGCCTGCTCACCTTGACGCTGGCCTTTGCCAAGCCAAAAGATCAGGTCTCGGTGCCGAGGGAACGGGCAACGATTGTGGTCACCATCGACGTGTCTTTGTCTATGGAGGCCAAGGATGTCGATCCCAACAGGCTGGACGCTGCTAAGGCCGCCGCCGAGCAGTTTGTGACGTCGCTGCCGCCGAAGTTCAATGTTGCGCTCGTGACCTTCGCCGGGACCGCGACCACTCTGGTGCCGCCCACCTTGGATCGGGGCTCGGTTACCGCGGCAATCCGGTCCTTACGTCCGCAGGCTTCGACAGCCATCGGTGAGGGCATCTACACCTCGCTTGCCG
Organism: Propionibacteriaceae bacterium; assembly: GCA_035535395.1. GTDB lineage: Bacteria > Actinomycetota > Actinomycetes > Propionibacteriales > Propionibacteriaceae > Microlunatus. The sequence continues at coordinate 25,465 of DATLQC010000201.1, read as the reverse complement.
CGCTGGCTCAGGTGCCACCCGATCCGGACAATCCGAAGGCTGTCGCGCCGGCGCGGATTGTGCTGCTCAGTGACGGTAAGACACAGGTAGGCCGGCCATCGGATCAAGCCGCAATGGCGGCAAGAGCCCAATCCGTGCCGATTTACACAATCGCCTATGGAACACCTGACGGGTACATCGACATCGGTGGCAGGCGAGAGCCGGTCCCAGTGGATCGCGCTGAGCTGGCGCGTGTCTCCAAGATCAGTGGTGGTGAGGCGTACACGGCATCATCGGCGGGGGAGCTCAAGGAGGTCTATCGCGATATTGGAAGCTCGGTTGGCAAGGAGAAGGTAGACCGTGAGGTCACCTCTCGGTATGCCGGCTTCGGACTGGGCTTCGCTATCCTCGCCGCACTCGGCATGATCTCTCTCGGCGCCCGTTGGCCGTAAAGCGAGTTCGCGAGGGGTCGTCCCCCTTTACGCGTCGTCGACCTCGGACAACTCACCCGGCAACGCCCGCGCGAGACTAAGGTGCAGGCATGGGGAGCGTGGCGGAAAACCTGGCCGCGGTGGAGGCTCGTATCAAGTCGGCGTGCACTCGAGTAGGGCGCGATCCGAGCGAAGTGCGGCTGCTACCGGTGAGCAAAGGCCAGAGCATGGAGCTGATCGCCGAGGCCTACGAGGCCGGTGTTCGACTACTCGGGGAGAACCGAGTTCAGGAGGCGGCAGAGAAGGCGAGGCACTTCGCCGATCACCCCGACCTCAGATGGGCGATCATTGGCCATTTGCAGACCAACAAGGCCAGGCAAGCAGCAGCTATCGCTTCGGAGTTCCACGCGCTGAGCAGCGTCAAGGTCGCCGCGGCGCTGGACCAGGCGTTGGATGATCAGGGCCGCGGTCTGGACGTCTTCCTGCAGGTCAACTCATCGGATGAACCGCAAAAGTTTGGTCTGCCACCCGACGAAGTGGAGCCGTTCGCCATCGCACTCAAGGCATATGGGACGTTGCGAGTGCGTGGCCTGATGACCTTGGCGGTGTTATCGGACAACCAGCGAGAGGTTCGAGCCTGCTTCGAACGTATGCGTGATCTGCAACGACGGCTGCAAGGTCGCGGTGATTGTGCGGGCAGCTACGACGAGCTCTCCATGGGCATGTCGGGTGATCTTGAGCTGGCAATCGAGTATGGGGCGACGACCGTACGGGTGGGCCAGGCGATCTTCGGGCCCCGATCCTCGCCAGACACCGAGTGGATGTCGACCTAGGCTCCTTTCGTGCAGAGATCGGCGGCCGGGGTAGGTACCGCTGTCTTTTTTGTTGTTGGGCCTGGCCTAGTGGCAGGGCTGGTGCCCTGGCTGATCAGCGGATGGCAAGTTCGCGGACCGGTGTCGCCGTTGACCATTATCTGGATGGCTCTGGGCGGCGTACTCCTAGTGCTGGCGATCGTGGTACTGGTTCGTGCCTTTGCGCGTTTCGTCATGGAGGGCCGTGGTACGCCCGCGCCGGTCGCTCCGCCCGAGCGGTTGGTCGTGGGCGGTGATTACCGCTTTGTGCGCAATCCCATGTATCTCGCCGTGATCACTGCGGTCCTCGGGCAGGCGATGATCTTCGGCTCGCTTGGCTTGCTGGTGTACGCCGTAGCGCTTTGGGCGATCACGGCTGCGTTCGTCCGTTGGGACGAGGAACCGGTGCTGCTGAGGCGCTACGGAGATGACTATGAGCGGTATCGCCTTGCGGTGCGAGCCTGGCTGCCACGGCTTCGGCCATTTTGATTGCTCCGCTCGCTGGCGCTCGCTCCGGTTTGATTGCTCCGCTCGCTGGCGCTCGCTCCGCGCGGACCGCGCTTTGAAAGCCGCTGTCTTCCTCGCTCGCTCGCGGCCAGCATGACTGCGAACTGATGGCGGTGGCGGAGGCTGGCCGCTCGCTCGTTCGTCCAGGCAGCGGCGCGCGCGATCCGGTTTGATTGCTCCGCTCGCTGGCGCTCGCTATGTCTAATGGCTCGCTCCGCTCGCTGCGATGTTCGCCGGGGAGCCGCCGTCTTCGTCCGATCCGACGAAACGCCTGTGTCGGAGAATCACCCCTCTTCTTGAGGCGTTTCGTCGGCTTCTCCTGCAGATCGGCGGCGCGAACATCGCGAGCGCGGATCGCGCCGGGGAGCCGCCTACTTCGTCGTCACTGGGGGACGAAAGACATATTCCCTCCCTCCTCCTCAGCACGACGGCGCGCGATCCGTGTTTGATTTGCTCCGCTCGCTAGCGCTCGCTCCGCGCGGATCGCGCCCGGTAGCCGCCGACTTCGTCGTCACTCGGGGACGAAAGACATGTCCCCTCCCTCCTCCTCAGCACGACGGCGCGCGATCCGGTCCAGGTTCTCGATGGGAATCGGTGGCACTCGATCCGCTGGTTCGAAGCCGAAGATCCGGCCCAAGAAGTAGATCTGCGCCTCGGTCGCCGCCTTGATCGTCTCCGCTCTGCGAAAGCCATGGCCCTCACCCTGGAACATGATCAAGGCAACGGGTAGCTGTCTACGACGTGCTGCGTCGGCCAGCATCTCGGCCTGTTGTGGCGGCACCACCACGTCTTCGGCGCCCTGCAGCAGCAGGATCGGCGCCGAAAGCTGATCTAGATGGTTGATAGGGGAGCGCTCGAAGTAGATGGAGCGGTCTTCTGGATACGGTCCGACCAGGCTGTCGAGGTAGCGCGACTCAAACTTGTGCGTGTCCTTCGCCAGCGCTTCCAGGTCAGCGATCCCATACTGGCTGATGCCGGCATTGAAGACCTCTGAGGTGGTGAGCGCGGCCAACACCGTGAATCCGCCCGCGCTACCACCCCGGATGGCCAGCCGAGCTGGATCGGCGAACCGCTGGGTGCCCATCGACACGGCGCCCGAGATGCAATCCTGCACATCAATGACTCCCCAGCGGCCCTTTAGACGATCTCGGTAGTCCCTGCCGAATCCTGTACCGCCGCTGTAGTTGTCGTCGAGAATTGCGAAGCCGCGAGATGTCCAGAACTGGTATCCGATCTTGAAATCGGGCGTTGAGAATCCGGTTGGACCACCATGAGACAGCGTGATCATGGGTGGCAAGGTGCCAGCAGGTGCTGCGAATTCAGTGTTGGTCGGCGGATAGAAATAGCCGTGGACCTGACGGCCGTCAGATGTCCAACTGACCCGTTGAGCGAGTGAAACCGAATCAGGATCCATGATCATCTCTGACGACGACCTCACTGTGGTCCACGTCGCTCGGTCGAGGTCCAGCAGTGCCAATGCGGCGGGTCGCTCGGGAAAGCTGAGCACCGCAGCCGCGCGGTGGCGACCGACATCCAGCGAGCTCGCGGCGATACCAGGAGGGGCTGCCGGCTCGAGTGTGCCCTCGGAGATCCGCAAGACTTCAATGCTCTGTTCGCCGCTGCGGTTCAGGGTGCATAGCAGATGATCATCATCGATGATCGCGTACGGCCGCTGGCCGAGCACCCATTGTGCTGGGCAGAATTCGGCGTCTGTTTCACAGAGCGCTCGCACCCGGCCGTCGGTCCACAGGTAGAGATTCCACCAGTTCGTACGATCGGAGATGAAGATCAACTCTTCGCCCAGCCAGCGGGGCTGCACTGCTGACTCGCTCGGACCGCCTGCGACAGCTTGACTGTCAGTGATCACAGCATTGCTCAGAGATCCGATCATGATGACGGTGGAGTCCCACGGCATGTTCGGGTGATGCCATTCGGTCCACGCCAAGCGCCCGCTGGCCGAAAGCTCAGGGGTTGAGTAGAAGTCGGCGCCGCTGCACAGCACGATGCCCCCGTCTACGTTCGGTCCGTCAAGATCAAGAGCAACGATGGTGTTGATCGGTTCGGCAGCGCCGGAGTGATCTTCGCGTACGGCAAGCACAAGGCCGCGGTCAGGATGAACCCGAATATCGCCGAATCGGAATCCGCCCTCCGGCGTGATCGGCCACGGCTGACCATCGTCTCGGACTGTATAGAGACGGCCGTCAGTGAACTCCGAGTACACGACTGTGCCGCCCGAGACCTGGTACTCGCCGCCGCCGTACTCATGCACTCGGTCGCGGACGTACGCGGGTGGTGGAGTGACTTCGACAGATTCACCACCGGAGAGGTGCCGTCGCCACAGGCTCGCCCGCCCGCGTTCGGCGGCCCGAGACTCCAGCCAGTAGACATAATCTCCGTCGATCTGTACGGCAGAAAGTCCCACTGAAGAACCGATCAAGTGATCAACAGAGATTGGGGAGACCCAAGACCCGTAAGGCGCAATCCGCACACGGTCAATCTATTGGTGGCGTCAGAGCTGGAGACGTCCGTAGCCGGCGGCTTCGGTACGTAGCTCAGTTGGGGATCGAGTACGCGCTTATCGCCCAGACGAGTGCCTAGGCGTGGTCGATTAGCGCGCACTCAGCGCGCCTGAGCCCCTCTGCTAACTAGCGGTGCGGCAGCAGTTCATCGACCATCGCGCCGAAGCGGCCGACCAGCACCGAGAAGTGCCCCTCGCCGTCGAGGAGGTGGGATACGACGCCGGGTACGTTGCTCGCCAGCCACTGCGCGTGGTGAAAGGGCACCATCAGATCCGCGCTGCCCTGCCAGATGTAGGCCGGGACGCTGAGCTTGCGCGGATCAAAGCCCCAGTCGCGGGTGAAGGCCAGGTCGTCGTCGATCCAGCCGTCGACCTCAATCACTCCGCCCTGGAGTCCGCGGATGATGTCCAACCCGGCATCACCCCGGAGGATGCCACGATCGACTTCGGGGAGCAGCGTGGCCAGGGTCTCGATGATCCCCTCCGGTTTGGCGTCGATGATGCCCGCGCGGTCCTTCATCACAAACGGCCGGAGCGCCTCCTCGCCCTGGAGCGCCAGCTCGAACTCCTCGATGTTGGCCTCTCCCATGCCGTCGAGGAAGTCCGGCTCGCCGACGTACGGCTTAATACCGCACACACACAGCACCGCCGCTACCCGATCCGGCAAGAGCGCGCCCGTGGCCAGGGCGTGGGGACCGCCGCCGGAGTTGCCGCCCACCAGACAGCGGTCGGCCTCTAGGTGGTCGAGGATCGCGGCCACGTCCGCGGCGACGTCGGCGACCGAGCGCCCGGGACGTCGGGTCGATCCGGCGGCGCCGGCGCGGCTGTAGGTGACGTAGCGCAGCCCGCGCGCATGCGTCTCGTTCTGGCGGTAACGGAACTGCCGCGCACAGCCCGGCGTGCCGTGGTGCCACACCAGCGGTACGCCGTCCGGCGGTCCCGACACGATCATCTCTAGCACCCGTCCGTCGCGAAGGGCGAGGGCGATCGTCTCGGACTCGTTTGTCATATTGGCCATCCTGACAGGGCGAGCGCACGGGCGGGCCGTGTGCGACGCCGTCTTCGCCGGTATGGGCCAGGTCGACGTCGAGCCGGCGCGCTCCGCGAGTTGCCGCCGACCTGTTGTTGCTGATGTGGCCAATGGTGCAAGATAGGGACCACAACGGATCCCTAGAGCGAAACCGCAACCTGAGGATGCAGGGGAAGGCAGCCCTCAGTTGTCTTTGGTCTCGCACTGGAGGATCTGGCATGAGCACCACCCGTGGAGTCTTGTACATCCACTCCGCGCCGTCAGCGCTGTGCCCGCACATCGAGTGGGCCGTGGGCGGCGTCTTTGGTATGCCCATACGGGTTGACTGGATTCCTCAGCCGATCGAACGTGCCTGCTATCGAACCGAGTACTCATGGAGCGGACCGACCGGTACGGCGGCGCGACTGGCGAGCGCCCTCAAGGGCTGGCAGCGAGTGCGCTTCGAGGTGACCGAGGAGGCCACCTCACGTACCGAGGCGGAGCGCTATTCCTACACTCCGACCCTCGGCGTCTTCCATGCCATCACCGGAATCCATGGCGACATCATGATTCCCGAAGATCGAATCAAGCATGCGGTAGCAATGTCGGCTGTCAGCGGCAAAGACCTCGTCGATGTGCTCCACGGCTTGCTCGGCAGCGCCTGGGACGAAGAGCTCGAACCCTTCCGATGCGCAGGTGATGGTGCACCTGTCCGCTGGCTGCACGAGGTCGTCTAACGCTCTTACAACGCCGTTAAAGAGGGATGTTGGTGTGCGCCCCGCGTCGGCCGGTGTCGGCGTCTCGAATCGCGGCAGCGACGGCCGATCGAGTGGCAGCGGGCGCCACGATCTCGTCGACGACACCGATCTCAACCGCCTTCTCCACTCCACCGGCGATGCGCTCATGTTCGGTGGCGAGCTCGGCCTCCAGCTGGGGCCGTACGTCGTCGGCAACGTCAGCCAGCTTGCGCCGGTGCAGAATCCGGACGGCGGCAATGGGTCCCATAACCGCGACCTCAGCACCCGGCCAGGCAAAGACCCGGGTGGCCCCGAGGGAGCGCGCGTTCATCGCGATGTACGCGCCGCCGTACGCCTTGCGCGTCACTAGGGTGACCCTCGGTACCACCGCCTCGCCGAAAGCATGCAGCAGCTTTGCCCCGCGACGCACTACGCCATCCCACTCCTGCCCGACACCTGGCAGATAGCCAGGCACGTCGACGATCACGACGAGCGGCACCCCGAATGTGTCGCACATCCGGACGAACCTGGCCGCCTTCTCCGCACTGAGCGCGTCCAAGCAGCCTCCGAGGCGGAGCGGATTGTTGGCGATCACTCCAACCGTGCGGCCACCGAGCCGGCCCAACGCAATGGTGATGTTGGGAGCCCAGCGGGCATGCAGCTCCACTGTCGAGCCTTCGTCCAACAGGCCATTGATCAGTGGATGAACGTCGTAGGCGCGCTTCGGCGACTCTGGCAGCAACGCAGCAAGATCGACATCAGGCACTGTCATTGCCGTCTGACCCTGGCTGGCGAACAGCGTGGCAAGTGCCCGACCCTGCTCGATAGCGTGCGCTTCGTCGTCGGCGACTACATGCACGACCCCTGATCGACGGCCGTGAGTGTCTGGTCCACCCAGCCGCAGCATGTCGACGTCTTCGCCGGTGACCGAACGTACGACGTCGGGCCCGGTGACGAAGATCCGACCCTCTGGAGCCAAGATCACTACGTCGGTCAACGCCGGCCCGTACGCCGCACCGCCAGCCGCAAAGCCCAGCACGACCGAGATCTGCGGGATCTTGCCGGAAGCCTGGGTCATGGCTCGGAAGATCCGACCGACGCCATCCAGTGACAGCACACCTTCGGCCAAGCGAGCGCCACCGGAATGCCAGATTCCGAGGATCGGCAGCTGATCATGCATGGCACGCTCGTACGCCCGCACCACCACGTCGCAGCCCTCGACACCCATTGCTCCGCCCATCACGGTGGCGTCTGAGCAGAAGGCGACTACCCGGCAGCCGTTGATGGTTCCAGTCGCGGCCAGCATCCCGGAGTCGTCATCAGGAGTGATCAACTCGACAGAACCTGGATCAAGCAGTGCCTGCAGTCGGATGTTCGGATTGCGCGGATCTTGATCGCGTGGAACCTTGATCTTCTTGGGTGCTTCGGAGGCAACGGCAGCGCCAGCGTGCTGCCGAGTCGGCGTAGTCCTCGGGGCGGTGCCCCGCTCGGTCGTCATCGTCATCTCAGGCCTCCTGTGGCATAGGCATTCGTGAAGGCGACGGCAACGTTGTGACCACCGAAGCCAAATGAGTTGTTGATCGCTGCCAGGTCACCGCTTGGCAGGTCGCGCACTTTGGTGGCGATGTCGATACCAAGATCAGGTTCTGGGTTGTCCAAGTTGATCGTGGGCGGGATCTTGTGGTGATAGAGAGCGAGCAGCGTGGCCAGCGACTCCAGCGCCCCCGCGCCACCGAGCAAATGACCGGTCATGGATTTGGTGGCCGTCACGATCGCCTCGGTGTCTTCACCCAGGGACTGCCGAATTGATCCGGCCTCAGTGACATCTCCCTGGGGCGTGGAGGTGGCGTGTGCGTTTACGTGCACGATGTCGCCCGGGGTCAGATCGGCCTCCCGGAGCGCCTTCGTCATCGCCAAGGCCTGACTCGCGCCGGTCGGATCTGGCTGGACCATGTCGTGCGCATCGGCGGTGATGCCAGCTCCGGCGAGTTCGCCGTAGATGCGAGCACCGCGCGCCTGCGCATGCTCCAGCGTTTCGATGACCAACATGGCGGCACCCTCACCGAGGACAAAGCCGTCTCGGTCCACATCCCAAGGCCGCGATGCGCGTTCCGGTTCCTCGTTGCGGCGGCTCAAGGCCTGCATCTGGGCGAAGCTGGCGATCGGCAGCGGATGGATGACGCCCTCGGTACCCCCCACGACGGCAACATCGGCGCGGCCCAGCCGCAACATGTCGAGGCCGAGAGAAATCGACTCGTTGCTGGAAGCACAGGCCGACACGGGCGTATGTGCTCCAGCTCGGGCTCCGAGCCGCAGGCTGACATTGGCAGCAGAGGCGTTCGCCATCAGCATGGGAATGGCCAAGGGACTGACGCGTCGAGCGCCTTTTTCCTTTTGGATATCCCAGTTGGAAAGCAAGGTGATCATCCCGCCAATGCCGGTAGCGATCGCGACGCCGAGGCGCTCACGGTCGACAGGATTCTCTTCGCGGAGCCCATATCCGGCGTCCTGCCAGGCTTGCAGTGCGGCAACGACCGCAAGTTGGGCGCACCGATCTAGCCGGCGCGCCTCGACCCGGTCCAAGATCTCGGCGGGATCGGCGGCCGCTTGTGCCGCGATCTTCACTGGCAGGTCATCTGCCCATTCGGCTGCGATCTTTGCTACGCCGGACTTGCCGGCCAGCAGACCGTCCCAGGTGGTGGGCACGTCGCCTCCGAGCGGCGTGGTGGCTCCGAGGCCGGTAACGACAACGCGGATGCGTGACATGGCGGTATCTCCTGCGATGGCGTGTCGAGTTATTTGGCTAGTTTCGGGGCTATCCCTGGTTCCGGATGACCCTTAGGTGATCAGTACTGATGATCAGGCGGCAGCACGCTCGATGTAGGCGACAGCATCGCCTACGGTCTTGAGGTTTTTGGCCTCTTCGTCGGGAATGCTGACGCCGAACTTCTCTTCGGCGGCGTAAATGATCTCGACCATCGATAGCGAGTCCACGTCAAGATCATCGGTAAACGACTTGTCCAGCTGAACGTCGTCGGCCGGTACGCCGGCAACCTCGTTGACGATCTCGGCGAGATCTGCACGGACTTCCTCGGTGGTGGGCATAAGCATGGCTCCTTCAGTGCTAGTTTGGGATGGTTCTTCGGTCGGAGACTTCAGGGCAGGATGATCACCTGACCGGCGTAGACCAGGCCGGCACCGAAGCCGATGATCAAGCAGGTCTGGCCTTTATGTGCTTCGCCTGACTCCAGCAACGCCTCGATGGCGAGTGGAATGGAGGCTGCAGACGTATTGCCCTGCCGCGCGATATCACGCGCCACGACGACGTCGCTCGGCAACTTCAGAGCGCGGAACATGGCGTCGGTGATCCGCATATTCGCCTGATGCGGCGCGAAGACATCCAGCTCCTCGGGGCGTACGCCGGCGGCGTCCAAGGCTTCCGCTGCTGCCTTAGCCATCGTGTAAGAGGCCCATTTGAAGACCGGATTGCCCTCCATCCGAAGGGTCGGTCGATTCGTGCCACGGGGAGACGACTGATACGACGCCGGGTCCAAGGCCAGGGCAGCGTGCCAAGACTGAGTTTGCTGAATCAGCGGGGCCTGGTCGCCATCGGAGCCCCAGATCACCGGCCCGATACCAGGAGAATCGCTAGGTCCGATCACGGCAGCTCCGGCGCCGTCAGCGAAGAGGAAGGCTGTGGACCGATCGGAGCGGTTGGTCATGTCGCTGAGCCGCTCGACGCCGATGATCAACACATACCTGGAGGCGCCACTGCGAATGAACGAGTCGGCCATCGCAGTCGCGTAGCAGAACCCAGCACACGCGGCCGAGATATCGAACGCTGCCGCGCTCTTCGCCCCTAGCTCACTGGCGATAGTGGTCGCCACCGCGGGCGTTTGGTAGAAGTGGGTGACCGTCGAGACGATAACCGTGTCAATCTGGCCCGGCTCAATGCCGGCGCGGTCGATCGCCTTCCGGGCCGCGGAGACCGACATCATCTGGATGGTCTCGTCATCGGATGCCCAGCGCCGCTCGATGATCCCGGATCGGGTACGGATCCACTCGTCGGAGGAGTCGATCATCGTACAGATCTCGGCGTTGTCGACAACACGGCGCGGTCGATATCCGCCGAATCCGAGGATGGCGGCGTACTTAGCGCCAGGTGTCACTTTCAACGTCATCGAGTGACCTCAGTTGCGTCGGCGGATTCGACAGTGGGATGTAGCCGAAGTAGCGGCTGACCAGGGGCAACAGGGTCACCGTCCTCGACTAGCCACTCCACGACAATGCCGCCATGTGGTGCGCTGACCGGCATCTCGTCACGGAAGTTCTTGACCATCCCGACGGTGCTGTTACTCGGCAAGAGCGTTTCAGGCTCGATGTCTTCGGTGCGAATGAACTGGCCCTTTCCAGGGGAGACCACGAGCCGCCAGGTGGGATTACCTGCAATGGGCGAGGCGGAGGCGGCAGCGCCGTGCTTGTGCACGAACTCCATTGCCTGGTCCAGCTGATCAGGGGTGTTGAGCGCGAAGACCTCGACCCCCTTCAGATTTCGCTTGGCGATTGCGGTCAGAGTGCCCGCCGGCGGCATCTCAACCAGACCGGTGACGCCGAGGTCAGCCATAGCGGTCATGCAAAGATCCCAGCGCACTGGCGCGGCAAGCTGTCCCACTAACCGCCGCAGTACCTCCCGGCCATCGTGCACCACCTGACCATCGGCATTTGACAGTAAGCGGGTTCTCGGGTCGTGTGTGGAGATCGCGCGGGCGAGTGCGGCAAGTCGGGCCACGGCGGGTTCCATGTGTACGGTGTGAAACGCCCCTGCGACGCTGAGCTCGATGAGCCTGGCACGCCGCGGGGGACTGGCCGCCAGGGCGGCTAACTGATCCTTGGTGCCGGCAGCGACAATCTGCCCGCTGCCATTGTTGTTGGCTGCGGTGAGCCCATGTGCGGCAACAGCGAGAAGCACGTCGTCGGGATCACCACCAATGACGGCCGTCATGGAGGTGGGAGTGGCCGCGCTAGCCTCTGCCATCGCACGGCCGCGCTCGCGTACAAAGACCATCGCCTGCTCCGCGGATAAAACGCCTACTCCGGCTGCCGCGGTCACTTCCCCGACGGAGTGACCCGCAACGACGCCGACGAGCGGGTAAGCATCGGCCGGATGTGGGAACAACTCGAGGGCGGCGAGCAAGCCGGCGGCCACCAGAAGAGGTTGCGCTATCGCCGTATCCCGAATTGTTTCCGCGTCTGCCTCGGTGCCGTAATGCCTCAGATCGAGGCTTGATACCGCGGAGAGCCAGGTGAGCCGGTCAGCGAAAGTGGGTACCTCAAGCCAAGGGCCCAAGAAACCCGGTGTCTGCGCCCCCTGACCAGGCGCCACAATCGCGAGCACATATGCACTATTTCCCGGGCTCGCATGAAAGGCCGTACGGGGACGCCACGAATCTTCGGACGTCCTATTGTCAGTTCTCTACAAGTTGGATTTGCTCCGCTCGCTGCGCTCGCTCCGCGCGGATCGCGCTTGGAAGCCGCCGACTTCGTCGTCGCTCCGGGGACGAAAAGCATGATCCCTCGCTCGTCCTGAGCACGGCGGCGCGCGATCCGGGGCCTTCATCGCCCAGTAGCTGCCGGCTCCTCTTGGCGGGAGCGGTCGAAGAGGCGGCCCAAGGTGATCGCCAGGCGGAGGACGTACGCATCGCGTGGGTCGGTCGGACTGTAGCCGGTGACCTCGTGAATTCGTCGCAGCCGGTACCGGACGGTATTGGCGTGAACGAACAAAGCCCGCGCCGCCGCCTCCACCGAGAGCCCTTGGTCCAGAAAGGTCACGAGCGTCTCCAGTAGGCCTCCTCCGGCAGCCTGCAGGGGCTGGTAGATGTCGTTGGCCAGCGCTCGGCGGGCATGACCGTCCCCGGACAGCGCCCTTTCTGGCAACAGATCCTGAGACGTCACCGGCCTCGGCGCTTCAGGCCAGCCGGCTGCCGCGCGGTAAGCCGCAATTGCCTCGCGGGTACTCGTTGCCGCATCCATCAAATGCTCCACCGGTGGTCCCACGATCACCGCTCCAGGACCAAAGAGGGTGACGAACTTGCTCACAATCTCCACGGCTTGGTCAGCGGCGTTGATCGCTGCGCCGCCCAGTACAACGACCATCCGGTCACCCTGCACCGCACCCAGCATGTCGGTCCCCGCGATCGCAGCAGTGTGTCTAATCGCCTCCAGGGCCTGAGCGGGCTCCATCTCAGGCGTAGGGCCGACCACAACAACTACGCCGGCGGTCGAATGCCAACCTAAGGTCGACGCGCGCGACAGCACCGTTTCATCGGTCTCTCCGCGCAGCACGGCGTCCACGACCAATGCTTCCAGCCGCTCGTCCCAGGCTCCTCGAAGCTCGGCGGCCCGGGCGTAGATCTCAGCCGCCGAAAAGGCGACCTGTCGGCTGTACTGATCGATTGCCGCATGCAAGATCGGACGATCACCTTTCGGCATCAACTCGTCGATCTGGTTCTCAACCACCTCAATGGTCGTCCGTACCAGCTCCACAGTCTGGTAGAGGGAAATCTTGCGGGCCAGCTCACGCGGCGCCGATCCGAAGACATCTGATGTGGCCGGCACCTCCGGCCCAGGAGCGGCGAACCATTTCACGAATCCGTCGATGCCAGCCTGAGCCACCAGGGTGATCCATGATCGATGCTCTGCGTCCAGCCGGCGGAACCAGTGGTACCGCGCCTCCATCTCCGCAATCGTGGCAGTGGTCATCTTGTCGGTGACTCCAGCTAGCCGCTTTGCGATCGTGGCTCGAGTCTTGGCCGATGGGAGCAGAGACCTGTTGATCCCTCGAGAGCTCGCGGCCATAGGCTGACTGTAATGCTCAGCGCGCTATGACAGGCTGACCGCTTCGCCGACTGCAGGAGCTCGCGTGGAACTGGGTCAAGTGTCTGGCCGCGGTATGCGCGAGCGACGAAGGAGGCGAATCTGGCGGGCTGCCTGCCAGAGTGCAATGAATACTTGTCAGCGTCTCGGCGTGCCATAGCCAGCTGAGAGTCTGACAAGTCGGTGGTGGATCGGAGGCCGGCGGGCACATGAGTGATCTTGATACGCGGCCACAGGAGTATCTGTGTGCCGGGCGCGGTGAGGGTGGACCCGAGGAACTGTTGCTTACGGCTCGCCGGGTCCCGCTGGGCAAGACGACCGAAGTGGCACGCGCCTTGCCAGACCGGCAGATCCGCATGATCGGCGCCTGGTGCTTCCTTGATCATTACGGTCCTGAGGACGTCAGTGGCTCGCCGGGTATGCAGGTCTGGGCTCATCCGCATACCGGCTTGCAGACGGTCAGCTGGTTGTTCGACGGCGAAATCGAGCATCGCGACAGCCTCGGCTCGCAAGCGATGGTACGACCAGGCGAGCTCAACATCATGACCGCCGGCCACGGCATCGTGCACAGCGAGATTTCCCAGCCGGATAAGCCGCCGATGCTGCATGGGGTGCAGCTCTGGGTAGCCCTCCCGGATGCGATGCGGGACCGCGAGCCGGCGTTCCAGAGCTACGCCGACCTGCCAGATCTGATCCAGCCAGGCGTTGTCGGCAAGGTGTTGATCGGCGAGGTGAATGGAACCAGCTCGGCGGCACTCGGGTACTCGCCGCTCTGCGGCGCGGAGCTGAGACTCGAGCCGGGGGCAGACGTCGTGCTTTCCCTCCACGAGACCTTCGAATACGGCATCTTCGCGGTTGCCGGAGCAGTGATAGCCGAATCGACGACGGTCGGGGTTGATCAGCTGCTTTACCTGGGAAATAGCCGGCGCAGCCTCCATCTCCGAAGTCCTTACGGAGGTCAGGTGATCATGCTCGGCGGACAGCCTTTCGCCGAGGACATCGTCATGTGGTGGAACTTCATCGGACGCAGCCATGCCGAAATCGTGAAATTCCGATCGGCATGGGCTGAGCGCGACGCCCGATTTCCGCCTATCGTTAACCGCTCGGAGAAAGCGATGGAGGCGCCGCCGATGCCGACGGTCCAGCTCAAGCCGCGTCCGCGGAGGAGCCGCACCGAGTGAACCCCGCGGACGCCTTGCGGGAGATCGGATTCCTGCTGGAACGCTCGCGCGCCGACACCTATCGGGTACGCGCCTACCGCGGTGCCGCGGATGGGATTTCAAAGCTTAGCGAGGAAGAACGTCGAGAGCATCAGAAGCGGGGCACCTGGGCAAAGGTCTCTGGCGTTGGACCCAAAACCGCAACGGTGATCACCCAGGCCATGAACGGCCAGGTGCCGGACTATCTGCAGAAGCTGCGTGAAGAGAAGGAACCCCTTGTCGAGGGCGGGCTCAATATGCGTGCCGCCATCAAAGGGGATCTTCACTGTCACTCCTCCTGGTCTGACGGCGGCAGTCCGCTGGAGGAAATGATGATTACGGCGCAGGAGCTCGGTCACGAGTACTGCGCGATTACTGATCACTCGCCGCGGCTCCAGGTGGCGCGTGGGCTCAGCGCGGATCGGCTGCGCAAGCAGATGTCCGTGGTAGCCGACCTCAATCAGGCCATGGCGCCGTTTCATTGCCTGCAGGGCATCGAAGTCGACATCCTTGAGGATGGCGGTCTTGATCAAGAAGATGTGCTGTTGGCAGAGCTGGAGGTCGTCGTATCGAGCGTCCACTCCAAGCTCCGGTCGGATTCGGAAACGATGACGCACCGAATGGTCGGTGGCATAGCCAATCCGCGTACCAACATCCTGGGTCACTGTACGGGTCGTCTGATTCAGGGCGAACGTGGCATCCGTCCCGAGTCGGTTTTCGACGCTGAGGTGGTCTTCGAGGCCTGCCGTACCTTCAATGTGGCCGTTGAGATCAACTCCCGTCCCGAGCGTCGTGACCCGCCAACCAGGTTGTTAAAGATGGCCATGGATATGGGATGTCTCTTCTCCATCGACACCGATGCTCACGCACCGGGGCAGCTCGAATTTCAGATCTATGGCTGCCAGCGGGCCGAGGAGCTGGGAATGGATCCAGCACGGGTGATCAATACCTGGCCACTCGATGAACTGCTCGACTGGTGCGCCAAAGCCTGACCGGCACTATCTGGCCGGCATCGAGACCAGTCAGGCAATACCAGTAGCACTGCTGGTATAGCCTGAGGCGACGTGCTGTCCGTCGGAGGTGAGGACTGGTGGGTGATGAGGACGGGCGGATCAATCAGCCTAGCGAGCCGCTCCCCGTCCCGATTTTCTTCCTCTCCGACAGCACCGGAATCACTGCCGAGACGATGGGCAACGCGCTACTCATCCAGTTTCCGAATCTCCGCTTCGAGCGCCGTCTCATACCGTTCATCTCCACTGTGGAAGAGGCGGGCCGGGTGGTCGCCATCTTGGATGCCGCTGCCGCGGGACCGGTGACGCCTTTGGCCTTCTCGACAACCGCCGTCGAAGAGGTCCGTCAGGAGCTGCTACGTACCCAGTGCCCACTGATCGACTTTTTCGATCTGCACATGGAACGTGTTGAGTCGATCTTGGGCGCCAAAGGTGTCCGGGTGGCCGCGCGATTGCACGGAATGGGAGACGTCCAGCGCTACAACGCCCGAATGGCGGCCGTCGAGTACGCGATCGAACACGATGACGGCCAGAGCATGCGAGCGCTAGACAAAGCGGATGTGATCTTGGTGGCGCCATCACGCTGCGGCAAGACACCAACAACGATGTACCTGGCCTTGCAGCACGGCATCTTCGTCGCGAACTATCCGCTCGTCGAGGAGGACTTCTCCAGCGCTGAACTGCCAAGCCCAGTGCGCGGGCTGCGTGACCGGTGCTTCGGCATGACGACGACGCCGGCACGGCTCAGCCAAGTCCGGCACGAAAGACGGGCCAACTCCCGTTATGCCTCGCTCGAGCAGTGCACCTACGAGCTCCGCCAGGCCGAGGCTATGTACCGCAACCATCGACTCCCGGTGATCAACTCCTCGACCAAGTCCGTGGAGGAAATGTCTACCGTGATCTTGCAGACCATGAACCACAGGTCCTGAGACGGAGAGGAATCACCCATGTCTGCAGTCTCGAATACCTCGACCATCGCGTGGTTCTCCGACGTCGGTCTTGCCGACCTCGATCAAGTCGGTGGCAAGAATGCCTCGCTTGGCGAGATGGTCCGAAACCTCACCTCGGCGGGCGTCCGGGTACCGGACGGCTTCGCTACCACTGCAGACGCGTACCGACAGTTCCTTACCGATGCCGGCTTGGTCGAGATGATCAACGCCGAGCTCGCGGTGCTGGATACCGACGATGTCGCGCAGCTCGCAGCGGTAGGTCGCAGGATTCGGGAGGCGGTGACTAAACAGCCGCTGCCGGCCAAGCTGGAGGCCGACATCCGTGCCGCCTACGCACAGCTGATCGGCGACTCAGGCGATGCCTCGGAGGGCGAGGTGTCCTTCGCCGTGCGGTCGAGCGCAACAGCGGAGGATCTGCCGGACGCCTCCTTTGCAGGTCAGCAGGAGACATTTCTCAATGTCCGTGGCATCGCGGCCATCCTGGAGGCGATCAAGAGAGTCTTCGCATCGCTGTACAACGATCGCGCCATCGCCTATCGGACCCATCACCGCTTCCAGCACGACGCGGTTGGCATCTCGGCCGGAGTGCAGCGAATGGTGCGATCCGATCTTGGCGCGTCTGGGGTGATGTTCACCATGGACACCGAGTCCGGCTTTGCCGATGCCGTGTTCATCACATCCTCCTATGGTCTTGGTGAGGGTGTTGTTCAAGGCGCGGTGAACCCCGATGAGTTCTACGTCTACAAGCCGGCATTGCGTGCCAGCCGGCCGGCGGTTCTCAAGCGCAGCGTCGGAAGCAAGGCCACCAAGATGATCTATACGCCCCACACCGAGGTAGGCCGGACCACCGAATTCGTCGACGTCGATCACGCGGACCGAAGGCGGTTGTCTCTTACCGATGCCGAAGTGACCGAGCTGTCCCGGCAGGCACTCGCCATTGAGGAGCACTACGGGCGACCGATGGACATCGAATGGGGCAAGGACGGGCAGGACGGCCAGCTCTACATCCTCCAGGCACGTCCGGAGACGGTGAAATCACGACAGGTAGCCGCCCGAGTGCAGCGCTATCGGCTTCGTGAACGTGGTCAAGTCCTAGTGGAAGGACGAGCCATTGGGCAGAAGATTGGGAACGGCAGCGTGCGAGTGCTCAGCTCGATCGCAGACATGCATTTATTCAGCCCAGGTGAGGTACTGGTTGCTGATATGACCGACCCCGACTGGGAGCCGATCATGAAGCGAGCCTCTGCCATTATCACCAATCGTGGTGGCCGCACTTGCCATGCGGCGATCATCGCGCGGGAGCTCGGAATCCCCGCAGTCGTCGGTACCGGCACAGCAACTAGCGAGCTGACCGACGGGCAGCCGGTCACCGTTTCATGTGCTGAGGGCGACGCCGGCTATGTGTATGCGGGTCTGCTGGAGTTCGCTATTGAAGAGTCCCAGCAGGATCGCATGCCGGACATCGGTGTCAAGATCATGATGAATGTCGGCACCCCCGATCAGGCCTTTGCCTTCTCTCGGTTGCCGAACGCTGGTGTTGGTCTGGCGCGGCTGGAGTTCATCATCAACAACCAGATCGGAATCCACCCCAAGGCACTCTTGGAACTGCACCGGCTGGACGAACCGCTACGGAGCAAGATCAATGATGTCGTCGCGGCGTACCAGACACCACGCGATTTCTTCGTACGTCGGGTGGCGGAGGGAGTAGCCACCATCGCGGCCGCGTTTGCCCCGAACCCGGTGATCGTGCGGATGTCGGACTTCAAATCCAATGAGTACGCCAGCCTGCTCGGCGGGGACCGCTATGAACCGCATGAGGAGAACCCGATGATCGGTTACCGAGGTGCTGCACGATATCTCTCTACCGACTTTGCTGACTGCTTCGCGATGGAGTGTGAGGCGCTTCGCTACGTACGCGACGACATGGGCCTAACGAACGTCAAGATCATGATTCCCTTTGTTCGCACACTTGGTGAAGCGGAGGGCGTGATCCAGCTCCTCAGCGAGCACGGGCTTCGGCGCGGTGACAATGGGCTTGAAGTGATCATGATGTGTGAGCTTCCCTCGAACGCTGTGCTCGCGGACGCATTCCTTGATCATTTCGACGGATTCTCGATCGGCTCCAACGACTTGACACAGCTCACGTTGGGCCTGGATCGGGATTCCGGTCTGGTTGCCGCCGCCTTTGATGAACGTGATCCTGCCGTCAAGTCCTTGATCAGTGCAGCAATCAAGGCCTGCAGGGCCAGGGGTAAGTACGTGGGCATCTGCGGACAGGGTCCCAGTGATCATCCCGATCTCGCCAAGTGGTTGCTTGATCAGGGCATCGACAGTATTTCGCTCAATCCGGACACCGTGGTCGATACCTGGATCAAGCTTGGCGGTGGCCAGATCGATCCCTGATCGCGTTAGGGTCGGCGGGTGGATGATGCGAGCCTGGCCGCCGAACTGGTCCGCGAGGCGGGCACCCTGGCCCGGGAGATGCGCAGGGAGGGTTTGGAGACTCGCTACAAGACCTCGGTCTCTGATGTGGTGTCAGCGGCGGACCATGCCGGCGAGGAACGGATCAGTGCCAGGCTCGCGGAGAGTCGACCCGACGACGGACTGGTCGGAGAGGAAGGGGCCCGCAAGTCTGGCGACGGCCGAACCTGGTACGTCGACCCGGTGGACGGCACATACAACTTCCTCTCTGGAATTCCGTACTGGTGCTCCGCCGTCGGGCTGGTCGATGCCGATGGGCCACTAGTCGGAGCGGTTTACTATCCGGCTGTCGACGAGCTTTGGCTGGGTGGGCGGGAAACGCCTACGACTCTGAACGGCGAAGAACTACCGGCGCTCGTCAGCCAAGGTCTATCCCAGATCTCAGTGGCCAGCTACTTTCACCCCCGACACCTCCCGGATGTGCAACGTCTCATCGCATGGCAATCTGTGGTCGCCTCGGCCGCGACGCTGCGGATACTCGGTTCGGCCTCCATTGATCTGGCGGGCGTGGCGAGCAGCCGGCTCGGTGTGTTTCTTCAGGCCAATCTGAACGGCTGGGACTGGTACCCCGGCGCGGCGCTGGTCATCGGTGCCGGCGGCGTCGCCGACGAGCTCACGGTCGGCGGGAATCGTTGGCACATTGCCGGCAACGCCCAAGCCGTCGAGGAGGTCAAGCATGCCTTACAGAGCAGCGCGTGAGTCCGGCCGCAAGTGGTCAAAGCCGGCACGATTTTCGCCGGATTGCGGGTCGCTTCTGACCACTTTCTTGGTAGTCCTTACGCGTTAGCGCCCTCCTGGGTAATTCCCGCGGCAGCGGTGGGGTCACCGAGGCGGTAGCGATCGAAGGCCTCGGCAGCCGCGTTGGAGTCATACTGCCCGTCACGGGCCAGACTCTGGAGTGTGGCGACCACGATTGACTCGGCATCGACCAAGAAGTAGCGCCGGGCCGCCGCCCTGGTATCGGCGAAGCCAAAGCCGTCGGTACCCAGCGAACACCAGGTGTGGCGTACCCAAGGCGCGATCTGATCTTGGACCGCGCGCATGTAGTCGCTGGCGGCGATCACCGGACCGGGCGCGCCATCCAGGGCGGTCGTGACATATGGTGATCGCGGCTCCTCACGCAGATGCGTGAGGTTCCATCTGTCGACATCGACCGCGTCGCGGCGCAGCTCGTTCCACGAGGTGACCGACCAGACGTCCGCGGCGACGTCCCACTCCTTGGCCAGCATCTGCTGCGCCTTGAGCGCCGCAGGCATGGCCACGCCGGAGACCAGGATCTGGGCGCGGGGATGATCGCCTTCAAGTGAGGACGCGGCGTAGCGGTACATTCCGCGCAGCAATGCTTCTATGTCCAGGTTGTCGGGAGGTCCCGGCTGGGAAACCGGCTCGTTGTAGACCGTCAGGTAGTAGATCAAGTCTTCGCCATCGGGGTGGTCTGGGTCATCGTGGCCGTACATGCGCCGCAGGCCGTCCTTGACGATGTGCGCGATCTCGAAGCCGAAGGCGGGGTCGTAGTGGACGACCGCCGGATTGGTGCTTGCGAGTAACGGCGAATGGCCATCGGCATGCTGCAGACCCTCGCCGGTAAGCGTGGTACGGCCGGCGGTCGCTCCGATCAGGAAGCCGCGGGCCAGCTGGTCGGCCGCCGCCCAGATCCAGTCGCCGCTCCGCTGGAATCCGAACATCGAGTAGAAGATGTAGAACGGAATCATCGGCTCACCGTGCATCGCGTACGCCGACCCGGCCGCGGTCACCGAGCCCATGGCGCCGATTTCGGAGATGCCCTCGTGTAGCAGCTGGCCTTTCTCGGATTCCTTGTAGGACAACAAGAGTTTGCGATCGACCGACTCATACGTCTGGCCGTGCGGGTTGTAGATCTTGGCCGTTGGGAACATCGAGTCCATGCCAAAGGTCCGGAACTCATCCGGCGCGATCGGTACGATGCGCTGTCCGATCTCCTTGTCCCGCATCAGATCACGAAGCAGCCGAACGAATGCCTGAGTGGTCGCCACCTTGGTCTTTTCACCGGCCGGCTCCATCAGCGGCGCGTAGACCTCATCGCCCGGCAACTTGATGACGGTCGGCCGTACCCTGCGCTCGGGGAGATACCCGTTCAGCGCGCGGCGCCGCTCTTGCAGGTATGTGATCTCATCTGAGTCATTGCCCGGGTGGTAGTAGGGCGGGTTGTAGGCGTCCTCGAGAGCGCTGTCAGGAATCTCCAAGTAGAGCCGGTCACGGAAGGCTTTGAGGTCTTTGGTGGTCAGCTTCTTCATCTGGTGGGTGGCGTTCCTGCCCTCCAAGGCGTCGATCGTCCAACCCTTGACCGTCTGCGCCAAGATCACCGTCGGCTGGCCGACGTGATCGGTCGCCGCCTTAAACGCCGCGTACACCTTGCGGTAGTCGTGCCCGCCGCGAGAGAGCCGCTTGAGCTGGTCGTCGGTCATCCCCGACACCATCTTCGCCAGGCGCGGATCGGAGAAGAAGTTACTGCGGATGTAGGAGCCGTCCTCGACCAGATAGGTCTGGAACTGCCCATCTGGGGTGGTGTTCATCTTGTTCACCAGGGCGCCATCCGCATCGGCGGCGAACAACGGGTCCCAGTCCCGGCCCCAGAGCACTTTAATGACGTGCCAGCCCGCGCCGAGGAAGATCGACTCGAGTTCTTGGATGATCTTGCCATTGCCGCGAACGGGACCATCGAGCTGCTGCAGGTTGCAGTTGATCACCCAGGTGAGGTTGTCGAGCTCCTCCCGAGCAGGCAACCCGATGGCGCCCAACGACTCCGGCTCGCCCATTTCTCCATCGCCGAGGAATCCCCAGACGCGCTGTTGGGAGGTGTCTTTGATACCCCGGTTGTGCAGATAACGATTGAACCGCGCCTGGTAGATCGAGTTGATGGCGCCGATACCCATGGAAACTGTCGGGAACTCCCAGAAGTGGGGCATCAGCCGCGGGTGCGGATAGGAGGAAAGCCCGTTGCCAGGCCCATGCGACACCTCTTGCCGGAAGCCGTCAAGGTGCTCGGTCGTCAGCCGGCCTTCCAGGTACGCCCTTGCGTAGATACCGGGAGACGCGTGGCCCTGGATGTAGACATGATCGCCACCACCGGAATGATCCTTGCCACGGAAGAAGTGGTTGAAGCCAACCTCATACAGGCTGGCTGCGCTCTGGTAGGTCGCGATGTGGCCGCCGACCTCCAGGCCCTTGCGGTTCGCCTTGCTGACCATGATCGCCGCGTTCCAGCGGATGAAAGCCCGAATCCGTCGCTCGACGTGTTCATCGCCTGGGAACCACGGCTCAGACTCCGGTGGAATCGTATTGATGTAGTCGCTGCTGCGCAGCGCGGGCAGGCCGACCTGCCGCGCCCGTGCCTCCTCCAGCAGCTTGAGCATGACGAACCGGGCGCGATTCCTTCCCTTGTCCTGGAGCAGGCCATCCAGCGACTCCAGCCAGTCGGCCGTCTCATCTGGATCGATGTCGGGAAGTTGGCTGGGTAGGCCGTGAGCAGTGATGGCCGGATGATTTCCAGGCGTAGTCATGGCAGCTCCTTACGTCTCATCCAACTCCGGACGGGGCTGGACGTGCAGGTCGCAGTGTGTTGCGACATCCATCCTGTCACTTCCGCAAGATCAACTGCAGTTCGCGGCAACCCAGACAGGTCTGCTCATCGCGTGACACGGGGTTACGCCGAGAGCAGGCCTCTGGCAGGCTGTGCCCCAAGAGGTTCACCCGGACTGGAACTCGTTGCTTCGGCGTTAGCCGGAGCTGTCGAAAGGAGGCGGCACGCCGAGATGAGCGGGGCCCTCTCTCGCCTTGATGGGACGGCTACGGCGCGCCGCGGCTGCCAGGCCATGTGGTCAGCGTTGTGGAGGCATGGGTGACCTCCACAGCTGGTGCCGGGGGATCGAAGAGTTTGAGTGACAAGTTAGGTCTTTCCCGAGGCCTGGTCGTGCAAGAACTCGGCTGGGACGAGGACGCCGACGACGACGTCCGGATGATGATCGAGGACGCCATCGACGGCGAGCTCATCGAAGAGGCGATGGAAGCTGTCGACTTGGTCCTGCTCTGGTGGCGGGACGGGGACGGTGATCTCGTCGATGGCTTGGTTGACGCGCTGACCGACCTCACTGATATCGGCTACATCTGGCTGATGACGCCAAAGGTCGGGCGCAGCGGCTACGTCGATGCCGCCGACGTTGCCGAGGCTGCGCTAACAGCAGGTCTAGCGCTGACCAACAGCGTGCAGGTGTCGCCCGACTGGACCGCCACCAAACTCGTACGGCCCAAGGGCGCGCGTCGGTGACTGTTGCGCTCGGCCAGCCGGCGCCGAGCTTTACCGCTCGAAATCAGCATGGCGAGCTGCTCACAAGGAGCAGTCTGCGCGGCGCCCCAGCGGTGATCATCTTCTATCCGTGGGCCTTTTCCAGCATTTGCCGCGATGAGCTGGTGGCCATTCGCGATGATCATGAAAGCTTCCGCATCTTGCGGTCCCGGGTATTGGCGATCTCTTGCGATGCGATGTACACGCTGCGCGCGTACGCAGACGCGGAGAGTATTCCGTTCGATCTGCTAAGTGATCATTGGCCGCATGGAGCGATTGCCCAGGCCTTCGGTGTCTTCGACGAACAGGCAGGTTGCGCACGGCGCGGCACGTTCGTCCTGGATTCCGCGGGCATGATCAGGTGGCAGCAGATCAACCAGATCAATGAACCCCGTGAGATAGCCGCCGTACTGGCAGCGACTGCAAATCTATGATGGCGCCGTGCCGCTAACAGGGGAGTACGAACCCAGTCCGCGAAAGCAGACCCGGGAACAGGTGGAGCGATATGAAGCCACCGATGGCCGCGAGGCCAATACGCTGGCCGGGACTAATCGGCCGGTGGTCATCTTCACTACGCGGGGTCGCAACAGCGGCAAGATCAGAAAGATTGCGCTGATGAGGGTGGAGCATGACGGCAAGTACGCCATGGTGGCCTCCATGGGCGGTGCTCCGAAGCATCCTGAGTGGTATTTGAACCTCAAGGCCGATCCTGAGGCCTTGATGGTGCAAGACGGTGCCGATCGTTTCGAGGCCACTGCGCGAGAGCTGGACGGCGAGGAGCGGGAGGCTTGGTGGCGTCGGGCCGTCGAGGCCTATCCGCCGTACGGGAGGTATCAGGAGAAGACCGACCGACAGATTCCCGTGCTGTTAGTCGAGCGGAAGTAGCTCATCGAGCACGAGACCGGCGTTCGTAGCTGATCAGGTCCGGAGCAGAATGAGCTTCATGATCCCTGTTCAGCCGTTCGGCCGTACCGGCCACGAAAGCACTCGCCTTCTTTTCGGAGCTGCCGCTCTCGGCAATGTCAGCCAGGATGAGGCAGATCAGACCATGGAGCTGATCCGTGAGCACGGGATCAACCACATCGACACGGCCGCCAGTTATGGCGACGCAGAGCTGCGACTCGGACCGTGGATGGAGACCCACCGCGACGAGTTTTTCCTGGCGACCAAGACCGGTGAGCGTACCCGGGCCGAGGCGTACAACGAGATACAACGCTCGTTGGAACGATTGCGTACCGACCAGATCGATCTCATCCAGCTGCACAACCTCGTGGACGAGGAAGAGTGGCGGACGGCGTTCTCACCAGGCGGCGCCTTAGAGGGTGTCGTCGAGGCGAAGGACGATGGCCTGGTCCGCTTTATTGGTGTGACAGGTCACGGTGTGACGGTGGCGGCTCAGCATCTGCGGTCGCTGCAGGAATATCCGTTCGACTCTGTGCTCCTGCCGTACAACTTCGCGATGTCGCGCGATGAGCGCTACATCGCAGACTTCGAGGAGCTCTTTGCGGTCTGTGTCGAGCGGGGCGCGGCGATCCAGACGATCAAGTCCATTACCCGTGGGCCGTGGGGTGATCGTCAGCCGAGTGCGAATACCTGGTACGAGCCGCTGACTGACCAGGACGCCATCGACACGGCGGTCGGTTGGGTCCTGGGCCGCGAGGGAGTGTTTCTCAACACCGTGGGTGACATCAACATCTTGCCGAAGGTGATCGATGCCGCCGAACGGTTTAGCGAGCGACCCAATGATGAGCAGATGCGGGGGCTGGAGGCCGCATTCGGCCTGGAACCGCTGTTCGTCTGAGTTCTACGAGCGGCGAAGAGTGGGAGCAAGCAGACTCGAACTGCTGACCCCTTGCTTGTAAGTTACCGGCGACGCGTCCGCTGCCGTACGCCGGTGTCCGGAAATCCTTACCCGTAAGGAATCCGTACGGCAGTGAACACCAGCGAATACACCAAGACGACCATGGATGGCGGTCAAACCATAGCTAAGCTAAGCGGATTGGAGGAGTGCATGGTCTTCGACATTGAGCGGTCTGGTCATCACAGCCGCGCTCATAGTTCTGCTCAGGGCATGGGTCCACTTCTTTAAGTCGGGGCCGGCGGGAACGGCTTAAGCTAGCTGCCGCGGCACCCTCTGGCGCTAGTACTCCCTACACTCCTTGCAGCCGCAGCGCCACGTACGCGGCATTGGTCCAATGCTTGAGGTCGTCCCGGCGGGTGGCCGTCAGTGCGGCCTCGGCAGCGGCTGACCACTCCGCATCCGTCTTGGTGACTCCCCACACTTGGTTGCGTGTCAGGCGCAGCTCGCGCAGTACCGTCCGGAACGGGTGGCTGGCATGAATCGCGTCTAGGAGCCGCTGTCGCACTTGGAGGGGCAGTCGCGCTTGGGGCCTTGCGCCGGAAGCGTGCACTGGCGCCGTCGTTCTGCGCTTCCCGACATCCGTAGCACTCGCACCCTTCCAGCCAGCGGGCAGAGTGCCGTGTACCGCCTGTGGGCCGCGCCATCGACCCTCCGGATCGGTGAGGTCACGGACGTCATTCAACTGCTCCAGCGTCCACGGAGCCGCGGAGATCAGCCCAGGGATGGCCCTCAGCACCA
>DATLQC010000200.1:0-27616 GCA_035535395.1 Propionibacteriaceae bacterium | reverse complement strand
TGGCCTCGTCAGGGCACGCGCCAATGTGATCAACATCGGCGAGGATGCCTACACCGTCAACGACTGCGTGATCGCATTTCCCATTCCCCAGAATGCTCGGGAGATCTTGGATTTTGCTGGACATTGGGGCAAGGAGCGGGTAGCGCAACGGCGACCGTTGACTGCCGGCGTCCACCTTCGGGAGGGCCGCAAGGGCCGCACTGGCGAAGATGCAGCAACCCTGCTGCACGTCGGAGTCCCTGGATTCTCCTTCGCGGAAGGCGAAATCTGGGCCGTGCACACCGCGTGGAGCGGAAACCACACCCACTACGCGGAGCGGCTCTTCACCGGCACCCAAGTGATCGGCAGCGGGGACCGGGCCCTCGGGTGGCGTCTGCCTGCTGACGGCGGCGACGGTCTCGTACTACCCGGGGCAGTGCTGGGCTCAGCCGGCGTCCTGGCTGCCAATATGCATCCCGCTCATGCGATCCTTTACCGCGCGGAGGCGCTCGACTGATTCAGGGCGGTGGCCATACTGGGGGCAAGCGGTAGGCGCGGGATGAGGGTGGCCTGCACCGCGTGATAGAGATCGGGTTTGCCTGGCCAAACGGTTTCGATCACGTGATTGGTGGCGTCGAGCTGATGGTGCCAGGAACCGTACGTCCGATCGAACAGATAGCGCTCCGCGTATGCCCACCAGGTAGCCGCTAGGCCGGCGAAACGATCATTCCCGGTCTGGGCTCGCAGTGCCGCCGCGGCGGCGATCGCCTCGGCCACGACCCAATGCATGCGGTCGCGGACCACCGGCGTGCCGTCCCAATCGGTGGTGTAGATGAAACCGTCCGCGCCATCCACCGCCCATCCGTCAGCGACCGCACGATCGAACAGCCCCTCGGCCGCCGATAGCAGCCAATCCGGTGGATCTGCCAAGGAGGCCTCTAGATGGAGCAGCAATCGGGACCACTCCAGCCCATGCCCGACGGTGGCACCATACGGTTGAAATTGATCATCTGGCCGATCGCGGTTGTGATCGAGTTCTGGACGCCAATGCGAATCGAAGTGCTCCGGGATCCGCCATGCCTGTGGCTCGGCGAATTCCAACGCCACCCGGCGTGCTATGTCTAGAGCCCGGTCCCGCAGTCCATGATCACCAGTTACATCTGCCGCAGCGAGCAGCGCTTCGACCCCATGCATATTGGCGTTGACGCCGCGGTAGTCGTTCAGCCGGGTGAAGTCACGGTTCCAGGAGTCGACGAACATGCCCGCCATGTCGTCGAAGAACCGCAGGTCCCAGACCTCGAGCGCCTCGCCGAGCAGGTCGCGAGCGCCGGGCAATCCGGCCACTGTTCCTGAGGAGGCAGCCAGCACGACGAAAGCGTGTGTGTAGCAGGCCTTCTGGTCTGGACTCTCACCTGCGTCGTCGACGCTGGTCAGCCAGCCGCCATTCATCTCATCCCGGAGCCGGCCCGTGAGGCCAGCGAGGGCCTGTGTAGCAAGATCAGCATCACCGTCCCGTCCAAGCAGCTGACCGAGGACGTACACATGCAGCATCCGGGCCGTAATCCAGGTATAGACGGGGCGAGACAGGTCGGGTTGTCCGCGGGTATCCAGCCAAGCGGCTCCACCCAATGGATGCGGAAAGTGACGACCGAAGTCGAGCAGCCGCTCAGATTCGGTCGCGAGTGCCGAAGCGGAAATCCCAGGTTCTGCTGAGGCCATGCCCCTCACCGTAGTGGCGGCCGGGCAGGACTGAGACGATGACCTCTATGACCCAGACAACCGCAGTTGATCATGAAGCTGACCTCGCTGGCCGACTGGCACAGTTAAGCCTTGAGGAGAAGGTGCGACTCATGACTGGCGCCGACATCTGGTCGTTGAATCCGATGCCCGACATTGGCTTGCGCCGCCTGGTCACCTCCGACGGTCCGGCTGGCGTTCGGGGAGAGACCTGGGACGAGCGAAGCCCGTCGGCCAATGTGCCCTCCCCCACTGCGTTGGCCGCGAGCTGGGATCCGGTTCGTGTCGAGCGGATGGGGCGGTTGCTTGCCAGCGAAGCACGGCGGAAGGGCGTGGACGTCTTGTTGGCACCAACGGTCAACCTGCACCGGACACCGTATGGCGGCCGGCACTTCGAGTGCTTCAGCGAAGATCCCGAGCTGACGGCCGTGATCGGCGCCGCGTACGTGGAAGGGCTGCAAGCCGAAGGCGTGGCCGCCACGGTCAAGCACTTTGTAGCCAATGACTCCGAGACCGACCGGTTCAGCGTCAATGCGCTCGTCGATGAGCGGGTACTGCGTGAGCTGTACCTGACGCCGTTCGAGCGGATCGTTGCGGCAGGTGTCTGGGCGATCATGGCGGCGTACAACCAGGTCAATGGCACAACCATGACCGAGAACTCATTGCAGCGCGACGTCTTGAAGCGCGAGTGGGGTTTTGATGGGGTGATCATGTCCGACTGGTACGCTACGCGGTCGGTAGCAGCGGCCGGCGAGGACTTGCTGGATCTGGCGATGCCCGGACCGGAGAGCCCGTGGACCGAATGGCTGCTCGAGGCGGTCCAGTCCGGCAAGATCTCCGAATCGGCCGTGGACGGTCACGTGCTGCGCATTCTGCGACTGGCAGCTCGAGTCGGCGCGCTTGATGGACTCGAGGCAGCGACGCCGTCGGCCAGGCGTTGGAGCGACGAAGAGCTGAGCACCGAACTACGGGTAAGTTCCGCGGCCGGCATGGTGTTGATCAAGAACGATGGCCTGTTACCGCTGACAGCAAGCTCGCTGCGGCAGGTCGCGGTGATCGGACCTAATGCAGCAACGGCCAGAACACTGGGTGGCGGGAGCGCGACCGTCTTTCCCGCGTATGTTGTTTCGCCGCTTGACGGACTGCGGATGGCGCTCAGTGACGAGACCAGGATGGTGCATGCGGTTGGTGTGCGCAGCAGCGAGCGCACCGAGATCGCATCGAAGGATTTGTTGCAACTCCCTGATGGCGGCGGGCCCGGCGTCGAGGTGATCTTCTTCGACGCCGATGATCATGAGCTCGGCCGGCAGCAGCGTCAGGCCGGCAGCATGATGTGGTGGGGACCGGTGCAGGAAGGCCTGAACGCCGCCGATATTGATCATCTACAGTTAGTCACCCAATTGCGAGTGCCGGCATCCGGCCGTTACTCGGTTGGCACGTCAGGCCTTGGGCAGTTTCAGCTTGTCATCGACGGCGAGGCCTTGTTCGACGAAACGATCAATCTTCCGCCCGGCGCTGACGTGGTCGAGGGAATGATGAAGCCGCCGCAGCAGCTGGCGGTCGTTGAGCTGGAGGCGGATCGGGATGTGCCGGTCGAGCTGACGTATCGTCCGAGCGGCGGTGGGACCGAGCTCGGTGGTGCCGAGGTAGTGATGCTGACCGTGCAGCTCAATGTTGCGCCGGTGATTGATGAGCAGGCCGAATTCGATCATGCAGTGCGCTTGGCGGCTGAGTCCGATGTAGCCCTGGTTGTTGTCGGCACCAATGAGGAGGTCGAGAGCGAGGGCTTTGACCGGACCGGCCTGGCGCTGCCTGGCCGGCAAGATGATCTTGTCCGAGCCGTGGCAGCCGCCAATCCGCGGACCGTGGTGGTGATCAACTCGGGTGCACCCGTACTGCTGCCGTGGATCGAGGAGGTCGCAACAGTGCTGGTCTCGTGGTTCCCCGGCCAGGAGTTTGGAAATGCGCTGGCCGACGTACTCACCGGGGTCGTCGAGCCGGGCGGGCGGCTGCCGGTGACCTGGCCAGCTTCGGACGAAGGGCTTCCGTCAGTGACGCCAGTCAATGGTGAGTTGCCGTACGACGAGGGTCTGCTGATCGGCTACCGCTGGTATCTGGCGACGGGGCGTACGCCGGCGTTCCCGTTCGGTCATGGGTTGGGCTATACGACCTGGGCGTACGAGGACATCGCGGTAGATGGTGACACCGTGAGTGTTACCGTACGCAACTCCGGCTCGCGGCCTGGCCGCGAAGTAGTGCAGGTTTACGCCAGGAGACCCGACAGCGGCGTGGATCGGGCTCCCCTCTGGCTCGTGGGCAGCGCGGTGGTCGAGGCGGCTGCGGGAGAAACTGTGAACGCGGTTATCACCGTGGGCGACCGCAACTTCCGACACTGGGACAGCTCGGCTCACGCCTGGATGACCGAGCCTGGCACGTACCAGCTTCTTGCCGGCCGCTCCGTCACCGATCTGCCGCTCCGCGCCGAGATCGCCCGCGGCTAGCGCCTGCTCTAACATCGCCCGCGGCTAGCGCCTGCTCTAACATCGCCCGCGGCTAGCGCCTGCTCTAGCGACCGCTCCGAGATAGACCACTCGGCCCCCATGCCGAAACCTACGTGTACGTAGCTTTCTGAGGGTCTGCATAGGTTGCAACCTGTGCAGACCGTAGGCAACCAACGTGAACGTAGGTTTCGTCAGCCGGAGTAGGAGTCACCCACAGGCCGCCCACTTAGTCAAGTGCGGCGCGGAGCAGGACTTCGTTGGTATCGGACTTGCGAATCTCAAGATCAGCGATCTGGGATGGCCTGAGCGGAGTCTGGCCACTTGGCCGCATCTGCTTGTTCGGGGTCGCGGGCCATTCCTTGATCTCCGAGGCGTTACCTGAGTGGTCAACAACAAAGATCGAATAGGTGTCATGGCCGCTGCCCGGTCGCGGATCATTGACCTCGGCGTACACGCACTCCACCATTATCTTGGTGCCGTCTTCGTCAGGAATGACATCAGCGACGGCCGTGATCCCAGAAGGTACGACCGGTGAGAACGCGACGCGCTCAGGGCTTTCTGGGAGCAGCCCATCAGCGATTGCCACACCGCCGATCACCAGCAGAACTGCTGCTGCAATCCCAGCCACTGCGGCCACCATCCGGCGGCGCCGACTCCTGGCCTCCTTGATCATCTTCGGCAGCAACGAGGGCGGTGGCCCAGGTTCGATGAGCTCCGCCTCACCGTCACCCGCGGCCGCCGGTTCAACCTGTCCAACCTCGTTGTCGACTGCCATAGACAACATTGCTGCATCTGCGGGCGATACCTGGGCCAGCAAACCCGGAACACCGGCTAGTTCCGCGACTGCCGCCTGACAGTGCGGACAGCTGGCCAAATGCTCTTCGAACTCTCGCCGCTCATCAGGAGAGAGCGCGCCCAGCACGTATGCGGCATCCCACTGCGCGAAATTGTCGGGGATTCCATTCACGGCCGAGTCACTCCTTTCTCCTGTAGTGCCAATCTGAGCGTTCTGAGTCCGTAATGCAGGCGCGATTTGACCGTGCCCTCTGGAATCTGAAGGCGAGCCGAGATGTCTGCGACCGACCTGCCCTCGTAGTAGGCAGCGCTAATCACCGACCGGTGCTCCACCGACAGGCTGGTCAGCGCCTCGGCAATCAGCCAGCGGTCAAGGACCACGCTGGTCGCATCACCGACGCTTTCCTCCGGTGGCTCCTCGATCCGCTGCTCATGCCGTGACGCGGCGCTGCGCCAGCGGTCGATGATCAGGTTGCGTGACGCGGTGAAAAGCCAGGCCCGAGCCGCAGCCTCATCACGCTGACCAAGGCTGGGATCCTTCCACGCTTTGAGCAGTACCTCCTGTACGACATCCTCGGAGAGCTGGCGATCGTGGGTCAGCCGCATGGCGAAACGCCACAGCTCCGCGGCGTGTCGGTCGTGCAGCTCCTGCAGCGCGGCCTCACGCTGTCCGGCGCCCACCGAGTCTCCTCCCGACTCTTGGCCCGCTGTTGTTTGCAGGCTCACTGCCGTCGCCACGTCTTTGCCTTGCCCTCATCTTCCACCGATGAGGACGACGGCGACGGGTTCTCAGTTCAACCTTGTCGGCGAGGCTCGCTCCGTACGCTGGTGCGCTCGGTCGCCTGCGCGTGGGCTTCGGCCAGATGATCGCCCGGGCAGAGCACGAGCAGCGACTTGCCTTCGTGAGCTTCCAGCGAGATCGGGAATGTGTGCAAATCATCGACCTCGCCGATCTCCTGATCTGTGAACATGTCAACCAGCACACTGCCGGGCACCAGGTGCTCGGAGTGAATGCTGCCCGAAATCACTTGTGCCGAGAAGTTCAGCACCGTGACCTGTTCGGCGTCGCTGAGCCGATGCACCATCACCAACATTGCCTTGTTGGATACCTCCGGCACATCCAGCTGAACACTGGTGGCGATTCCGTAACGCTTGCGGACTGCCAGAATTTCGGCGAGTCGGCGAGCAAACGACGAGCTGTCCTCCAGCTGCGCCGGCAGTGAACCGTAGAGGCTGATGCCTCGAGGCATCTTCGACAGCGACTCATGCGCATTCGGCCGATAGTCCATCAGGTCGTACGCCGCACGGTGGATCCAGCGCGTGTCGCCATCGGCCAGCAGCTGGCTGACCTGCTTGCGTTCCAATGTGAGCATGCCGCAAAGATCCCAAGCGGACAGGGCAAAAACGCCCGGCTGCAATGCATTGAACATGGCCAGCAACAAGTGCGCCTGCTTGATCTGCTCAATCTGTTCGGAAGTGAGCTTGGCGACACTGGTGAAGCCCAACGAGGCAGCGATGATCGTGGCAGTGGTCGACGCAATGCCGTTTTGGCTGAACGTCGCGTTGTAAGGGGCCGCATCTCCCGCCAAATGATCAAGAAGGTCCTGGCGTACGGTTACGGCGAGCTCGTGTCCGGTGAGGTGCTTGCTGCGAAAGGTGAAGATGTCTCGGGCATGCAGCGTCTCGAAGTGCACCAGCTCGTAGGTCATCTCGTCGTGGTTTTGGAGTGCGTGCACCAGTGAGGCGGGCTCAACTCCGTGCTGAATCGAGAGGTTGAGTGTGAGCCGGACAAACTCTGTATCGCCCGTGGCCAGAGCGTGGTGATAGGCGGGCCGGTTGACAAAGTCATAAGAGAGATCAGCGCCCCGCTCTGCGGAGCTCTTGATGTCGTCGATGGTGAGATTGAGCTCCTGGAAGGTGAAGCCGCCAACCTTGCGGACCATGCTGGCGATCAGCTGGTTCGCGGCCTCGGACAGGGGATGACCCTCCGACCAGGCAGGTGAGTCTTCTGAGCTCTTCTCCACCCCGAGAAAGCCGTTTGCGTCCAGCCGCAGCGCTCCGCTGCCAAGATCACCAAGGGAGTGCAGCGCGTCACCGATCACTAACCGCATACCGGCGAAGCTTGGGTCGAGCCAGTTGATCGATGGCTGGCCCTCCTTGAAGTAGTGCAGATAAACCCAACGCCGCTGCACCCGATCTGGACCCAACACCGGGGCTGTAGCACTCCAGTTTGTGTCCTTGACGCCGGGCTCGTAAAAGATCACTCGTTGCATCCGGCCGATGATGTAACCGTGCTTAGCTAGTTGATCTTCAGCCTCGAGATCGAGGTTGATCGAATCCCGGCCCTTGGACACCGTCGGCAGCAGGTGCCAATCCTTGGAGTCGATCTCGACCATGTGGTAGACGCCCGGGTAGTCACCGACCTTCAACTCGGCCAGCCGGAAGTCCGCGCCCTTTCCGGTGTGACCAGGCACGATGTCATCGATCACCATTCCCAGATGGCCGGCCGCGACTTCGCACATCGCCCGGAACTCCTCTTCAGTTCCGAACGCCTGGTCGATCTGGGTGCTAATCCGGTCAAAGTGCCCATCCACGCTGGGCGTCGGATCCCAACCGACCAAGCCGCCGGCCTTTTTGACCGGACCGGTGTGTACACCGTCGATGCCGATCGCCTCAAAGGCTGCCCAAAGATCATCATCGCCCAAGGTACCGAGGAATGAGCTAGCAGGCTTGGTGATCATGGAAATCGGGTACGCGGTGAACCACACTGATGCTTTTTCGATCGCCGCCCTTGGATCCGGATTGGCAAAAGGGTTCTGCCACATGCTGCCCTGGCCGGAGAATTGAGTCGCGAACGCTTTCGCATCCTCCAACATCGACTCGTTGATCAGCCAGTCAACGTATGCCTGGTTGTCGCCGCTCGGCTTACCGGTCCGATCAACCTTCGGTCTCAGCTTGAAAAGATCACGAAGCCGTCTCTGCGGGCGGAGTCGCGCGGGACGTGCTGGATAAAACTGCTCCGCGTAGCTGATCTCGCTTGCCTCATGCGCTACTGGTGCCGGCTCATCGGTGTCCGGCTGATCGGCTACGGCCGCTGCGGGTGCCGGCAGCTCGGCTTCGGTAATCTCACTGGCTTCGTACGCGTCAGGTGCCGGTTGGTCGGCGTCATCAACTTCACTCATTGGCCCCCCTGGTCGCCCATCCGCACATGACATTGCGGCCGCATCTCACGCTAGTGCACGCGTGTTGGACTGGTACGTCAGAGTTGGGCGTGCCAGCTGGGACTGCCTAGTTTCGCCTCGATCTGCTGGTCAAGATCAATTCCGAGCTGGCGGGCGAGGATGGCGGCAGAGATCAGGACTTCGGCAAGCTGTGCGCCCACGTCGTCTGGAGGGCGAAAACCCAAGCCCTGGGTCATGGCTCGCCTCAGGCACTTGAGGCTTTCCCCAGAACTTTCTGCCAGCCGCAACCCGGTATCGGTCAAGGCATCTTCGCGGTCCCGCTCCCGGAGACCATCGGCGAGGGCGATGATCCTTGGATCGGTAGAGATCAACGCCAGATCGGGATCGGGGTCACCACCCAGAATGAGGAAGCGGTACCCAATGATCTCCGCCCGGAACCCACGCTCCCCAGGACGCCGCTCACGAAGCTCGCTGTACACGACACCAGCGGCTCGGTGTAGCAGGAATAGCCCGCTCAGCTCAGTTGGCGGTACATGGATCTGAAACTCGACGCCCAGACCGCGCGGGACGATGTAGGGATCGCTTGGAGGCACCAGCTCGACCCTGGAGCGCGCCAGCGAAACGCATGCGCGCGGCTGCTCCCGATCTCGAACTGAGGCATACTCGACCTTCCAGCCGGCTTGGCTGAAGATCGACGCGCCAGCGTATGGGTCTTCAGTTGCAAGCAGGGGGGCAAGCATTCGTAACTCCAAGACGGTTGCGCTGTTTCCCACTTTTCCACAAATGTGCCGCTGCGGGGGTGTGACGCGGCCGACGGTTCTTCAACTGTTCTGACGCCTAGACTCGAAGCGATCATGCGGAGGCTCCCGACGCGTACCGGCGACGCGCCCAATTCCCGAAGGCTGGCCTTGCTAGGCGTAGCCCTGCTGGTCATGATCATCTTTGCGAGCTGCTCAAATGCCCAGCCGCCGGTTCCCACCGAAACGGTCCGCGAACTGAGCTGGAGCCGAATCACACTGCCGGCGTCGGTCGCAGCATCCTCTCTGACCTCGATGGCTGATGACCTGCTCGTCGGAGGCCGAGCCTCAGCTGGCGGAGATCACCCGGTATTCGTCGTCGTGGATCCGTCAGGCTCCGCACGTCCAGTGCCACTGCAACCGAACAGCCCGTACGCGAAGGTCGCTGACTTGCTCTCGATAGCTGCCGGCGGAGACAAGGTCGTCGCCCTGGGCGCGGCACATGGTGGAGCTCACGCCAACTTCCGCTGGACCGTGTGGACCGGCTCGACGAAGCGTCTAGTCGACCATCCGCAGACATTCGAGACCTTCGGCGGCCAGAGCGCTGGCGGGCTCCTCGACGTCGCGTACACCTCTGAGGGACCGGCAATCGCTGGCACTTGGGCTGCTCGAGAAGGCGGTCTGGACGCGGCGGTTTGGCTGCCTCGCGCCGAGCGCTGGATCCGTCAGAGTTCCACCGGTACTGCCCTCGCGAACACTCCACAGGTCCAGGTCGCGCCCCGCGCGGCAAGCGCAGCAGCCTCCGCGATGATCATCATGGGCTCAGTGATCACGTTCGGCGACGGTGCAGAACAACGCGCGGCCGTATGGATCTGGCCAACCCACAAGAGCCCTTGGACGCTGCAGCAGCTTCCCGATGCCGGAACCCACAGCGAGACATTATCAACTCGCTGCGCCCAAACCTGCTGGGTCTCAGGCCATGCCGACGGCAAGGTGGCGCTGTGGAGCTTCAACGCCGCCCAGGCTGACGGAACGGCGAGTCGCGACTCAACACTCCCGTCGATAGAGATCGATACCGATGGTCCTGGACCCAGAACCGTCCTCTCCGGCGATCAGCCCGCCGTGATCTTCAGCGACAACGGCAACACCCGGCTATTGGTGCACAGAGCTGCCGGAGGTGAGGACTGGCAGGCCTTCAGCGCCCCGGCCGGCTCGGTGCTTGATGCGGCTAGCATCGGCGACCGGCTGTACGCGATCATCAAGATCAATGACAGCGTCGGGCTTTGGACTACCGATCTGGCGGCCACCCGCACCCGCTGACTTGTCAGCGTGCATGCTCGTTAGAGCAACCACTCATGCTGACAATTCGGTTTCCTTAGCGAGTGCTGCGAGGGCGCGAAGCGCCAGCGGGTATCCAGCCACACCCAAGCCCACGATGATCCCGGCTGCGACCGGCGAGACATACGAGACATGCCGAAACGGCTCACGGCGATGCACGTTCGAGATGTGCACCTCGATCACTCGAACACCCGATCCGGTGATCGCGTCCTGGAGCGCGATGCTGGTATGGGTGTACGCGGCCGCGTTCAGTACTACGCCGACCGCCTCACCGGCCGACTGAGCCTCACCGGCCTCCTGGATCCAATCGACCAGCTCACCCTCCCTGTTGGTCTGGCGAAATTCCAGCGTCCAGCCCAGTTCATCCGCGACCTCCAGACAGGACCGCTCGACATCGGCCAAGGTCGCCTTGCCATAGATCTCTGGCTCCCGCATCCCCAGCAGGTTGAGGTTCGGGCCGTTCAAGACGTACGCGGAGGTCATGGAGGTACTCCATCATGGCCGTGCTGACTTTAGATGCGGGTACCGACAAAGATCTCTCGCGGCAGTCGATCTTCACTGGTCACCTCAGCAACCGAGCGTGCCCGGAACCCGGCATCAGCAAGAACCGTGAGCCACAGGGCGCGCGGAAACAGGCCGAATTCATGCGTGTCATGCGCCACCGTCACGGTGCCGTCAGCGGTCCGGAGCAAGAAGGCGTAATCGGTGCGAGTACGCGTGTCGTCGGAGTCCGGATCGCTTGACCAGCTGAGATAACGGGCGCCGCGGCCGTCGGGTGCATCATGGCCGCCGTGGTCGGTCTCAGGGAAGAAGTTCTCGGCGATGTTGTCAGGCACCAGCACCGCAACACCGCCAACCCGACAGTGCTCGTACGCCGTAGTGACCGCCTGACGCAGATCATCCTCCGACGTCATGTAATCGATGGCATCGTGCACAAATACGGCATCAAAGGTCCGGCCGAGGCGGAGCGTCCGCATATCGCCCTGCAGATGCTCGCACTCGGGATTGAGCTCGCGGGAGACAGCCAGCATGTCTTTTGACAGGTCAACGAGGGTCATCTCGAATTCGCGCTTGAGATAGAAGGCGTTGCTGCCACCGCCGCTCCCTAGCTCCAGAACGGTACGAGTCGGAGGGTTGGCCATGCGCAGCAGCGAAGCGGCGAATGCTGCTTCCTCGGCGTACTCCTCGGGCGGGGAGATCAGCGGCCACCATCCGGCAAGATCACTATAGAAACGGTGTCTCGGGGAGGCGTCGTGATCATGGTCCTGGTCAGCCGGCTCAGTCACTTGGCCGAGCCTAGTGCTGCTTGCATTCCAGAGGGCCTTGGATCAACGATCCGCGGTACTCGACTGACGCCAGGCACTGTCTCGGCGTTGCGCCATGCCACGTACATAGGCAGCTTGACCGAGATGTTGCATCGTGTCACCGATCACGCTGACCAGCCTGACCGCTGCCGTCACTGGCGGATCCCAGCGTGTGTCGACGATCCGATCCAGCTCCTCCGCGGTAATGCCATCCAGATAGCGCATGGTCAGCTCGTGAACCGCGCCGTGATAGTCGGCCAGCAGGTCGCCACTCACCCGAACAGCCGCCACCTCCGCTGGACCTTGCCCATAACCGGTAGCCCGTTTGCCAAAGGGGAGCCCAAACCTTTCTCGCCACTCCACCCAAACCTGCTCGACCTGCGCCAGATCGGCGACATGATCGTCCTGGATTCTGCCGAGGTGCCAGATCAGCCAGGCAATCGAGTTCGCGCCAGGATCGGGCCGATAGGTGGCGACGTCGTCCGTCAGACCGTCGGTGAGATCGATCACCAGCTCACGTACCCGGCCGAATGAATCGGTCAGAATCTGCCTTGCATGCTCAGTCATGTCACCGAACGCTAATGGGTTCGGTATTGGCCCGCTTTCAGCCCCTCCCCTGGCGGCCGTGAGGATCAGGACAGGTAGGCCGTGTCAGGATTCCGCTCATGATCGTCATCGGCGCCTACAGGTTCCTGGCCACCCGCCTGCGCCGACTGGACCTTTCCTGGTCGCTCCAGCCGAATGATCACCGACTTCGAAGTGGGACAGTTGCTCCCCACTGCGGTTGAGTCCAGTGGGACAAGCGGGTTCGTTTCCGGATAATAGGCGGCTGCCGAGCCCCGAGGAGTCTGGTAAGCCACAATACGGAACGCCGGTGCTCGGCGTACGTGATCATCTCCTGGCCAGTGAGTCACCAGATCAATGACATCACCGTCCTGGAAGCCAAGCTCAGCAATGTCGTGGGAGTTCATGAACACTACCCGCCGACCGCCTTCGATACCGCGATAGCGATCACTAAATCCATAGATCGTGGTATTGAACTGATCATGACTGCGGATGGTTTGCAAGATCAGATGACCCGGCGGCACCTGGAGCGCCTCAATCGTTGAGACCGTGAACTCGGCCTTCCCTGATGTGGTGGGGAAGGTACGCGAGTCTCGTGGTGGATGCGGCAGCAGATAGCCGCCCGGCCGGGAGACGTTGACCTCATAGGTCTGGCACCCGGGCACTACGCGAGTTATGTACCTGCGGATCTGCCGATAGTCATCACGCATACCCTGCCAGTCGATGCCGCAGCGATTACCCAGTGTCGCTTCTGCAAGTCCGGTGACGATCGCCACTTCGGAGCGCAAGTGCGGGCTCGCAGGAGCCAGCGGTCCGCGCGACACGTGCACCGAGCATGTCGAATCCTCCACGGAGACCAGCTGGGGACCGCTAGCTTGCACGTCAATCTCAGTACGGCCCAATGTCGGCAAGATCAATGCCGTGCTGCCGCAGGTCAGGTGCGATCTATTGATCTTGGTTGAGACTTGAACGGTGAGCTGCGCCTTGCGAAGCGCTGCTGTCGTAACCTCAGTGTCAGGTGCGGCCTGGACGAAGTTCCCGCCCAAGCCGATGAAGATCTTGGCCTGACCGTCGCGTAACGCTCGGATCGCGTCGACAGTGTCATAGCCGTCCTCACGGGGTGGCTCGAAGCCAAACTCAGCTTGCAGGCGGTCAAGGAAGTTGGCTGGTGGGCTCTCACAGATACCCATGGTGCGATCGCCTTGGACATTGGAGTGGCCGCGTACTGGAAGCAGCCCGGCACCGGGCTTGCCAATGTTGCCCTGTGCTAGCGCCAGGTTGACGATCTCGGAAATCGTGGCCACTGCGTTGTGATGCTGGGTTAAGCCCATGGCCCAGCAAAAAACCGTTCGATCCGAGTCGCGGAGCAGCTGCGCGGCCTCGGTGATCTGTGCGCGGGACAGGCCGGTAGTCGCCTCGACGAGGCCCCAGTCGATAGCGGAGACGTGAGCCAGCCAGCTCGCAAAACCCCGCGTATACCGCGTAATGAACTCATGATCGAGAGCGTGCCACTCGGCTAGTAGTGCGCCCCAGGCCTGGAAGAGTGCCAGATCGCCATTGATCTTGATCGGCAAGTGCAGATCCGCGAGATCGGTACCGTGGCCGACGAGGCCACGAGGCCGCTGCGGATTACGGAAGTTGATCAACCCTGCTTCGCGCAGTGGATTGACGGCAATGATCTTGGCACCCCGCCCCTTAGCGATTTCCAGCGCCGACAGCATGCGGGGATGGTTGGTGCCGGGATTCTGGCCAGCCAAGATCAATAGCTGGGCGTTGTAGACATCGTCCAGTGTGACGCTCGCCTTGCCGATCCCGATGGTGTCGTTCAGTGCATAGCTCGACGACTCGTGGCACATGTTGGAGCAGTCGGGCAGGTTGTTCGTCCCATAAGCACGTACGAACAGCTGATAGCAAAAAGCCGCTTCGTTAGAGGTACGACCCGAGGTGTAGAAGATGGCTTCGTTGGGGCTCGGCAGTGCATTGAGGTGGTCAGCGATGAGCCGAAGTGCCGCGTCCCACTCGATCGGCCCGTAGTGCGTCGCTCCCGGTTTCTTGATCATGGGATGGGTGATCCGGCCCTGCTGGCCCAGCCAATGCTCGCTGCGCTGGTCGAGCTCGGCGATGCTGTGCTGGGCAAAGAACTCCGGGGTCGCCCGGGCGGTGGTGGCTTCCTCCGCGACTGCCTTGGCGCCGTTTTCACAGAACTCAGCGGTATGGCGATGACCTGGGTCCGGATCAGGCCAGGCACAGCTCATGCAATCAAAGCCTTCGGCTTGATTGAGCTTCAGCAAGGTACGCGCGGACCGCAACGGCCCCATTCGCTCGACTGATCGTTTCAGTCCGACCGCGACAGCGGGTAGGCCGGCGGCATGGTCGTCCGGCTCCGAAACCGCGACCGCAGCTTCGTCAGACTTGCGAGACCTGCGCATCATCCCTCCCTCCGCGCGCTTCCATTACTCCAACTTAGCGGCGTACCTGCTCGATGAAACCGCTACTGCATGGTCCTTGGTTTGGTTACCGACGAGTAGCATAATGGAAGTTACTCAGGAGTAACTTGAGCCGAGCGGTTCAGTGAGGTGCCCGGATGAGTCACTACAAGTCCAACATCCGTGATATCGAGTTCAACCTCTTTGAAGTCCTTGGGCGCGAAGAGATCCTAGGAACCGGGCCGTACGCGGACCTTGATCGGGAGACGGTCTCGGCCATTCTCGCCGAAGTTGATCATCTCGCCCGCACAAAGCTTGCCGAGTCGTTTTCCGACACAGATGGAAACCTGCCGGTTTTCGATCCAACGACTCACTCCGTGACGGTTCCTGAGGACCTCAGGAAGTCCTTTCAGGCGCTCATGAACTCTGGGGTGTGGCAGCTGGAATTACCGAAAGAGCTTGGCGGGCAGGTTACGCCGCCATCGGTGCAGTGGGCTGTTCATGAGCTGAACATCGGCGCCAATCCGTCGGCAATGCTGTATTCGGCGGGTCCCAAGTTCGCGTATGCGCTGTGGGCAACGGGCAACGAGCGTGATCAGCGCATTGCCAAGATCATGATCGAGCGGCAATGGGGTGCCACGATGGTGCTGACGGAACCGGACGCAGGTTCAGACGTCGGCGCTGGACGGACTCGGGCGATCCCACAACCCGACGGCACTTGGCACATCGAAGGCGTCAAGCGTTTCATCACCTCGGGCGAGCATGACTTGACCGAGAACATCATCCATCTCGTCCTCGCGAGACCGCTGGGGATCGAAGGGGTGGGCGGTCCCGGTACCAAGGGGCTGTCGCTGTTCGTGGTACCGAAGTTTCACTTTGATCTGAAGAGCGGAGCGCTCACCGGAGAACGCAATGGCGTCTTCGCGACCAATCTCGAGAAGAAGATGGGTATTCGAGCCTCCAGTACCTGCGAGCTGACCTTTGGTGGCACTGAGGTGCCCGCCAAGGGCTGGCTGCTCGGCGAGGTGCATGACGGCATTGCGCAGATGTTCCGCATGATCGAACACGCCCGGATGCTAGTAGGGACCAAGGCGATCGCCACGTTGTCGACCGGCTACCTCAATGCCCTGGAGTACGCCAAGACTCGGGTCCATGGTCCTGATCTCACCCAAGCTGCAGACCGAACTGCCCCGCGGGTGAGGATCACTCACCATCCCGATGTGCGGCGCTCCCTCATGACGCAAAAGTCTTTTACGGAAGGCTTGCGAGCACTGCTGCTCTATGCCGCCACCATCCAGGACCGCAATGCCATCGCTCGTGCCAATGGCACGACTGATAATGCGGCTGAGCGGCTCAATGATCTTCTGCTGCCGATCGTCAAGGGCTACGGCTCCGAGCGCTCCTGGGTCTTGCTCGGCACTGAGTCGCTACAGACCTTCGGCGGCTCGGGCTTCTTGATCGACTATCCGATTGAGCAGTACGTACGGGACGCCAAGATCGACACCTTGTACGAGGGCACTACGGCGATCCAAGGCCAGGATCTGTTCTTCCGCAAGATCGTCAAGGATCAGGGCCGCGCGCTTAGTGATCTTTCAACGCAGATCGGTCAATGGCTGGCCACGGAAGCCGGGAACGGTCAGCTCAAGGAGGAGCGGTCCTTGCTACAACAGGGCTTGGACGATGTAGCAGCGATCGTGACTTTTATGATCAGTGATCTTGGAACGACCGTGCCTGGCATGCCGCACAGCAATCCACGCAATGTCTACAAGGTCGGTCTGAACACTACGCGACTGCTCATGGCGCTCGGTGATCTGATCTGTGCCTGGCTGCTGCTGCGAGGCGCCGAAGTCGCGCTGGAGCGGCTCAATGAACAGCTCAGTCCTGGCGAGAAGGCCTTCTATGAGGGCAAGGTTGCCTCTGGTCGCTGGTTTGCGCGTACGGTGCTGCCCAAGCTTGCTGCCGAACGGGCCATCGCCGAGGCAACCGATCTCGCCGCCATGGATCTCGACGAAGCCGCCTTCTGACGCCTAAATTCTGGTGGGTCGCTAGCGGCAGAGAGTGTCAGCCGAGAGACCATTGGAGACATGACTCAGTCCCCTACTTCGCAACCGTCTCGCATTGTCATTATCGGCGCCGCATTGGCCGGAGCGTCGGCCGCCATCGCGCTTCGAGATCAGGGGTATCAGGGCGAGCTCACAGTGATTGGTGAGGAGGGCCAGCTCCCGTATGAGCGACCCCCGCTCTCCAAGGTCGTGCTGATCGGCGAACGTGACGAACCGGACTGGGTTGCGGAGGAGGCAACGTATGAGGACAAGGGCATTTCCCTAAAGTTAGGAACCACGGCTACCCGGATCGATCGGGGTCGCAAGGTCGTCGTCGCCAGCCGTACTGAGTATCCATACGACAAGCTGCTGATTGCCACGGGCGCGGGTTCGCGACGGCTGGATCTGCCCGGTGCTGATCTTGACGGACTTCTGACACTGCGGACCCTCGAAGAATCGCTTGCGCTCCGAGAGCGGTTTACCGAGGGCGCTCGGATAGTGATCGTCGGCGGCGGCTGGATCGGCTGCGAGGCGGCTGCGGCCGCCCGGCAGCACGGAGCCAATGTGACCATGATCGAACCGCGATCCCAGCCCCTGTTGCAGGTCTGCGGTGAGCAGATTGGCGCGACTTTCGCCGCTCTGCATCACGATCATGGTGTAGATCTCCGGCTTGGCATCGGGGTGACCGGATTCGCCGGCGATGGGGCGGTGTCGTCGGTTCATACCAAGGGTCATGCATCCGTACCGGCTGACATTGTCCTGATCGCGGTCGGCGCGGCGCCGAACATCGCCCTCGCCGACGTGGCCGGACTGCAGCTTGCCAATGGCGGTATCGCAGTTGATGCGACGCTACGCAGCTCCGATCCCGATATCTATGCCGTCGGCGATGTTGCAGCTCATGATCATCCGAAGTACCCACACCGGATCCGCGTCGAGCACTGGGCGAATGCCAAAGATCAAGGAGCGCATGTCGCCCTCAATCTGCTGGGTGCGGAGGAGCCGTACCTGTTGCGGCCCTTCTTCTTCTCCGACCAGTACGACCTGGGTTGTGAGTATCGCGGGTTCGCCGATCCGACCAAGGACAGACTCGTCGTACGCGGCGATTTGAAGTCACGGGAGTTCACCGCATTTTGGGTACGGGCTGGTGCCGTGGCAGCGGCGATGAACGTCAATCAGTGGGACGACGCCGACACCCTTCAAGAGCTCGTCGACTCCGGTCGCCAGGTCAGCGACAAGGAACTCGTCTCTCTCTAGCCGACTCCTTCGACGCCGACAAGTCGGTGTTTCAACGAGTTAGAAGAGGAGGGCGAGGGCTGGGTCGTTGAGGATGGCGGCGACGTCGGCGAGGAAGGTGGAGCCCTGGGCGCCGTCGGCCAGGCGGTGGTCGAAGGAGAGCGACAAGGTGATCACCCAGCGCGGTTCGATTCGCTCATCAGATCCGATACCGACCACCCATGGGCGGCGCGTGATCTGGCCGAAGCAGAGGATGCCGGACTCTCCTGGGTTCAAGATCGGAGACCCAGCGTCGACGCCGAACACGCCAATGTTGGTGATCGTAAACGTCCCACCCGCCAGGTCCGCGGGCTGCGCACGGCCATCACGGGCGGTGGCTACGAGCCCCTTGATCGCAGCGGCTAACTCTGCAAGACCGAGTGACTCGGCGCCCTTGATATTCGGTACCAGCAGACCGCGTGGGGTCGCGGTCGCAATCCCGAGATTGATCGAGCTCTTGAGCACAATGTGCTGAGCCGGCTCGTCCCAGAACGAATTGAGCTCCGGGGTACGCCCGAGGGTGAGGCATACCGCCTTGGCAATGATCAGCAACGGAGAAACCCGAAGATCAGCAAATTCGCGACGCGACTTGAGCCGCTCCACTAGTTCCATCGTCGCGGTGACATCGCAATCCATCCAGACGGACACATGCGGTGCCGTGAACGCCGAGCGCACCATGGCATCGGCCGTCGACTTGCGTACGCCCTTGATCGGGATCCGGACGTCCTCGCGGACCGCTCCGCCGCGTTTTTGGGGGCCCGCTTCGACAGGCTCCATCGGTATTGCCTCTGGGGCTTCGACAGGCTCAGCGGTCGTGCGTGCGCTTGCCTGCATGACGTCGTCCCGCGTGATCACTCCGCCGGGACCGCTGCCGACCAGAGCCGCAAGATCAACGCCAAGGTCCTTGGCCAGTTTGCGTACCGGCGGCTTGGCAAGCACCGCACCACCAGAGGGTGTCGGCACGGGTGCCGCTTCACCTGGGCCCGGAAGTGGGGCGCCGGTTGGTGTATCGGGTTCGGCCTGCAATGGTTCCCGATCATCGGCACGTCGCGACACCGGAGCATGGACGGCGAAGGTGTCGGCGACCTGATCATGGGCCTCCACTGGCCCATCGCCGCCGGCCCGCCGTGGGCGCCGCTTGGCCATCCCAGTGCGGGGACCGTAGCCAACCAGATTCGGCACCTCGGCTTCCTCGCCACCCCCGCTGGTCTTCGGCGGCTGGGCGCCGGTAGCGCCATCGTCGATAGCGATGATCGGCGTACCGACATCGACCGTGTCGCCCTCGTTGACTAACAGTTCGGTTACCGTGCCGGCGTACGGGCTGGGAAGTTCAACTAGCGACTTGCTGGTCTCGACCTCGACGAGGATGTCGTTGATCTTGACTTCGTCACCGACCGCAACCCGCCACGTCACGATGTCCGCCTCGACCAACCCCTCACCAGGATCCGGCAGCGGGAAAGTCTGCAACGCCATTTGAGCACTTCCCCTTTAGTAGGCGAGCGAACGATCGACCATGTCCAGCACTCGATCAAGATCAGGAAGATACTCCTCCTCGACCCGGCTCGGTGGATAAGGCGTATCAAAGCCGGCAA
Organism: Propionibacteriaceae bacterium; assembly: GCA_035535395.1. Lineage (GTDB taxonomy): Bacteria > Actinomycetota > Actinomycetes > Propionibacteriales > Propionibacteriaceae > Microlunatus. The sequence goes on along the minus strand of DATLQC010000200.1, from coordinate 8,147 downwards.
CCCGCAGCACCGGCGCTTCTAAGGAGTAGAAACACTGCTCGGTGATCCGGGCGGCCAGCTCAGCACCCAGCCCGAGATTGAGCTGAGCTTCGTGGACGGTGACTACCCGGCCGGTCTTCTGGACCGACTCATCGACCACGGCCATGTCGAGCGGCGACAGCGTGCGAAGGTCGATTACTTCTAGATCATGACCGTCCTGGATGGCAGCCTCGGCCGCGTCCAGACAAGTCTTGACCATCGGTCCATAGGCGACCAGCGTGACGTCGGTGCCCGGCCGAACTATCCGCGCGGAATGCAGCGGCGGCGGCGTCTCTCGCTCGTCTACCTCGGCGCGCTCATGATAGCGCCGCTTCGGTTCCAGGAAGATGATCGGGTCGTCAGAGGCAATGGCCTGCTGAATCATCCAGTACGCGTCGGCAGGGTTGGAGCATGTCACCACCTTCAGCCCAGTGGTGTGACAGAAGTAGGCCTCCGGCGACTCGCTGTGATGTTCGACCGCACCGATGCCTCCGCCGTAAGGGATCCGGATCACCAGCGGAACGCGCAATCGCCCGCTTGATCGGAAATGCATCTTCGCTACCTGGGTAACGATTTGGTCGAACGCCGGGAAGACGAACCCATCGAACTGGATCTCGCACACCGGGCGGTAGCCCCGTAACGCCATCCCCAGCGCGGTCCCGACAATGCCCGATTCGGCAAGCGGCGAATCGATCACCCGATGCTCACCAAAGTCCTTCTGTAGTCCCTCTGTGACCCGGAAGACTCCACCGAGCTTGCCGACGTCCTGACCCGCGATCACGATCTTGGGGTCGGCTTCCAAAGCCCGCCGTAAAGCCGCATTGAGCGCCTTGGCCATGGTCATCGTGGTCATCAGTGCACGCCTCCCGGAAATGCCGGCTGAGGTTGCCCGTCGGGCTGGGCCTGTCGCAGCCCCGCCTCCTGGCTCACATCCTCAAAGCTTGCGACGTACTCGGCATACCTTTCCTTCTGTTCAATCAGATAAGGGGTTTGCTCGGCGTAGACATGATCAAAAAGATCCAGGATGCGCGGGTCGGGCAGGGCTAGACAACCTGCCCGCAGCTCGGCCGCGAGATCGGAAGCCTCAGTCTCGACGTCGGCGAAGAAGGCCTCCTCGCCACTGCCGCTTCGGGTCAGGTACGCCCTGACTCGCTCAATCGGGTCCTTCAGTCGCCAGTGCTCAAGCTCGTCGGCGAGCCGGTACTTCGTCGGATCGTCGGAAGTGGTGTGAGCCCCCATCCGATAGGTGTAGGCCTCAATCAAGGTCGGACCGTTACCGGTACGCGCTCGCTCAAGAGCCGCTGTAGTGGCGGCATAGACCGCAAGCACGTCGTTGCCATCGACTCGTACGCCGGGAAAACCGAAGCCGGAAGCTCTGCGATACAAGGGAATTCGCGACTGCCGCTCAATCGGTTCGGAGATCGCCCACTGGTTGTTCTGGCAGAAGAAGACGATGGGCGCGTTGTAGGAACTGGCAAAGATGAAGGCCTCATTGACGTCGCCCTCGCTACTGGCGCCGTCGCCGAAGTAACCGATCACCGCCATGTCCCGATCCGGGTCACCGGTGCCGACCAGACCGTCGCGTTCCACAGCCATGGCGTAGCCCGTGGCGTGCAGCGTCTGGGCGCCGATCACGATTGTGTAGAGGTGGAAGCGGTATTTCTGAGAGTCCCATCCACCAAGATCAATTCCGCGGAACAGACCGAGGAGGTGCAGTGGATCGACGCCAAGACACAAAGCGACGCCGTGTTCGCGATAGGTGGGAAAGACGAAATCTTGTTTGCCGAGCGCGCGTCCCGAGCCGACCTGTGCCGCCTCCTGTCCGAGGCACGAAGCCCACAGCCCTAGTTCGCCCTGCCGTTGCAGGGCGGTCGCCTCCGCGTCGATACGGCGCGTCAGCACCATGTCGCGGTAGAAACCCTTGATTTGATCATCGTCGCCGCTGAAGGAGTATTCCGGGTGTTCCAGCCGCTCGCCCTCCGGCGTCAGCAGCTGGACCAGCTCAACTTCTTCGCTCGCACCGCTGGCGTCGCTCATTGGTGCAATCCTCTCGTCACCGGATGCGGTGGTTCCGCATCTCATCGGTCCCGGTGCGGGATTGCCGCTCTGGGTGGTACCGCCACCCTCCGGGGCGTTGGTTTGCTCCGGCTCGCTGCGTATGGCGAGCGGATTCAACTGGCTCAAGTTCTCCTTATGGGCGGTGCCTGGCCAGCCGCGCACCCCAACGTACCGCCTGCTTTCAGCGGGTGAGAAAACCACTCGTATGTCCTACTTCTTGGCGTTATGCGGGCTGAGCTTGTCGAAGCGCAGGGTCCGCACCCTTCGATAGATCCCGGACGCAGGGTTGCAACACAAACGCTGGAAACTTCACTCCAGCGGCTCGAATCGGCCCGACACGCCGATGCAACTCACCGCTAGCGTGAACTTTTCAGCGCTCGGAGTGGCTTAGGGTCGCGTGCGCTCAACCTCGAAGATCGCGTCGGTGAAGGCATCGAGCGCTTCCTGGGGAGACGCCACGTCGGATCTGGACTACCGTGCTGCCATGGTGCGCGCCGGTCGCGTCCGCGCCGATCGACCGAATGTGCCTGCAGCTCTGGGCCGGCACCTCGCCCCGCTCGTCGCAGTCTGCGCGGGCTACTTCATGGTCATCCTGGATGTGACCATTATCAATGTCGCCGTGCCGGTGATCGGTCGGGAACTGTCAGCCCCGCTGACCGACATCCAGTGGATCACAGACGGGTACACCCTGGTCTTCGCCGGCCTGCTCCTCACCGGCGGTGCGCTGGGTGACCGGTTGGGCAACCGCCGGATCTTCTGCACTGGGGTAGTTGTGTTCACCGCCGCGTCGGCCGCCTGCGGACTAGCCCCGAGCACGGGCGCGCTCGTCGCCGCCCGCCTGGTGGAGGGACTGGGCGCGGCGCTGATCGTGCCGGGCTCGCTCGCTCTCCTTCAGCAGGCCTACCCCTCACCCGCCGAGCGCTCACGTGCCTTTGGCCTGTGGGGCGCCGTGGCAGGCATAGCTGCCTCCGCCGGTCCCCTGCTGGGCGGTCTTCTGGTCACGACTGTGGGCTGGCGCTGGGTCTTCTTCGTCAACCTGCCCGTCGGATGCGCCTGCCTGCTGCTCACGCTGCGCCAGATACCCGCCTCGCCTCGCCGCACCGATCGCCCCGTGGACTGGCCAGCACAATGCGCGATCATCGCGACGGTCGCCTTCCTGATCGCCGTCCTCAACGAGGCCGGACGGCGGGGCTGGACGGACCCACTCATCCTTGTCGGGGCTGGCCTGTGCTTGTTGTCGGCCGCCGCATTCGTGGTGCGCGAGCGGCTGGCCCGCAACCCCGTGTTGCCCCTGCATCTGCTCCGTTCCCGCCAAATGAGCGGAGCTTCGGTCATCGGCCTTCTCTTCAACTTCGCGTTCTACGGCATGATCTTCACCGCGAGCCTGTACTTTCAGCACCACCGCGGCCTGACTGCACTGCACACTGGGATCGCCCTCTTCCCGGCGGTGGTCATGACGATGTTCGCCTCGGTCCTCGCAGGTCGACTGACACGCCGTACCGGAGATCGCCCCCTGGTGGTCACCGGCATGCTCCTAGGAGCGGCGGGCCTCGCCGGCTGGGCCGCATCAGGGGGAGACCCGCACTACCTACTGCTCGTCGTGCCGATGATGGCGGCTGGCTTCGGCACGTCGTTCGCGCTCACCGGAACGACCACAACGGTCATGTCCGCCGTCCCGGACAACTACTCCGGCACCGCCTCCGCGTGGTTCAACACCGCGCGGCAGGTCGGCAGCGCCGCGGGCGTCGCTCTCGGCGGTTCGCTGCTGGCCGGCGCGGCGGACTTCACCACCGGGGTACGAACCAGCATGGCCGTCGGCGCGCTTGCGTACCTGACGGCCGCCACCCTCGCGCTCTTCTGCATCCCGCGGCGGCAGTAGGCCGTTCGATTGCGGTGGGGCTCCAGCCGCTTCACAGTCTCGGCGCACGCCTGGCCTGCGGTGGGCCGTCAACGGCGACACGAACGTCTTCAATAGACAATAAGGAGCACCATGAAGCCGTACATTCTCGACGACGCCTCCGCCGTCGAATACCAGCGGCTCGACCTGATGTCAAAGATATTGGACCCGTGGACCCGCGGGTACCTCACCACGCTTGGGGTCGGCGAGGGCTGGCACTGCCTAGAGCTTGGCGGCGGTAACGGCAGCATCACCGAGTGGCTTGCCGCCAAGGTTGGCGCGTCGGGAAGCGTGACCGCGATCGACATCAACCCGGCGCTGCTCGAGCTGGTCCCTGCACAGAACGTGTTAGTGCAGCAGATGGACGTGCGCACGGGTGAGTTGCCCTCGGAGTCCTACGACCTCGTCACCTGTCGCGCCTTGCTGCATCAGATTGCCGAGTACGCACCACAGGTGTTGGCCCGGATGGCCGAGGCCCTCAGGCCGGGCGGATGGCTTTTGATCCAAGAGCCGGATTTCCACCTCGCACAGACGACCGAGCCGGAAGCATGGGCGCACACCTGGCAGGGCCTGATCGATTGGGGACACGCCAATGGTGTCGACTGGCTCATCGGCCGCAAGCTGCCGAGCATGATGTCAGCTCTGGGTCTCGGTCATCCGGAAGCTAAAACCGACGTACAAAACGTCCGTGGCCGCGATCGCGGCGCGCTGTACTTCCAGCTGTTTTTCTCCGAGGTCCGTGACCGCGTCATCAGTGCCGGGCAACTTGACGCCCCAACGATCGACACCGCTTCGGCCTTGCTGAACGACCCGGACTACTGGACCCAGTGTTGGATGATGACGGCCGTATGGTTGCGCAAGCCACTTACTGACTAGCGCATCTCCAACTCGTGTTGGAAGCGCAGGATGCGGATGAGGGCGGCAGCCACCGCCTCGGGACCGGCGGCCAAGGAGACGCGGACAGCCGTGCCACCGTCCAGCCGATCGAAGTCGGTGCCGGGCGTGAGTGCCACACCGTGTTCATCCAGCAGCGCCTCGCACCAAGACTCCGAGTCCAGGTAGCGACCGAGTTGATCACCAATGCCGGCGTAGACGTAGAAGGCGCCATCGGCAGGTGCAACCCCGGTCCAGCCAAGATCATCGATGGCCTCGAGAACGATCGCGCGGGCGTCGGCAAAGGCTGCGACCGCTGCATCGGCCTCTCGGTAGGACTCTTCGGTGAATGCGGCGATCGCCGCGTGCTGGGCGGGCACTGGAGGGCACAGCGCGAAATTGCCGGCCAGCGCGTCAAAGACCGACAACAAGTCGGTCGGCACCAGGCTCCAGCCCAACCGCCAACCCGTCATTCCCCAGTACTTGGAGAATGAAGAGATCACAATGGCCTCGCGATCATGTTCCCAGGCGCAACTTGCTTCGACCGTGCGGTCGGTGATGCCGTGGTAGATCTCGTCGCTGACCAGTCGCACCTCATGATCGCGACACCAGCCAGCGAGCTCTGCCAGCCGATGACGATCGATCATGGTGCCCGTGGGGTTGGCCGGAGAGGCGACCACCAGTCCCGCCAGGGGTGCGGCAGCGTGTATCTCCTCCAGCATTTCCACCGACGGCTGAAAGCGTTCGGTCGGGCCGCAGCCGAGCTCGACCACTTGACAACCCAACGAGGCAAGGATGTTCCGGTACGCCGGATAGCCGGGCCGCGTCAATGCCACCCGATCACCATGATCAAAAGCCGCCAGAAAGCTGAGGAGGAATGCGCCCGAGGAGCCGGTGGTCAAGGCGATGTGATCTTCATCGATGTCGAGTGAGTACCAGCGACGGTAGTGTTCGGCGATCTCGCGGCGCAACGGCTTGATCCCGAAGGTTTCGGTGTAGCCCAGCGGCGTACGGTCGATCATGAGCTCGGCGGCCCGACGACGTACATCCGCTGGCGCACCCTGGGACGGCTCGCCGGCGCACAGCGAAATGATCTCGCGGCCTTGAGCGCGCAGCTCGGCCACGCGGTTGAGGATGCTCATCACCGCGAACGGCGGGACTGCGGCCCGACGCGATGGCTTCATGCGCTTTGCTGCCGCTTGCGAGCGCGGTAGGCGGCCACATTGGTCCGGTTGCCGCAGTTGCCTGTGTCGCAGTAGCGCTTTGAGGAGTTTTTGGAAAGATCCACCAGCACATCCTGACAATCCTCAGCCGCACAGATCCGCAGCCGGCTCAGCGCGTCTGCCCTAATGAGATCAAGAAAAGCCATAGCTGCGTCGGCCGCGATCCGGTCGGCGAGCGGAGCATCCGGACGAGTGACGTGTAGGTGCCAGTCCCATTGATCGTGGCGAGCCAGGTAGGGGCGGGCCTCGGCCTCTTCCAAAATCTGATTGACCAGTGCGGCCGCCTCATCGCGATCCTTGACCGTCCAGAACGTGCGGAGTCGGGGCCGCAGGGCACGTACGGACTCGAGCTCTTCTGGCGTTCGGTGAATGACGCCGGAGTAGGGATTGCGGGCGAGGAAGTCGTCCAGATCGACGAGCGTTACGAGCGTGTCGCCTTCGAGGCCGATGGTGTTGATCAGGGCCGCGACCTCAGCCAACGACACTTCGGTGTCATGACTAAAAAGCACCTTGACTCCTGACATGTATTTGCTTTAGTGTCATTAGTGTACTCATTTTTGGTCATGACATCCTAGTGACCTTCTGCGATCGGACCTGAGGAGGCTTGACGTGACAACCATTGCCCCGGAAGCAACTCGGACGATAACCGATCGCGGTTACCTGGGCGGATTTGCGTTGGCACTGACGTCAGCGTCGTCCTTCGGACTCTCTGGCTCACTTGCGCGCTCGCTCTTGGACGTGGGCTGGTCGCCCGCGGCCGTGGTCGCGACGCGCGTTGGCGGTGCCTTCCTGATTCTTCTCATACCGTGCTTGTTCCTGCTTCGGCGGATTGGGTTGCCGACCGGCCGGCAATCGCTCCGATTGCTGGCGTACGGGTTGGTGGCCGTTGCACTCGCGCAGTTGTGTTTTTTCAGCGCCGTGCAATACCTCTCGGTCGGTGTCGCTTTGCTGCTGGAGTACCTGGCGCCGGTCATGCTGATTGGCTGGCACTGGGCGCGAAGCCATCGCCGGCCGGCATGGCCTGTGATGGCGGGCGCGGGTCTCTCGATGGTCGGGCTTGCCTTTGTCCTCGACCTTCGAGGTGGGCTTAGCCTCAACCCGATCGGCGTCGCGTGGGGCCTGACCGCTGCGGTGTGCCTCAGCGCGTACTTCCTCTTGAGTGAGGAGAACGGAACCGATGCACCCATCCACCCACTGCTGCTGACCACGGCCGGGACCGGTATCGTAGCGGGCGTGCTGCTGGCTGCCTCAGCTGCTGGCATCCTTCCGCTGGCAGCGGCTCCCGGAGCCGCGATCTTGGCGGGGCAAGCCGTCAGCTGGTGGTTGCCGGTGTTGTTGTTGATCTTGGTTTGTGCAGTGTTCGCGTACCTCAGCGGCATCGTTGCGGTGCGCCGCCTCGGCAGCTCGCTGGCCTCGTTTGTGTCGTTGACCGAGGTGATCTTCGCAGTGATCTTCGCGTTCGTGCTACTTGGGCAGCGGCCGGGGCTCATGCAGCTGCTGGGTGGCGTCTTGATCGTGGCCGGGATCGGTGTGGTCCAGCGGCCACAGCGCCCTGTGGGCAACCTACGTTAACCCAGGTTGCGTACGGTCTGCATAGGTCGCAACCTGTGCAGACCGTAGGCAAGCTACGTGAACGTAGGTTGCTGCAGCGGGCGAGTGGGCCTTGCAGGGGAGGACGTCAGGGTCTGCCGAAGTCGGTGACCAACCAGACCTTGCCGTGTGCGGAGTCGTTGATCACATCAATGCCGACATCGACGAAGCTCTTGTTCAAGATGTTGCGGCGATGACCGTCGTTGGGTGGCTTCTCGTTGTACATCGCCTTTTGCACAGCCAGCACGCCGGATTGCGAACGGTCGCTGTTGTAGGCGATGTTCTCCCCGACCGTGCTCCAGTGATATCCCGCCGCGGAGGCCCGAGAGCCCAACGCCTCCTCCCCCTTTAGCTGGTGGCTCAATGTGTTGGCCTTGGCCATTGCGAGGTTGTGAGTGTGCGCCGACGAGACGAGCTTGCTGTTCATCTTCAAGGCTGGCAGGCCATGGCTCGCGCGTTCGTCGTTCAGCTCGGCGAGCACCGCGTTC
>DATLQC010000199.1:0-3254 GCA_035535395.1 Propionibacteriaceae bacterium | reverse complement strand
CTGGTGTTCTCGAGTCGTGTTTTCGGGCCGCCCCTGAAGTCGATGCTGTGCAGCGGCTGGACATCCTCGAGTCGACCAACGAGGTTTACCGCACGCTCTACGACGACGGTTACTTTGCCCTTGTCGAGGCCGCTCCATGGCTAGTCGGCTGGGGTTACGACGCGAACGATCCACCATTCAAGCTGGCGAACTGGACTTCGTTGTGGGATCGCATCAATACCACTGCGACCTCCAAAGCGATCAGGGCCTTTCGCCCCGACATCGTGGTCTGCACTCATTTTCTGCCGACGCGATTGGTATCGCTGATGCTGACTCGTGGCGTTCTCGAGGCGACACTGGCGGTCGTCACCACCGACTACGACTTTCAGGGACTGTGGTTGAGCAGTGCGTTCAATCACTTCTTCGTTGCGCGGGACGAGACCAAGGCACATATGGCCGCAATCGGCGTGCCATCTGATCGCATCACCGTCTCTGGGATACCGGTTCGACCAGATTTGGGTGACTCAGTCAACCGGGAAACGATCCTCCAGCGTTATGACCTGCGGCCCGATCGGCCGATTCTGCTGATTTCGGCGGGAGCCGCAGGTGGCGCGTACACCCAGACGATCGTGCAGCAGACCTTCAGAATGCAAAACGACTTCCAAGCCGTGGTGGTGTGCGGGCGTAACGCGCAACTGAAGACTCAAATTGAGGGCCTGGTGGCCTTGCGCCGCAACCAATATCGCGTCCTGGGTTACACCAATGACTTGCCCGATCTCCTCCGGGCGGCGACGTTGTTCGTCGGTAAGCCGGGCGGGCTCAGCTCTTCAGAGTGCATGGCGGCAGGTCTTCCCATGGTCTTGATCCATCCGATTCCCGGTCAAGAGGTCCGGAACAGCGACTTCTTGCTAGAGGAGGGCGCTGCCGTACGTTGCAACTACGAGACAACGGTGGGCTACAAGATCGATAAGCTGCTGGCTGAACCCGATCGGATCACGCGCATGGCTGAAAGCGCCAGGCGGATTGGGCGGCCCGAGGCCGGCCCACAGATCGCTTCCCAGGTGCTGCATGATCAATCGCCACCGCTGTGGATCAGCCATGCCGCCCAGAAGTCGGTGCTCGCCTCAAGCGAGCGGGGAATTGCCGCCGCCAATCTGTACGCCGGCCGTCGTGTCCGGACCTTGATCAACGCGCCGACCGGCACGTCGGCCGGAGTGATCACCACTGCTCAGCTGGACTCCCTGCTGCCGGCAGAAGCCGAGGCGTCAACCGGCGCGAATCTCACGTTGTCAGAGGATCAGATCTCCAAGCTCCGCCGCCATACCGAGCCGGGACTTTCATTCATCTTGCGACGGATTCTGGGCAAGGCAACCGCACTAAGGCTCGAGCTGCGTTCCTGACATAGTCGCGGGTGACACAGTCAGACCCCGGATTGTGCTTGGACTTGTCCAGCATCCACCGCGGCTTTGAGCGCGGCATGATCGCGTTCGTTTTGATCGGCGTACGCCTCGGCGAAGTCGGCAGTTGCGTTGTCGAACTTGGCGGAGTTGCCGAGGTAGGCCGCAATGGCAATCCGGTCACCGGCACGCGAATGTGCGCGAGCTAGCGTCCAGCCACAGAGCTGCGCGTACAACACCATGCCCGGCGGAATCATTTCCTCAATTACGGCGGACATCTTCCAGTCGCGCAGCTGTCGGAGGTAGTAGTCCAGGTATCGGCCACCCGTCGGTCGTGCCCGAAGCCAGCCGAGGAAGATGTCACTCGATGCCTGCATCAGGTGCTGGCCGGCGACTACGCGCTCTCCGTTGTTGCGATACTGCGATTGGCCCACGTAGCTGGCTAGCACCGACGGTCCAGCCTGTTTGGCCTGGAGAAGCAGGGCTTCCGCCTCAACTCCGGCTTCCAACAGCAGAATCCATGCCCGGGTACCAACACTGCCGACCCCAACGACTTTGTGTGCAATGTCAGTGAGCGTGAAGTGATCAAGCAGAAGCCGCCGGTCGGATTGCAAGGTTTTGCCATAGTTGGCAACTAGGCCACGAAGCCGGTCGAACAGAGTATCTGGGTCCAGATCGGTCATGTCCTCGAACCGGATGATCAACGGCGGATTGCTGATGATCCGGCGCTTGCCATCGACGACGTTCGTCAGCTTTCCGATCGCCTGCAGGCTGTCGCGGGTGCGGGCCTTCGCAAGCGCACTTTCGGTCGCCTTGAGCCTCGCCTTACGCTCCTTCAATTTTCGACCGCTAAGGGTTGCCTTGTAGTCAGCGATGGCCTGCTCGATTTCAAGGTGGGCATACCACACTGTGAGGATCGGCTGTGCGGCGAAGGCTTTCATCGCTGTGCGATAACTCTCAACCGCAGCCAGAGTCGCCTTGCGGTACTGCTTTCTCGAAAACCCGTTCTCCCGTCCCGCTATAACGAGGCTCGCCGCCAGTCGCTTGACATCCCATTCGAAGGGACCCGGCAGCGTCTCATCGAAATCATTGATGTCGAACACCAAGCGACGCTCCGGCGAGGCGTAGGCACCGAAGTTGGATAGATGTGCATCGCCGCAGAGCTGGGTTCGCAAGCCTGACGTCGGGGTCGATTTGAGATCGGCCGCCATCACCAGTGCCGCGCCGCGATAGAAACTGAACGGCGACACCAGCATCCGGCCATGGCGAATGGGAACTAGGTCGGCTACGCGGTTCTCGACCTGGCTAAGCAACAACCCAACCGGATTGCGTGACCGTTTTGGCTGGAAATCGGCGTGCGACTCCAACGGAACCTTCGCTCGTACGGCCTTCCCCGATGCCGCCCGTTCCTCAGGCGGCCGCCGGTCGACGGCGAGATCATCTTGTTTCGGGGCAGGAGCCCTCGTTCGAGCCGTCTTGCGAGCAACCTCAAGCGGTTCAGCGGTCTTGGCAGTCACTGCTGCATTCTTGCGAGCGGTCTTACGAGCCGGCTGCGGCCGTTCGGTCGTCTTGGCTGTCATGTCTGCCCTCTTTCAGTGCCTATGAGGCCCAAAGTGGCAGAGTCCCACGGGTCAGCGCCAGGCAGCATCACCCAAGTCAGGTGAATTATGGCCGGAGGGAACCGCACTCACACGACCGCGTTCTAGCGCGCTGCCTCTCCGAACCACTGGGCGCTTAGCTTCGGATCCGCTGCTGGGTTTCGAAATCGACGTAGATCAGGCCGAATCATCAGGCGGTTGCCTTGCGGCGCCGGCGGCCGCGAACGGGTATCAAGTTGTACACCGCGATGACCAGATAGCCGAGCACGGCCAGCAGCGG
>DATLQC010000198.1:0-3105 GCA_035535395.1 Propionibacteriaceae bacterium | reverse complement strand
CCGCCTCATACGACACATCGGCGACGGTGTCGCCATCCAGGTGGACGCGAAGCCGCACCTCGTCTCCGCAGGTGGGATTGACGTGGTGGACCTCGGCGTCGTACGGCTCTCGCAGCCCGCTGTGATGCTTGCTGCGATAGTGATCAAGAATGATCTCCTGGTAGAGGTCCTCGACCTTCATCGCAGCCCCCCGAAGAAATCGATGGTGTAGTTCAAGCCTTCGATCAACGCATCGATCTCCGCACGCGTCGTATAGAGGTAGAACGAGGCGCGGGTCGAGGATTGCACCCCGAAACGTTCGTGGAGCGGCCGTGCGCAATGATGCCCGGCCCGTACTGCGATACCCCGCGAATCGAGCAGCTGGCTGACATCATGCGGGTGGATTTGCTGGCCATCCGGACTTGCCAACGTGAACGACACGGCGCCGCCGCGATCCACCGGCTCGTCCGGTCCAAGAATGGTGAGACCCGGCAACTCACGCAGTCCGCGCAACGCGTAAGCAGTGATGTCACGCTCGTGCGCGTTGATTTGATCCATCCCGATAGCCGCCAGGTACTGCGCTGCAGCAGCCAGGCCGACGGCTTGCGCAATCGGCGGAGTGCCCGCCTCGAACCGATGCGGTGGCGGGGCGTACGTCGAACCCTGCATGGTGACAATCTCGATCATTTCTCCACCACCCAGGAAGGGCGGCAGCGCTGCCAAGATCTCGTAGCGTCCCCAGAGCACGCCGATGCCAGTGGGACCGACCATCTTGTGCCCGGTGAATGCAACCAAGTCAGCACCCAGCGCAGCCATGTTGACTGGCAGTTGCGGCACGGCCTGCGAGGCATCGACGATCACCGTGGCGCCCACCGCATGACCCATCGCGGCGATTTGGCTGATCGGGTTGATCGTGCCGAGCACATTCGACACATAGGCCACGGAGATGATCTTGGTGCGTTCGTTTACCAGGCCTTCGGCTGCCGCCTTCTCCAGATTCAGCCGCCCTTCATCGGTCACATCGAACCATCGCAGCACCGCGCCGGTGCGCTGGGCGAGCAGTTGCCAGGGAACGATATTGGAATGGTGCTCCATGACCGAGATCACGATCTCGTCACCGGGTCGCAGAGCGGCGCCGAGCGTGTAGGCGCACAAGTTCAAGGCCTCGGAGGCGTTCTTGGTGAAGACCACTTCCTCAGAGCGGTTGGCGCCAATGAACTTCGCCAGCTGGGCGCGCGCACTCTCGAAAGCCTCAGTAGCTTCCGCGCCCAACATGTGCATGGCGCGCGCAACATTGGCATTGTGGTTCAGGTAGTGATCTTCGATCGCTTCCACTACAACGCGTGGTTTCTGTGAGCTGTTGGCGCTGTCGAGGTAGGCCAAGGGCCGCCCACCGACGGTCCGTTCCAAGATCGGAAAGTCACCCCTGATCGCGTCGACGTTGAAGGCGATCGGCTCCTCGGCAAGCGCCAAACTTCCCGACGCCGCCTCGGAGAGATCTGTGGTGGCCGGATACTCCGGCCCACCGTCAACCGACATGATTGCTACTCCGCCCCCGCTGCTGCCGCCGCTCGTACGTAGCGGTCATAGCCCTCGGCTTCCAGCCGCTCGGCCAGCTCGTGACCGCCTTGTTCCGCTACCCGGCCGGCTACAAAGACATGCACATAGTCCGGCGTGATGTAGCGCAGGATCCGGGTGTAGTGGGTGATCAACAACACACCGCGGTCGCCTTGAGCCGAGAAGCGGTTTACGCCGGCGGCGACTACGCGCAAGGCGTCGATGTCGAGCCCTGAGTCGGTCTCGTCCAAGATCGCGAACCGGGGGTTCAGCAGCTCAAGCTGAACGATCTCGTGCCGCTTCTTCTCCCCGCCCGAGAAACCCTCGTTGAGACTCCGGTTGGAGAATTCGGGATCCATCTGGACCCGTTCCATTGCGGCATTGACTTCCTTCACCCAGGTACGCAGCTTGGGTGCCTCGCCGTCCAGTGCGGTCTTTGCCGAACGCAAGAAGTTAGACACCGACACGCCTGGCACCTCAACCGGATACTGCATGGCCAAGAACAAGCCCGCCCGGGCCCGCTCATCAATGGTGAGTGAGAGCAGGTCTTGGCCGTCAAGGGTCACGCTGCCGGATGTGATGTGGTACTTCGGATGGCCGGCGATGGAGTAGGCCAAGGTTGACTTGCCCGAACCATTGGGTCCCATGATCGCGTGAGTCTCGCCGCTGCGGACCATCAGATCAACACCCTTGAGGATCTCCTTGGGACCGGTTTCGGTATCGACCGAAACGTGAAGATCACTGATAGCGAGAGTGGACATGACAGATCAGAACTCCTGTGCGTAAGTAGGTGCGTTGGCGGGATCTAGTGGTGCGGAGACATCGACCAGGACGTCCTTGCCCTCGACGACACAGCGGTAGATGGCAACCGGCTCCGTTGCCGGCAGGCCGATCGGCTCGCCGGTGCGCAAATCAAAGCGCGACCCGTGTAGGTAGCACTCGATCTCGCCGTCGCCGACGTCCCCCTCCGAGAGGGGGATCTGGGCATGTGAGCACTCATCGTAGATGGCGTAGAAGTTCCCATTGCTGTGCACTATGGCCAGCTCCAGACGGCTGCCGTTTCGAGGAACCTCGACCGGAATAGCCGTCTCCGGCGGCACATCGTAGACAGAGCAGACACGAACTAGCGTGCTCATGATGGCAGTCCTATGTTGATCGCCAGCTCCGCCTCGACGGCCTCCAGCAGCCGCTTTTCGATCTCTGGTACGCCGACCTTCCGGATGATGTCGGCGAAGAATCCATGGACGACCAGCCGACGAGCCTCGGCCTCGTCGATGCCCCTGCTGCGCAGGTAGAACAGCTGCTCATCGTCGAATCGCCCAGTCGTCGACGCGTGGCCGGCACCTTCGATCTCGCCGGTCTCAATCTCCAAGTTGGGCACCGAGTCGGCGCGGCAACCATCTGTCAGCACCAGGTTCTTGTTCGACTCGTACGTGTTGATGCCCTCGGCAACCTTCCGGATCAAGACGTCGCCAATCCAGACGGTGTGCGCTCCTTGGCCCTGCAGCGCGCCGCGGTAGTCCACATTGCTGCGAGTGCGCGGCGCATTGTGATCAACGAATAGCCGAT
>DATLQC010000197.1:0-27884 GCA_035535395.1 Propionibacteriaceae bacterium | reverse complement strand
TTGCTATCTGTCACGTATGGCGTGGCAGCACGACTGCACGGCTCAATAAGGCGGTGGAAGCTGCGGCGCATCACACGGGACGCCGGCGAGGCGCCTTCGGTAGATCCGCTCATCCACCCTCGAGGGGGCAGAAGTGATTGCCCAGCTAACGGGTGTGGTCGCTCAGGTCGGTCCAACATCGGCAATCATCGAAGTTGGTGGTCTCGGCATCCTGGCGGTGTGCAGTCCCAACACAGTGGCTGGGCTCCGGCTGGGCCAGCAAGCAACTCTGGCAACGTCGCTGGTCGTTCGGGAGGACTCGCTGACGCTGTACGGCTTCGCCTCCGCCGATGAACGTGAGTTCTTCGAGCTGCTGCTGACCGCGACCGGAGTGGGGCCCAAGCTGGCGCAGACAGCGCTGGCGGTCCTTACTCCCGAAGAGTTACGCAAAGCCATTGCCGCCGAAAACCTCGTTCAGCTGTGCAAGGTGCCTGGCATCGGTCGCAAGGGGGCGCAACGTATCGTCATCGAACTGAAGGACAAGATCAACTCCGTCGCCCCGGCCGAGGACTCGCCACCCGCCGTCGGCCCACCCGCAGCCTGGCGCGGACAAGTGATGCAGGGACTCCAGGGGCTGGGTTGGTCGGCCAAAGATGCCGACGCTGCCTGCAATGAGGTCGAGCAGCTGGCGCGTGAAGATCCACAGATCAACGTCGCCGTCTTGATGCGAGCCGCGCTGCAGAGCTTGGCCCGACGGTGAAGGAACAAGTGAGTCACGTGAGCGATGATGACCTCGCCGCGCTCGTACGTCCTTACGCCGACCCTGCCGAGCGTGCCGCCGAATCCATGCTCCGACCCACCACTCTGGCCGAGTTCGAGGGGCAGCCGCGGGTCAGCGACCAGCTCGGTTTGGTTCTCCAGGCAGCCAGGTACCGCGGGGGCGTACCAGATCACGTCTTGCTCTCCGGCCCACCTGGCCTCGGCAAGACCACTCTCGCGATGATCATCGCCAGCGAGATGAATGCCCCCCTTCGGATCTCGAGTGGGCCGGCCATCCAGCATGCCGGTGACCTCGCGGCCATCTTGTCAGGATTGCTCGAGGGAGAAGTTTTCTTCCTCGATGAGATCCACCGCATGTCACGCCCCGCTGAGGAAATGCTCTATCTTGCTATGGAGGATTTTCGGGTCGATGTCGTTGTCGGTAAGGGGCCAGGGGCGACCGCGATCCCTCTCGACATTCCACCCTTCACACTCGTCGGAGCGACCACCCGGGCCGGCCTGCTGCCCGGCCCGCTGCGGGATCGTTTTGGCTTCACGGCTCAGCTCGATTTCTACGACACCTCCGCGCTGGAGCACATTTTGCACCGCTCCGCGCAGCTTCTCGGGGTTCCGCTCGAGCCGGCGGGTGCTGCCGAGATCGCACGGCGCTCCCGTGGCACTCCACGCATTGCAAACCGACTGCTCCGTCGGGTACGCGACTACACACAGGTCCGAGCAGATGGCCGAGTGACACCTGATGTCGCCAAGGACGCCTTGGAGCTTTACGAGGTGGACGAGCTCGGCTTGGACCGGCTGGACCGTTCCGTACTGGACGCTATGTGCCGCAGGTTCGGTGGCGGCCCGGTCGGACTTTCCACGTTGGCTATCGCGGTCGGCGAAGAGCGGGAAACCGTTGAAGAGGTCGCTGAGCCGTTCTTAGTCCGGCAGGGCTTCCTGATGCGGACTCAACGTGGCCGGGTTGCGACTCCGGCGGCCTGGCATCACGTGGGCTTGGCCGCGCCCAATTCGGTACTCGGCCAAGAGGGCTCTCCTAATCTCTTCACCTGAGCAATGCGGGTTTTGGGCGCAGACTAGGTAGAGTACGGCGGTCGGTGCCTTTAACCGCAGCACAATTCACACAACTACTCATTGGTACTGCACAGACTGCGCAGGACCCCACAATCGGATGCCGGAGCAATGCAGCAATACTCGACCTTGATCTTCATCGCTTTAATAGCGTTGGCCTTCTACTTCTTGATCTTGCGGCCGCAGCGCAAGCGCCAGCAAGCACTCCAACAGACGATGAACGCGATCAGCCCTGGCAACAGGGTGATGTTGGCCAGCGGACTATTCGGCACAGTGGTTTCGGTGGGACCAAAGCAGGTTGTGCTCGAGATTTCGCCCGGCACTGAGCTCACAGTGCTCAAACAGGCCATTAGCAGGGTTGTCACAGCTGAAGATGAAGACAATCTGGAGGAGCAAGACGAGCTGGACGAGGAAGAGGCGGTCACCAACGACGCGGCTATAGCCGAACCACACGAACTCCCGGCTGAGCGTTCCGTAGAGGAATCGACAGCGGCGGCCGGCACCGAGCCTGCCGTCGAGCCGGACTCCTCACCAACCACCAACTCGAAGCCGCAAACCGCCGACTAGCTTTCTCGACAGCAAGGAATCACTAGGACACACACGCGAGTGGCAACGACGACTGGTCATCCCGGCCGCATCCTGATCGCTCTGGCAGTGCTGGTCGCAGGACTGATCACCCTGCTTGCGGTCAGCGGCACCTGGACCCCGAAGCTCGGTCTCGACCTCCGGGGCGGTACCACAATCACCCTGACCGCCAAGAACACCACCGGCACCGGGGCAGTCGACCCCAACAGCCTGCAGCTCGCCAAGACCATCATCCAGAGCCGTGTAGACAGCCTCGGCGTTGGCGAATCTGAAGTCGCGACATCCGGTGACAACCAGATCGTCGTGACAGTGCCCAACGTGCAGCAAGACGAGCTCGTACGCCTCGTCGGCCAGACTGCCGTACTACGTTTCCGGGCGGTCTACACGGCCGAGCAGGTACAGCCACCGGCAGCGCCGCCAAGCGCATCAGCGGAGCCAAGCGCGTCAGCGGAGTCGACTTCAGGAGCGACGGCCGCACCGAGCGATGAACCGACTGCAAGCGCCTCCGAGGAGGCCAAGCCTCCGGAGCCGAGCGCAACCAAGAGGCCCAACAACTTGCCACTGCCAGCCCTGCCGACAGCGCCACCGGTTCCGCTGGACAAGGCATGCGTCCCAGCCGACGGAAAGGGAACTCCGCCAGACAAGGCCCTGGACTGGCAGCCATCTGAGGCCTGCCAGTCGGCCTTTGCTGAATTCACCTGTGAGACGAAGGTGACCGATGTCGCCGACCAAGGCCTGCTTGCCTGCAATCAGGAGAAGACCGAGAAATATCTGCTCGGACCGACTCTCATCGAGGGAAACCAGCTCGCAAGCGCCGTAGCCGGCATTCCGCAAAACAACGTCAACTGGGTGGTGAACCTGGAATTCAACTCCCAAGGCGCGGCCGCCTTTGAAACAGCCACGCGGCAGCTTTCCCAAAACAGCGAGCCGCAGAACCGCTTCGCCATCGTCTTGGATGGCGTCTCGATCTCGGCCCCGTCGGTCAATGAACCCATACCTGGTGGTCGGGCCGAGATCTCTGGCAACTTCACTCAGAAGAGCGCCACCGAGCTGGCGAATGTCCTGAAGTACGGCGCCCTACCACTGGCCTTTGACGTCTCCGAAGTGAACAACGTCTCAGCAACCTTGGGCGGCGACCAGCTGCGTGCAGGCATCATCGCCGGCATCATCGGCCTCGCGCTGGTTGTTGGTTACTGCTTCTTGTACTACCGAGGCCTTGGCATCGTGGTGGTTGCCTCGCTCGGTATCGGCGCGGTCATCACCTACGCCTGCATGGTGCTGCTCGGCAGCTCCGTCGGCTTTGCCTTGAACCTTCCCGGCATCGCCGGCGCCATCGTTGCCATCGGCATCACCGCAGATAGCTTTGTCATTTTCTTTGAACGGATCCGTGACGAAGTACGCGAAGGTCGTAGCTTGCGTACTGCTGTTGAAACCGGTTGGCGACGAGCCCGTCAGACGATCTTGATCGCAGATACCGTCTCCATGCTTTCGGCACTTGTGTTGTTCGTGTTGGCGATCGGCGCGGTGAAGGGATTCGCCTTCACACTGGGGCTGACCACGCTGATCGATGTGCTCGTGGTCTTCCTCTTCACCAAACCGCTGATGACCCTGCTTGCGCGAACGAAGTTTTTTGGTGGCGGCCACAAGCTCTCGGGCCTGGATCCGGCCCACCTCGGCGTACAGGCATTGCCGGGTTCACGCTCGCGTCGTCCGGCCGTCGCGCGTCCTGCGGTGAGCGAGGAGGGGGTCTGATGTCGAAGTTCGGCACAATCGGCCATCGCCTCTATACCGGTGAGGTCTCCTACGACTTCATTGGACATCGTCGTCGCTGGTACATCGTCTCGGCCATCCTCATTGGGGCCTCGATCCTCGCGTTGCTGGTACGTGGGTTGGACTTCGGCATCGAATTCAAGGGCGGCGCGGACTTCAAGGCGGCGACTACCGTCACCGCACAGACCGTCGACTCAATGAAAGACGCGCTGCGCAATTCTGGCGTACCAGATCTCGACGATGCGACCGTCAACACCATCGGCAATAACCAGGTAAGAGTGCAGACCCGCACGCTTGACCCGACCGAAGAAGTGCCCAAGGTGCGCGCCGCGATCGCCAAGGAGGTTGGCATCCCTTCCGACCAGGTGGCGTACAGCCTGATCGGAGCCTCCTGGGGCGGCCAGATCACCGAGCGAGCACTGATCGCGCTCGGGGTGTTTCTCGCGCTTGTCGCACTGGTTATCGGGATCTACTTCCGAGACGCCAAGATGTCGGCCGCCGCGCTGATCGCGCTGGTTCACGACTTGATCTTGACCATCGGCATTTATGCCCTGGTGGGTTTTACTGTGACACCGGCCACATTGATTGGCGTATTGACCATCCTCGGTTACTCCCTCTACGACACGGTGGTCGTCTTCGACAAGGTCCGGGAAAATGTCCGTGACCTTCGTTCCAGTACGGCCAGGACCTACTCCGAAGCTGCCAACCTCGCCGTTAATCAGGTGCTGGTCCGGTCCATCAACACCACCATCATCGGCGTACTGCCGGTCGTCGCGCTGCTGTTCGCGGGCGCCGTGATCTTGGGTGAGGGTCCGCTAAAAGATCTCGCGCTGGCGCTTTTCGTTGGCATGGTGTCGGGTGCATACTCCTCGATCTTCATCGCGACTCCGCTCCTGGCTCAGATGAAGGAGCGGGAGCCGGATATGAAGAAATTGGCCGCGCGGGTTCGGGCACGCCGCGCCAAGGAGGCCCAGAAGGAGCGGGTGGCCACAACCCCGGCATCGACCCCGACGAGCCCAGAGGTGGTTGGCACTAACGCCGCTGAGGAGATCAGCGAACCAAGCAACGCAGAGCTTGAGCAGGCGGGTTCCCTGGCGGGAAACGGCGCCAAGCGGGTGAGCTCAGTCGAAATGACCGTCAAATCGGACGTGCGATCCCATCGCGAGGGGGCCCCTCGCGAGGCGGCCCCTCGCGAGGCGGCCCATCGCGAGGGGGCGGCAAAGCGTCCCCAACCGCAGAACAAACCGCGCAGCCAGCGGAAGAAGTAGGCACATGAGCCTCACTGAGCCGGCGCGCCGGGATGGGTCAAGTCGGTCTTGGACGAACGAGGCGCTGGTCAGCCTTCCGACCCATACCTCCTCACCTGCAGTGGAGCTGCTGAGGCGTGGGCTACTGGCGCTGCTGCTGTTATTGACCGTGGTGTTGCTGGTGTGGGTCGATCGAGATTCCTACCGCGACACCTACGGCGACGGTCAAGTCGATCTCATCGATGCGATCTACTACGCGACGGTGACCATCACCACGACGGGTTACGGGGACATCACGCCAGTGGCGCCGCACGCGCGGGTCTTAAGTGCCATCATCGTCACGCCCTTGCGCGTCGCCTTCCTCGTACTGTTGGTCGGGACGACTCTCGAGGTGTTGGCGCACCATGGCCGTCGCATCTTCAAAGACGCACGCTGGAGGAAACGGATGCGCAATCATGTGGTGGTCGTTGGTTTTGGCACTAAGGGCAAGAGTGCCGTCGAGACCCTTCAGAACAACGGTGCCAATCCCGGCCAGGTCGTCGTCATCGACAGCCGGCCGTCCGCCATTATCGATGCAAACGTACGCGGATACGCCGCGATCGAAGGTGATGCGACGCGGCGTGAAATCCTGCGCCGAGCCGAGATCATGAAGGCCCGCGAGGTGCTCATCACTGTCGATCGGGATGACTCGGCGATCCTGGTCATGCTTACGGTGCGCCAGCTGAACCCGAGTGCGCATGTCGTGGTAGCGGTACGTGAGGATGACAACGCCTCGCTGTTACGTCAGTCGGGGGCAAACGCCGTGGTGACCTCATCCGAAGCAGTTGGGCGAGTTCTTGGGTTGTCAGCGGTCAGCCCGAACCTCGGTGCGATCATCGAAGACTTGCTGTCCAGCAATGAGGGCCTGGAGGTCGCGGAACGGCCGGTCACCAAGGAGGAGATCGGCCGCTCACCAGGTGAAGTCGATGGGGAACGGGTGATAGCGGTGGTCCGCAACAAGACGCTACGCCGTTTCTACGACCCCACGGTTGCCAGATTGGAGGCAGGCGACCAGGTCGTCGTAGTACGTCACGCGGCCGAAGAGGTTGAGCAGGAAACGATTAGTGCGTCGCGGCGAAACCGTGCGGCGCAAGCGAGCTGATCGCGACGTAAGGATCGCCATCTAACGCAAGAAAAACAGCGGTCTTGGTCCATTTCGGCGGAGAGTTCTGCGGAGCCAAGCAACGAGTTGTCTAGAATGGCATCCAGCTGAGGAGGAACGCGCTGTGAGCGATCACGGGGCGGCCATTCGGTCGTCAATCCCGGAGGCCAGGCCCGCAGGGCCGCGAGGCCATGTCGCCCATGAGCCGCGCCGGGCGCTTATCCTGCCCGAGACCGAGACCGACGGCACAAGCGAGCCGAGCCCCAGCCTCCCCGTCAGAATCAGCGCCTCCGCTGAACAACAGCGGGTCAAGATGCGCCAGCGCATCGCACGGCTGGGTTCCAACCGGCCCCAGACTCCCGCTCTGGATCCGCTGTTCAAGATCATCCGCGCCAATCACCCCAAGGCAGACCTAGGACTGGTTGAGCGCGCGTACCGCAAGGCAGAGGGACTGCACGCCGGCCAGGTACGCAAAAGCGGTGACGCGTACATCACCCACCCGCTGGCCGTGACGACGATCCTCGCGGAGCTCGGCATGACGGAGGCGACGCTCTGCGCGGCCTTGCTCCACGACACAATAGAAGACACCGACTACACCCTCGTCCAGCTGACACATGAGTTCGGCGAAGAGGTCGCGCTGCTGGTCGATGGCTGCACCAAGCTAGAGAAGGTCAAGTACGGCGAGTCCGCAAAGTCCGAGACCATCCGCAAGATGGTCGTGGCGATGAGCCGGGACATCCGGGTTCTGGTGATCAAGCTCGCCGACCGCCTGCACAACATGCGGACCTTGCACTACCTGCGGCCAGACAAGCAGTCTCGGATTGCGTCTGAGACGCTGGAGATCTTCGCGCCACTAGCCCACCGGCTCGGCATGAACACGATCAAGTGGGAGCTGGAGGACCTGGCGTTCGGCACCCTGTATCCCAAGGTTTACGACGAAATCGTGCGGCTCGTCGCCGAGGCTGCCCCGAGCCGCGACCAGTATCTCTCGCGGGTCATCGACCAGGTTCACTCCGACCTCCGCGCTGCCAAGATCAGGGCGACCGTGACTGGTCGACCCAAGCACTACTACTCGATCTATCAGAAGATGGTGGTACGCGGCAGGGACTTCCAAGAGATCTACGATCTGGTGGGCCTGCGCATCCAGGTGGAGAGCCCCCGTGACTGCTACGCCGCACTCGGTGTGCTGCATGTCCGCTGGAACCCGCTGCCTGGCAGGTTCAAGGACTACATCGCGATGCCGAAGTTCAACATGTACCAGTCCTTGCACACCACCGTTCTCGGGCCAGAGGGTAAGCCGGTCGAGCTGCAGATCCGGACCGATGACATGCACCGTCGCGCCGAGTACGGTGTCGCAGCTCACTGGAAGTACAAGGAAGGCAAAGGTGGAGCGCTGCTGCCGGTCAAGGGCGCCGACGACGCTGGCGAGCTGATCTGGGTCCGGCAGCTACTGGACTGGCAGCGCGAGACGGCTGACCCAGGGGAGTTCTTGGACTCGCTGCGGTTCGAGATCAACACCAACGAGGTTTACGCCTTCACGCCGCGAGGCGACGTCATCTCACTCCCTCAGGGCTCCACGCCGATCGACTTCGCGTACGCCATCCATACCGAGGTTGGAAACAAGACCATCGGTGCCCGCGTGAACGGCCGCCTGGTTCCGCTGGAGTCGGTCTTGGCGAACGGCGACGTGGTGGAGATCTTCACTTCCAAAGCCGAGAACGCCGGACCGAGCCGAGATTGGCTGACGTTCGTTCGTAGCCCACGTGCGCGCAACAAGATCAGGCATTACTTCACCCGCGAGCGTCGCGAGGAGTCGATCGAGAACGGCAAGGAGCTGCTGGCGCGCCAGCTGCGTAAGGGCGGGCTGCCGCTGCAGCGACTGCTTACCCTTGAGCACCTGACGGCTGTCGCCGGATTCTTCAAGCTGTCCGATGTCACCGCTTTGTACGCGGCAGTCGGCGAGGGAACTGTTGGTGCGCAAGCCGTGGTCAACAGGCTGATCGCGGTTGAGGGCGGCGATGAGACGGTCGCCGAGGAGATCAGCGAAGATCGCGTTGTCACCGGTCGACGGCGTCGGAGCAGCGGTGCCATTGACTGCGGTATCCGAGTGATCGGCGCGAGTGACCTGCTGGTCAAGCTGGCAAAGTGCTGTACGCCAGTGCCAGGGGACGAAATCTTGGGTTTCGTGACTCGCGGATCGGGGATATCGGTGCACCGCGTCGACTGCAGCAACGCCGCCAGTCTGCGAGCCGAACCGGAGCGGCTCATTCCGGTCGAGTGGGCGCCGAACGCGAAGAGTTCATTTCTGGTGGCCATTCAGATTGAGGCGCTCGATCGGAATCGGCTGCTTTCTGACATCACCCGTGCGCTGTCTGACCAGCACGTGAATATCTTGTCGGCCGCCCTGACCACGAGTAAGGACCGCATCTGCCGGGCCAAGTTCACCTTCGAGACTGCGGATCCGACCCATCTGGATCATGTGCTGCGTGCGGTACGCGGTGTGCCCGCGGTCTACGAGGCATACCGCATCCAACAATAGTTATTGCTTCGCTCGTCAAGCTCGCTCAGCGCGGATCGCGCGGTAAGCCCGCCTACTTCGTCGTCACTCGCAGACGATGAAGCGTGTCTACTCCCTCCTCCTCAGCACGGCGGCGCGCGATCCGGAGATTAACCACCGAGGTCACTTGCGCTGAGGAATTATTGCTTCGCTCGCCAAGCTCGCTCAGCGAGCGAAGCAATCATGCACGGATTAACCACCGAGATCACTCGCTGTCCGCTGAGCCTGCGCAAGCCACTCGCGATAGGTAGCAGCTGAGGCCGCCGCCTCTTGTGCGGCGCCGTGATCGCCGCGTGCCTCAGCCTCTGCAGCCCGTGCCTCGAGCGCTGCAATCTGGGCCTCCAACTTGGCTGCGGTATCGGCTGCCCGCGCCTTTGCCTCGGGGTTGCTGCGCCTCCAGCGCTCCTCATCGGCAGCCTTGATCGCATTGTCCACGGCGCGGAGTCGAGACTCCAGTGGGCGCACGGCGTCACGAGGCACCCTGCCAATGACCGACCACCGTTGGAGGATGTCTCGGTACGAGGCCCGGGCAGCGCTGGGATCACGCACCGGCAGGAGTGCCTCGGCCTCGGCCAGCAGCCTTTCCTTCGCTTGAGCGTTGACCCGGAATTCCGCGTCCTGCTCGGTAAAGGCCGCCTGCTTGGCCATGAAAAAGCGATCTTGGGCTCCGCGGAACCTCTTCCACAGCAATTCATCGACATCACGCGGTGCCGGTCCGGCCGCCTTCCAGCGCGCCATGAGATCACGATAGGCACCCGTCGTCGGGCCCCAGTCCGTTGAGCTAGCCAGCGCCTCCGCCTCGGCCACCAGCCGCTCCTTGATCACCCGTGCCGCCTCACGCTGCTCATTCTGCTGTGCGAACTGAGCCTTGCGGCGCCGCGTGTACGTGGTTCGAGCGCTAGAAAACCGATGCCAGAGTGCGTCGTCGGTTGCCCGGTCGAGGCGGGGGAGCGCCTTCCACTCCTCCAACAAGGCGCGAAACCGGTTCACACCCCCTCGCCAGTCGTTCCCGCCAGCCAGCCGCTCCGCTTCGAGAACAAACCGCTCTTTCGCGGCCCGA
This sequence comes from Propionibacteriaceae bacterium, assembly GCA_035535395.1. GTDB lineage: Bacteria > Actinomycetota > Actinomycetes > Propionibacteriales > Propionibacteriaceae > Microlunatus. Next base: position 17,700 of record DATLQC010000197.1, on the reverse strand, counting down.
GTCTCCTCCTGCTGCCGGGCTCTTTCCGCCCTACGGGCAGCCCGCTGTTCAGCGATCAGCGGAGACAGCGCCTCCAACCGTGCCTGCAGCCCGTCCAGATCACCGACTGCGCGGGCATCGGAAATCGCATGACGCAGCTTGTTGATCGAGCCGACCGCATCGTCGGGCGAGACCGCTCCGGTGGCGATGCGCCGCTCCAGCAGCGCGACCTCCACCTCCAGCGACTCGAATCTACGAGTGAAAAAGCCCAGGGCCTCATCAGCCGCGACCCCGGGCACCTGACCGACGACCCGTTCCCCCGCCGACGTGCGGACGTAGACCGTGCCATCGCTATCGACCCGGCCGAAGGCGCCCGGGCCCATGCTTTCGGGTCCAGCGCGTTCGGTCATAGCTCAATCCTGCCCGATTGTCTCGATAGTCTCGAACGTGTGCTCCTAGCCTCATTTCCTGCTGGACCATGGCAGACCAACTGCTATCTGGCGGCTACGGCACCTGGCGAGGAATGCGTGATCATCGATCCAGGGATGGATGCGACGGCCGGTGTTGCTGAGTTGATCTTGGAGCATCGGCTCAAGCCAGTGGCCGTCATGCTCACTCATGGTCACCTTGATCACATGTTCTCGGTCACGCCGTTGTGCCGCTCGTACGCCTCAAGCTGCTGGGTGCATCCAGACGACCGGGTGCTGCTGACGGACCCGTTGCTGGCGATGGGGGAGGAGACTCGGCTACTCCTGGAGCGCCTGACGGGGCGCTCGGCAACCTTCACCGAGCCCGACGACGTACGCGAGTTGAACGATGGAGCGCAGGTAGCGATCGCCGGTCTCACCTTCGACGCGATCCATGCACCTGGGCACACGCCTGGTTCGACGATGTTTCAGACCGCCTACCCCGGGCACGCCGACATCGACTCGGTAGTCTTCTCCGGCGATGTGTTGTTCGCCGGCTCGATCGGCAGAACTGACTTGCCAGGCGGGAACATGGCGGACATGCTGAAGAGCCTGCGCACCAAAGTGCTGCCATTGCCGGACACGGTCGCCGTACTCCCCGGACACGGCCCGCAAACCACGATGGCCCGGGAGCGCGCCGGCAACCCGTATTTGCAGAATCTGGCAGAACTGTCCCCTCCGGCCGCTCGGCGGCCGGCTGACAGCAAGGAGTAATGTGAGTCGCCCCAAGCCGCTGTCCGGCTTTCCGGAATACACCCCGGAAGCTCGGATCATCGAACAGTTCGTGCTTGATCGGCTCCGAGAGACCTTTGAACTGCACGGTTTCGCCTCCATCGAGACCCGCGCGGTGGAACCGCTGGATCGTCTGGCCAAACAAGGCGAAATCGACAAGGAGGTCTACGCCGTCCAGCGCCTGCATGGGGAGAACGGACCGGCTGATCTTGGTTTGCACTTCGATCTGACCGTGCCATTCGCCCGCTACGTGCTAGAGAACGCCCACCAGCTGGCATTCCCATTCCGGCGGTACCAGATCCAGAAGGTCTGGCGCGGTGAGCGTCCGCAAGAGGGTCGCTATCGCGAGTTCACCCAAGCCGACATCGACATCGTGAACGCCGAAACACTCGCTGCGCATCATGACGTCGAGCTGCCGCTGGTGACCTTGGCCGCACTCGAGCGACTTCACGTTGATCTTGGTCTGCCGCCGGTGCTGATGCGGGTGAACAACCGCAAGCTGGCGCAGGGTTTCTATCTAGGATTGGGTATCAGCGATCCCGCGGCAGTGTTGCGACAGGTCGACAAGATCGACAAGATTGGCCCCGATCAGGTGGTCGAGCAGTTGATCAATGAGGTCAAGATCACCGAAAGCCAGGCCCGGCGCTGTGTAGAGCTGGCCCAGATCAGCTCCGCCGACGCGTCATTCGTCGACGAGGTGCGGCGACTGGGTGTCGAGCATGATCAGCTAACGGAGGGACTCGAGCTGCTGACCGACGTGGTGACCACGGCAGCCCGTTATGTCCCGGGCCGACTGATCGCCGACCTGAAGATCGCGCGGGGCCTCGATTACTACACCGGCACGGTCTATGAGACCGAACTCGTCGGGTTTGAATCGTGGGGCTCGATCGCCTCAGGCGGGCGTTACGACTCACTGGCCACCGATGGTCGGATCACATACCCCGGCGTCGGACTGTCTATCGGGGTGACCCGACTGCTGGCACCGTTGCTGGCCAAGGGAACGCTGCACGCCTCACGGCCGGTGCCTACGGCGGTGCTGGTTGCTGTCGACAGCGAGGAGACTCGGACGACTGCCATCGAGGTCGCTGAGCGGCTCCGGGCCCGCGGCATCCCGACCGAGGTAGCGCCCCGAGCGGAGAAGTTCGGCCGTCAGATCCGCTACGCCGACCGCCGCGGCATCCCGTACGTGTGGTTCGGCGGAACAGTCGGCGGGGAAGTCAAGGACATCCGCACCGGCGAGCAGGTGGCCGCCGACCCAGACGCGTGGATGCCGAGTACGGAAGACTTGAAGCCGAGGGTCGTCAGCCTCACGCCATCATGCTGAGGCTGCGGACTGCCCGGTCGATCTTGTTCCACGCGCGCTGATGAAACCTGCGTGGTCTGCGCGAGTTGGCTCCACCGTTGAGGTCGTTGTACGCGATGTGCAGCTCACGGCCCAGATCGGTGACGGTGCGCCGCATTTCGTACAGCTCTTCAGGCGAGAAGCCCATCAGGGTACGTACGGGCGGTGGAAACTCCGTTGCCGCTAACCGCTCGTCGAAGGCGTTGGGGTCTTGACCCTCTTCGTAGACGTGCGTCAGGCGATGATCTCCGAGGAAGGCAGCGAAACTGTCCCAACGATCAGGATGGGCCTTGTTGAGCCGGTTCCAGTCGCACTCGGCGTAGAGGCTAATGGCGTCAGCGTCATCTTTGTCGATACTGGTGATCGTGCGATGCGGAATCTCGTGATACTCCGCCAGCTCGAGCGTGCGCGAGTCATGGGCGAGGAGCAGGGCCGGCGTCCCGGCCAGCAAGGCGGCAATATTGCCGTGGATCCGAGTGCCGAAAGAGAAGTCGTATTCGGCCAGGTGCTCGAACCAGGTCTTCGGGTCGAGGAAGAACCGGACGCGATCGGATCGAATCAGCGGATGGTCGAGTGTGATCGGCGCACCCGCATCAGCCATGGCGGTCATCTTCTTGCCCTTGGGGTAGCTGCCGTACAGCATCAGCTCAAGGGTTTGAATGTTCTGGGCCATGTACACCAGGTTCGGGAAATGCTCCGCGGCGTACAGAGAAATCCGACCCATCTGTGGCACATACGGTGAGACATTGAAAGCTATCGGGGAGTCGAAGTTGAGCGACTCCACTCTCCGCTCCACCTTCAGGTTGGGCCCGTACATGAACATCGACGGGCAACCGATGACCTTGATGTGCTCGTCACCGAAGCCAAGCGATTGCAGGTAGTCGCGAGTCCGCTCACCGCGGACGCCAATTGATGGCGAACGGTCCAAGACTGCACGGACGAATCGCGTAACAGCTGGCTTGACGCTGTCCGCGCCCTTGTAGACGCCATTCAGTGAAGCCTGCTCGCCAACGCCCAGCACAGTGACGGGGGTTGTCAGTTGCTCGATGAGATTGCTCAGAGCGTCGAGCGTCTCGAGGTAGCTCGATCGGAACGCGTTTGCCAGCGGAATGACGACGTGGTCAAACCTGGAATTGATGACTCGCGGGTGGCTCTTGGCCAGCCCGGAGGTCTCTAGGTCCGCGTCGGCTGTCGACAGCAGCCGATAGACCGCCTGGCTGAACACCAAGTTGCCAGTGTTGTTGCCAATGAGATTCTGCCGATACGTGGTATCGGCGTCGGCGACGTTGAACGGGTTCTTATGTGCCCGGATGAGGATCTGAGGCATACAGGGGGGCATCCTCGCGTCTGGTGGGAACCTGCCTTCGGGAGTCTAAGACAGCGCAACGCCGCCGGGGCGGAAAACGGCAAAGTGGCCCGGCGTGTCGGAAATTGGCCCTCTGAGAGCTCGTGATATGTCGCGTCACGCCGCCCTCTGGGCTCAGCTAAGGTCCCGACATCATGACAGCGATGACGCGCTCCGAGGTGCTTCGCCGCCGGCTCGCAACTCAACGGCTGCACGGCAGCGAATTGCGAACAGCTGTCGACGCGGTCCGGCTACTCCAATGTGTGCAGTCCCAGGAGTATGCCCACGCGATGTGGTCGCTCGGGATGAGAAGCTCCGGTCTAACGGCGGCCGACGTGCAAGCCGAGTTCAACCGTGGCGCCTTCCTCAGAACCCACATCCTGCGCCCCACCTGGCACTTCGTAGCGGCTGAGGACATCCGCTGGATCTTGGAGCTGACGGCGCCGCGAGTGCAACGGCTCAATCAGACGATCTACCGTCAGGAGGGCCTCGATCCAGCCACTTTGGAGCGCGGCGCTGAGTTCATCATCGAGCAGCTGCAGGGCGGGCGGTACCGGACTCGAGCCGAGCTGGCCCAGGGCCTAGCCGATCGAGGCCTAGCCAGCCAACGCGTCCATTTGGCCTACATCGTCATGAATGCGGAGCTGGAAGGGCTGATCTGCAGCGGGCCGATGCGGGGTGCGCAACAGACCTACGCCCTCTTGGATGAGCGGACGCCGCATTCGCGAGCTGCGACCGGTGACGCCGCCGAGCTGGCTCACCGATTCTTCATCGGCCACGGTCCGGCAAGCATCCAGGACCTTGCCCGTTGGTCCTCGCTCACGATTGGTCAATGCCGCGAGGCCCTAGATGCGGTCAAAGATCGATTAGAGTGCGCAACCGTTGAAGGAGTCGAAGTGTGGTTCGACCTCGAGGGGCCAGCAGCGAAGCCGTCGTCAGCCGCGCTGCTTTTGCCGCTCTACGACGAGGTCACGTTGAGCTATCCGGTGATCAACTTTCCCCAAGCGGACGGTCATCCGCATCAACGGGGTGAGGATCTGTTCGTAGGCTGCGTGATCATCGCCGAGACCAACGTCGGTCTATGGCGTCGGACCTTCAAGAGCCGGAAGATGATCATGGAAGTCATGCTTGCTCCGGCTGTGAGGGCACGCTCTGAGCCGCTGGTCGAGGCTGCGGCGGCCGACCTGGCGACCTTTGCAGGAAAGGAACTGGAGCTGACGATCACTGGCTGACGTGAAAACCGGGGCCGATAGGGTTACCTGCAATACAGCCGAGGAGAAGATCGTGACAGTGCGGTCGTCCGGCCACACCGTTCTGGCGTCGGCGGACAGCGAGGTCTATGCCTCCGTTCGCAAGCGTCCCAGTACCCGAGCGGAGCGGTATGCCATGGGCCGGGCGCTGCGGCGCGAAGTGCCACGGAAGAGCCTCGGCATGTGGCGGGCTTCGGATGACCGCCCCAACCCGGTCGAGTTGATCATCGAGTCGCACACGGGCCGGCTGGACTGGCTGATCCCCATTCGCGTCGGCCGGATGGTGAGCTCGCCGTACGGTTTCCTGCGCGGTACGGCCATTGTGATGGCCGATGATGTCGCGCGACTCCCCGCGACGGGCATCAATCCGGTCGTCTGCGGAGACTCACATCTGGGCAACTTCGGCTTCTACGCCTCACCCGAGGGCGAATTGGTCATCGACCTGAACGATTTCGACGAAGCGCATCCCGGCGGCTGGGAGTGGGACCTGCGAAGGCTGGTCGCCAGCATCTGGGTCGCAGGCCGAGAGAACGGGTCATCAGAGGACCAGTGCCGCTCCTCGGTTCTGGCATGTGTCGCGGCGTATCGCAGCGAACTGCGATTCCTGGCCGACCAGCCGCTCCTGATGCGCAGCTACAACCGCCTCGATGTCGGCCGACTCCACGAGACAGCCACTGAGAAGTCGCTGCGGGATGAGATCGAACGTTCGGCCAAACGCGCACGCTCGCGCACCAGCGACCGTGCGCTTCCACGCTTTACCGCCGAACGGGAGGGGCAACGGCAGATCGTCGAGGATCCGCCGTTGATTACCCGGCTGAACGACCAAGACTATGAGGCTGTCGCAGCGTCGCTGGATGACTACCTTCAGACACTCGAACCCCATTGGCGGCGTGTGGTTGGTGGCTACACCCTCATCGATGTCGCGCACAAGGTCGTGGGCGTGGGCAGCGTGGGCCTGCGGGCGTACGTGGCGCTGCTCGAAGGGAGCAGTCCTGACGATGTGATCTTCTTGCAGCTCAAGCAGGCTCGTCGCTCAGTCCTGGCGCGTTACGTGCACGGTGAGTCTGCGTGGCACGAGCATCAGGGGCAGCGGGTCGTGGAGTATCAGCAGGCTCTGCAGACGGTCAGCGACCCGTTGCTGGGGTGGACCACGATCGGTGAGTTGCAGTATTACGTGCGGCAGTTCCGCAATATGAAAGGCACCATCCCACTGGATGCCATCGACGCGGCTGCGCTGACCGACTATGCGGGCATTGTGGGTCACTTACTGGCAAAAGGTCATGCTCGTACCAGCGGCGCTTCAATGATCGCCGGCTATGCCGGTGCGGGTGACAAGTTGGATCAAGCGCTTGCGAAGTTTGCCCGCGCGTATGCCGACCAAACCGAAGCTGATCATGCGACGTTGGTGAAGGCGGTGCGTCGGGGAGCTCTCCCCGTTGTCGAGGGGGCGCTGCAAAGAACCGGATCGACGTTTCGCCCCTGATCGCCTCGAATAGATCATCCAGGGCGACCGGGCCGCCAGAGCACTGCAACACCGATCACGGCAATGGTGACAATGGCAAGCCCACCGATCCCCGCAATGGCGAGCCCCCGAGAGACGATTCGATCGGTATTGGTGGACCTCTCCTCACGATCAGAGGCTCCAGCGAGCGGGGGTCTAGGGCGACCGAGGATGGGCGGTGCAATGCCGGTCGGCAGATTGCCGCTGCACAACGTAGTGACCAGCCGGTTGACGGCTCGATCACCCTCTCCCTCAATGCCCTCGATTGCAAAGATCACCCACGTGCTCCCGAGTTCGGGGTCCAGACCGCAGGCATCGGCGTCGTGCCGTGACGCCACGACCTGTTCGGTGTAAGCGGTGCCCTTGTACACGCGGTCGACGGCGAAGCGGATGTCGGTGCGAGCGGCGTCGCCCCGGCCAACAATGTCCTTACTGAGCACGCTGCCACGGAACACGGCGTCGGCTTCTCGCAGAGCGCGACCGGTCGAAATACCCGCGCAACTACAGGCGAACGCTGGCCTGATATCGACAAGCGCCGCGCAGGTGCCGAGCAGCACCGAGGCCACCAGGACGATCATGCGCAGCGCAAGCCTGCTCACGTGGCAAGTCTCGGTTGCGTTGCGGTGGAACACAAACGCTTGGGGCCTCACCCAACGACCGGTCTGATCTAAAAATAAAGGGGTGCGGACTGCGGGCGGCCCGCCCGTAGGATCGAATGTCGCTCAAGACCCACGGACTTAGGACGCAAGGACTTAAGGCACAAGGAAAGGACCACTAGCTCGTGATGCGCACCCACGGCGCCGGCACTCTGCGTGCCGTGCAGGCCGGAACCCCGGTGACCCTGGCTGGTTGGGTGGCTCGCCGCCGTGATCATGGTGGGGTCGCCTTTCTTGATCTTCGGGACGCATCTGGCGTTGTTCAGGTGGTGGTGCGTGATGAGATGTTGGCGGCATCGGGGGCGCACGACCTGCGTAACGAGTACTGCATCCTCGTCACCGGTGAGGTCGAGCTGCGGCCAGAGGGCAACGCCAACTTGGAGCTGCCAACGGGCGAGGTGGAGGTTGTCGCCACCGCGCTGGAGGTGCTGAGTCCGTCGGGACCGTTGCCCTTCCAGATAGACGAGCGCGTCAATGTCGGCGAGGAGACCAGGCTCAAATACCGCTACCTCGACCTGCGCCGGCCAGGACCGGCAGCAGCGATCCGGTTACGCAGCGAGGTCAATCGGGTGGCGCGTACGCTGCTCGCCGAGCGCGGGTTCGTCGAGATCGAAACGCCCACGTTGACCCGCTCCACTCCCGAGGGCGCACGCGACTTCTTGGTTCCCGCCCGACTTAGGCCAGGCAGCTGGTACGCGCTGCCGCAGAGCCCGCAACTGTTCAAGCAGCTGCTCATGGTCGCTGGCATGGAGCGTTACTTTCAGATCGCTCGTTGTTATCGCGACGAGGACTTCCGGGCAGATCGACAGCCAGAGTTCACTCAGCTCGACGTCGAGATGAGCTTCGTTGATCAAGCTGACGTGATCGAACTCACCGAGGCGCTGATCGTGGCGATCTGGCGCTTGATCGGGGTCGAGGTGACGACCCCGCTGCCTCGGCTGACGTACGCCGACGCGATGAATCGCTTTGGGACCGATAAGCCAGACCTGCGGTTTGGGCAAGAGATCGTCGATCTGACGGATTACTTCGCCCACACACCATTCCGGGTTTTTCAGGCCGAGTACGTCGGTGCGGTGGTGATGCCGGGTGGTGCCAGCCAGCCGCGTAGGCAGCTGGACGCTTGGCAGGACTTCGCTCGGCAGCGCGGCCATCGCGGCCTGGCGTACGTGTTGGTCGGCGACGAAGGCGAGCTTGGCGGGCCGGTCGCGAAGAACCTCTCGGAGTCGGAGCGCAATGGGCTTGCTGCTGAGGTCGGTGCCGCACGAGGAGACTGCATTTTCTTTGCTGCCGGTCCCCGCGCTCTGGCGCAGTCGCTGCTTGGTGCGACCCGGCTGGAGATCGGCCGCCGCATCGGGCTGATCGACGAAAACGCCTGGGCATTTTGCTGGGTTGTAGACGCCCCGCTCTTTGAGCCAGCAACTGTTGCGTTGGCCGCCGGCGATGTCACGGTCGGTGCGGGTGCCTGGACCGCGGTACACCATGCCTTTACGGCCCCGCAGAACCTGGACACCTTCGATATCGATCCCGGCTCGGCGCTGGCGTACGCGTACGACATCGTCTGCAACGGCAACGAGATCGGCGGCGGCTCGATCCGTATCCACCGCAGGGACATTCAAGAGCGCGTGTTCGCTGTGATGGGGCTGCCGAAGGACGAGGCACAGGAAAAGTTCGGCTTCCTGCTGGAGGCGTTCACTTACGGCCCGCCGCCGCACGGCGGGATCGCTTTCGGCTGGGACCGGATTTGTGCCCTGCTGTCCGGAACCGACTCCATCCGCGACGTGATCGCGTTTCCGAAGACCGGCGGTGGCGTGGATCCACTCACCGATGCTCCAGCGCCGATCACTCCTGACCAGCGCAAAGAGGCTGGGATCGACGTTCAGCCGGATGTCTGATATCAGATGGCATCTTCGAGCACTTTTCTGAGCGTCAAATCCCTCCGGGACGAGTAATTTTAGGCGCAAGCTCATCCACTCGACCGAAGGGCTGCGCCATGCCCGTTGAACTTCTGACCGCACAGGATGCCGACTGGAATTTGGAACGTGGCGCATTTAATGTCCTGATCGATCAGCAGCCGGCCGGCATTGCCCTGCCGCGCAGCGCGGATGAGGTCAGTGATGTTGTTCGAGCGGCAGCCGCCGACGGCAGGCATGTCGCGGCCCAGCGCACCGGACATCTGGCGGCTCCTCTCGGCCCGCTTACCGACACCGTGCTGCTACGCACTGCGAGTCTCGACGGCGTTGAGATCGATGCCGATGCTGGCACTGCGCGGATCGGCGCTGGCGCCCTCTGGGGCGATTTGGTACCGCGGGCATCCGAGCTGGGTCTCGCTGCCCTGCATGGCTCGTCCCCGGGCGTTGGCATCGTGGGTTACACGCTTGGTGGCGGCGTCAGCTTCTACGCTCGCAAGCACGGGCTGGCTTCCGATCGGGTGACTGCATTCGAGCTCGTCACCGCCGACGGCCAACAGATTCGGGTTGATGTGGACAACGAGCCTGATCTCTTCTGGGCGCTGCCTGGCGGGGGTGGCAGCTTTGGTGTCGTTACCGCGCTGGAGTTCGGCCTGCTGCCGTTACGCGAGATCTACGCCGGCGCGCTGTTCTTTCCCGCCGAGCAGGCGAGCGATGTCCTGCACGGCTGGCATGAATGGACCAGCGGCGTACCCGATGAGATGACTTCGGTCGGCCGGCTCATGAATTTCCCGCCGATTCCAGAGATACCCGAACCGGTTCGAGGCAAGTCATTTACGGTGGTCGAGGCGATTTACTGCGGTGACCCGGCGGACGGAGAGGGGCTGGTGGAGCCGCTGCGCCAGCTCGGCACCGCTGTTATCGACACCATGGCGGCCCAGCCACCAGCAGGGATTGCCGACCTGCACATGGATCCGCCGGAGCCCGTACCCTACTGGGCGGACTCAATCGTGACAGAGGAACTACCGGCAGCAGCGATCGACTCCTTACTGGAGGCTGTCGGGCCTGGTTCTGGCTCCCAACTTCTGTTGGTCGACCTGCGGCATACCGGCGGCGCCCTGTCGCGGACACCAGAAGATGCCGGTGCACTCGCTAGGTTGCCGGGCTCATTCCTCGCCTTCGGGGCCGGCTTCGTCACGACTCCTGAAGCGCTGGCGCCAATCCGCGCCTGGCTCGGCGCTTTCAAGGCCGCCCTGGCGCCGTACGACGCCGGTATGTACCTCAACTTTGCTGAGGAGCGCTTAGAGATGACCAAGGCGTTCCTCCCGGAGACGGTCGACCGCCTCCGGGAGGTGAAGCGCCGCTATGACCCTGAGGACCTGTTCAAGTCCAACCACCCGGTTACGGGCTAATAGAGCGGCCTTCAGAGCTGCTGCACGGCCGAAAATCACGTCCGGCCGGCTAAGGCGAATATAGGGCGCTATGTTGCTGCGTCCGCGACTGCTTGCAGCTCTCGGGTCATGTCCTCGACCAGCTCTGGGCGGCCATGGAACTGTGCTGGAGTGTTTTGAAACAGCACAATCCTCCATTGACCGTCTTGCGACTCGGCAACGACAGTTTGATGAGAGTTGGTCTCCGCGTTGATTGCACCTTGGCCCGGGGGGACCAATCCGGCGATGGCGCGCAAAATCACGGCTTCTGGTCCTAGCGTCCTCACTGACTGCACCTTTACGGCATAGCGACCGGTTTCGTGGTCCGCGAAGATGCTCGCCATTTCGGCGCCGATCGTTTGTTTGCCGGTGCTCATACTGCCGTCGAATCCAATGATCACGCCGTCCGCCGCGAACGGCGCCGCCATCGCCTCACCATCGTGAGCGTTCCATCCGGCAATCAACTTCTCGTAGAGGGCTGTCACCTCGTTCTCACTCATGATGCGCATCATGCCTCCTGCTTAATTGCTCCGCTCACTTTTGCTCGCTCCGCGCGGATCGCGCCTTGTCGCCGCCTACTTCGTCGTCGCTCGGGGACGAAAAGCGTGTCCCCTCACTTCTCCTCAACACGGCGGCGCGCGATCCGGTGTTGGGCCAGTATCCGTAGGATCTCTGGCGATGAGTGAGGATCTCTTCGGCGGTACTGTCGGCGGTCCAATGGCTATGCCCAGCGGCAGCCTGGGCGACGCTGACCGAGCCGGCCTGCCACTCGCGGTACGGATGCGACCTCGCACCCTCGAAGAGATTCTCGGCCAAGATCATTTGATGGCGCCGGGCTCGCCGCTCCGCAGGTTGGCCGCGGGCGAGCCCATGTCGGTCTTCCTTTGGGGACCGCCAGGAGTTGGCAAGACCACCATTGCTGCGGTGGTTTCCCAGCAGACCGATTCGAGGTTCGTCGAGCTCTCCGCCGTCACTGCCGGCGTGAAGGAGGTCCGGGCGGTTCTGGACCAAGCGCGACGGGACTTGCGTACGGCTCGGCAAACCGTGTTGTTCATCGACGAGGTCCATCGCTTCTCCAAGACTCAACAAGACGTGCTGCTGCCCGCGGTGGAGAACCGGTTGGTCACCCTGATCGCGGCTACCACGGAGAATCCGAGCTTCTCGGTCATCTCGCCACTGCTCTCCCGATCCTTGCTGTTGACTCTCAAGTCGCTCACCGATGACGACATCTCGATTTTGCTAGATCGAGCGCTGAGCGTGGACCGAGGTCTTGCGGACGCTTACCAACTGGACCCTGAGGCCCGGGCCATGATCATCCGGCTTGCTGGCTCTGATGCCCGGAGAGCACTGACCTTTCTGGAGGAGGCGGCCGCTGGGGCGACCGCCACTCAGCAGACCTTGATCACCACAGAACTTGTTGAGCGTGCTGTCGACAAGGCAGCCGTCCGCTACGACCGTGCGGGTGATCAGCACTACGACGTGATCAGCGCCTTCATCAAGTCGATTCGAGGCTCTGATGTCCAGGCAGCGTTGCACTATCTGGCTCGGATGATCGCGGCAGGAGAGGACCCGCGTTTCATCGCGCGGCGGTTGGTGATCTTGGCCTCAGAGGACATCGGATTAGCCGATCCGACGGCGCTGCAAACAGCAGTTGGTGCCGCCCAAGCTGTTGAGTTCATCGGCATGCCAGAGGGCCGGATCAACCTGGCTCAAGCGGTCATCGCGCTCGCTCTGGCGCCGAAGTCGAATGCGGTGATCAAGGCCGTCGATGCTGCGCTCGACGACGTCAACGCGGGCCGGATCGGCCTAGTGCCGCGCCATCTGCGGGATGCGCACTATCCGGGCGCTAGGCGGCTGGGGCACGGGCAGGACTACGCGTACGCCCATGACGAGCCGCACGGTATCGCTGCCCAGCAGTACCTTCCCGACGAGCTGGCCGGCGCCCGGTACTACATTCCCAGCGAGTACGGCGCCGAGGCGGCCATGGTCACGAGGTTGGCGCGCATTGAGGAGCTACTTGGCCGTTCCGAGGACTAGAGCGTGCTGGGAATCCGAGACTCGCCTGGGTCCGAGCAGGGTAAGGTCACATAGTCACGCGCGGGGCGCTTCCGCACTATCAACAACGAGAAGGAAATTCAATGTCCGGAGGGGAGATCGCAGGTCTGATCGCCGCCATCGCCTTTGTTGCCTTGGTGGCACTGACGGCCGTGCCACTGCTCAAGCTCGGGCGGGTACTAGAGGAGGTACGGCTCGCGGTGCGTGACATCGGCCACGAGTCGGTCCCGATTCTGACCGAGCTGCGCGGCACCGTGCGCGCGACCAACGACGAGCTCGTCAAACTGAGCGTAGTGACTGAGGATGCCGCCACGGTCAGCCGCCATGCCACAGTGGTCAGCGAGAACGCCGCTCAGATGACTCAGCTGTTCTCAGCAACACTCGGCGGACCGCTAGTTAAGACGGCAGCGTTCAGCTACGGCGTACGGAAGGCCATTAAGGGCAACGGCTCCCGCCGTAAGGCCAAGCGGAGCGCATGATGCTTCGACGCTTGTTTTGGTTCCTGATTGGTGCGGGCGTTGCGATCTTCGTTTACCTAAAGATCCGGGACTACCTGAAGAAGGCAAGACCGGAAGCCATCGGTCAACGCGTTGCGGAGTCGGCAAGCAGCGTGAGCGAATCCGCCCGCGGATTTATCGACCGGTTACGAGCTGGAATGGCCGAGCGTGAAACCGAGCTCCGCGACACGCTCGGTATGCCCGAAAACCAGCCGCCCGGTTAGCACCAAATTCAACTGCCAAGGAACACGTCATGAAAACCGCCGAGATTCGGCGCCGCTTCCTGGATTTCTTTGCCGCCCGCGGTCACGAAGTGGTGCCATCAGCACCTCTGCTGTACAACGACCCGACATTGCTGTTCGTCAATGCCGGCATGGTGCCTTTCAAGCGGTACTTCACTGGAGCAGAGACTCCGCCGTTCGACCGCGCGACGAGCGTCCAGAAGTGCGTCCGGACCCTCGATATCGATGAAGTGGGCAAAACGACCCGCCATGCCACGTTCTTTCAGATGAACGGGAATTTCTCGTTCGGCGACTACTTCAAGGCCGAGGCGATTCGGTACGCGTGGGATCTGGTGACGGGCTCGCAAGAAGGCGGTGGCTACGGGTTTGACCCTTACAAGATCTGGGTCACCGTACTTCACTCTGATGACGAGGCGGCGGCCCTGTGGCAGAGCATCGCCGGGCTGGCACCGGAGCGCATTCAGCGGCGTGGTCTGCTCGACAACTACTGGCATATGGGTGTGCCTGGACCTGGCGGGCCGTGCAGCGAGATCTACGTCGACCGTGGGCCGGAGTACGGCCCCGACGGTGGGCCCATCGTGGACGAAGATCGTTTTCTGGAGATCTGGAACCTGGTCTTCATGCAGGAGGAGTTGTCCGCTGTCCGCAAGAAGGACGACTTCGACGTAGCACGGCCCCTGCCGCGTAAGAACATCGACACCGGCATGGGCCTCGAGCGCGTCGCCTCCCTGCTGCAGGGCGTGCCCAATCTCTACGAGATCGACGAGTCCTATCCGGTCATCGCGCGCGCCGCAGAGCTCGCCGAAAAGGAGTACGGCGGCGATCACGGGGCCGACGTCCAACTCCGGGTGGTAGGTGACCATATTCGGGCGGGACTGATGCTGATAGCCGATGGGGTGACTCCGGGGAACGAGGCCCGCGGCTACGTGCTGCGCCGACTGCTGCGCCGGGTGGTACGGGCCATGCGGTTGCTCGGCGTGACCGAACCTGTGTTGCCTGAGTTGTTGCCGATCAGCCGCGACCTGATGGCGGAGTCCTACCCCGAGGTGGCCTCTGACTGGCCACGGATCTCCCAAATCGCGTACGCCGAAGAAGATGCCTTCCGCCGAACCTTGGCCACCGGTACCCAGATCTTCGATCTTGCTGTGGCTGACGCCAAGAGCCAACATCAGACCGTACTGAGCAGTGAGCGGGCGTTTCAGCTGCACGACACGTACGGTTTCCCGATCGATCTGACTCTCGAGATGGCCGATGAGCAGGGGCTGAACGTCGATGAGGCGGGCTTCCGTCGGTTGATGCAGGAGCAGAAGGATCGCGCCAAGGCCGACGCCAAGTCGAAGAAGGCAGGCGCCCAGGCGGTGGAGATCTACCGCGACCTGCGTGCGCTCGGCCCGACACCTTTCACCGGTTACACCGAACTCAGCACCGAGTCGAAGGTTCGCGGCATTGTCGTGGACGGGACGCTCGCTGAGGCCGCCGAAGAGGGTGACATGGTCGAGGTGGTCTTGGAGCAGACGCCGTTCTATGCCGAATCTGGCGGCCAAGACTCCGACGCAGGCCGGATCATCGGCGACGGCGTCGAGCTCGAGGTCGTCGACGTGCAGCGGCCGGTGAAGGGCCTGATCGTGCACCGGATACGGGTCAGGCAGGGCGAGCTGCTCAGCGGAGCACCGGTGCTTGCGGCAGTCGACGCCGAGTGGCGGATTGGAGCCTGCCAGGCGCACTCGGGAACCCACGTCATGCATGCCGCGCTGCGGCAGGTGCTGGGTCCGACGGCGTTGCAAAGCGGCTCGTACAACAAGCCGGGCTATCTGCGACTCGACTTCGCGTGGCAGAGCGGTCTCAGCCAGCAGGTGCGCGCCGATGTCGAGGAGGCCGCGAACCAAGCGATCCGCAAGGATCTCAACGTCAGCGCAACGATCATGCCGCTGTCGAAGGCTCGCGAGATCGGTGCGCTCGCGCTGTTTGGCGAAACCTACGACGAGCAGGCGGTACGCGTCGTCGAGATGGGCGGTCCCTGGTCGCGGGAACTGTGCGGCGGTACCCATGTGCAGCACGCCTCGCAGATCGGGCTGATCACGATGACCGGCGAATCCAGTGTGGGATCCGGCGTCCGACGCGTTGAAGCCTTCGTCGGCATTGAGGCCTTCCGGTATCTCGCGAAGGAAAGGTCGCTCGTTCTGGGACTGAGCGACGCGCTCAAGGTGCAGCCCGATCAGCTGCCCGATCGGATCAACAAGCTGCTGGCACAGCTGAAGGCGGCAGAGAAACAGATCGCGGATCTCAAGAGCCAGACCGTATTGTCCGATGTGAACAACATCGTCGCGAAGAGTCACGACATGTGGGGCATCGGCTACATCGCCCACCGCGCCGACGGCGTCGCCGGCAATGACTTGCGGGCGCTGGCGCTGGAGATTCGCAACCGGGTCCAGAAGACCCCGTCGGTAGTTGCAGTCGTCGGCGGACCGGTCGAAAAGCCGAGCGTGGTTATCGTCACGACCCAGGGTGCCCGCGACCGCGGTCTCGATGCCGGCGAGCTGGTTCGCGTCGCCAGCGAGACCCTTGGAGGCCGCGGTGGTGGCAAGCCCGACATCGCTCAGGGTGGCGGCACGGACGGGGCGCGCGCAGAGGATGCCCTCAAGGCCGTGGAGTATGCCATCGGGCACGCGCTGCAGTCGTTCTGAAGGCCGCGCGTTGTCTTGAACGATCGGCCAGGGGCTCGGCGGCGGGCCCGCTAAAAACCGTGTCGCCCCGTGAGCCGCCGGACACCTAGCGATCAGAACCCCTGTGGTTGACTCGCCCCTTGGACCCGCGGCAGGATCCGGCGGGTCGAGGAGGACGGTTGAACGGCTACGAGCCAGAAGCATGGTTCGAGTTCGGAGTGGGCATCATCGGCGCCGCCGCGGCGCTGGCCGGCCTGCTCTTCGTGGCAATGTCGATCAACATCGAACGCATACTCGCTTTACCGAAGCTGCCCTCCAGGGCGGGTGGGAACGTCGTCCTATTCGTCCTGCCGCTACTGCTCGGCATATGGCTGCTTGTGCCCGGGCAGGGCACGACTGCACTCGGACTCGAGGTGCTCGCTATGGGGCTGGTGTGCGGCGGACTTCTGCTATGGCTGATCCGCCCGTCTAACCGTACGGGCGAAGGCACCATGTTCTGGCTGCTCGGCAGCCTGCGGCCGAGCGTCGCGCTCACAGCACTGACCGTCGTCGGGGGGATCACATTGATCATCGGGCACGGCGGCGGGCTCTATTGGCTAGCGCCAGCCGTGGTCATCGCCTTCGCGACCGGCCTGTCGGGTGCGTCGGTGCTGCTGGTCGAGATCCTCCGCTGAACGAGCGCGATGCCGTCCCGGTTGGCTAAAGGAACCCACTGTGCTGACGGCCTTCATAGGCTGCAAACTGGGCAGGACCCTCAGCAAGTTGTGCAAAGCTGGCCATTCGGCCAGAAATGAGGACCTACGGCAGATGCGGCAAGGCGTACGGCTGGCGTTCGACTGGGGCGACGTGCGCGTTGGTGTTGCGGCGTGTGACCCAGACGGCCTGCTGGCCTACCCGCTCACGACCGTTTCGGCGGGCGGAGACGAAGTCGCCAAGCTGGCGGCCATGGTGGCTGAATATGAGCCGATCGAGGTGTTAGTCGGATTTCCGCGGAGCCTGAGTGGCGGCGAGGGTCCGGCAGCATTCAAGGCCCGGGAGCGGGCGGACTGGTTGGCCGCGGCGGTCGGCGTTCCAGTGCGGCTGGTGGACGAGCGGCTGACGACAGTGACCGCCTCACGGCGGCTGTCGGAGGGCGGCAAGCGAGCCAAAGAGCAACGAAAGCTGATCGATGCAGCGGCTGCGGTCAGCATCCTCGAGCACGCTTTGGCGTTCGAACAGTCTCAGGGAAAGCCTCCGGGGGAGTTAGTATCCGGCAACCCACGTCCCGGCCAGTAGCGCTGCGACCACCGAAAACGGCTTTTACTAGGGATTTCACCCCCACCACGGCACTTCGTCGTGCCATCCCGTCCACTCCCGTGCTAACGCGTCCGTTAGCAAATGGTTTGCAGGGGGGTGATCATGACCCAGTTCTGAGCAAGATCAACACGTAAGCGGCCCCGAGCGGTGTTGCGAGCACCAGCCCGAGGCCTTGGCAAACCCCTCTCTGACAGGAGTTCACCCAATGCCCAATCAAACCACCCCGTTAGGCTCAGGCACTTTGAACGGCCATGATCAATTGATCGTGGAACTGGTCGAATCCGCCGATGCAGACGCCCATCCGCCCGTGATCGCGATTCGTTGGCCGAGCAAACCGA
>DATLQC010000196.1:0-8821 GCA_035535395.1 Propionibacteriaceae bacterium | reverse complement strand
CATGTTTCGCCGATCGACACTGTTCTGCACCGCAGTCACTACGACCTGCATCGTCAGGCCGAGCCCCATCCCGAATGCGAACATGATCAGCGCGATGACGTAGTACGGGGTGTCGACCTCGAGCGTCGAGAAGGCGAACAGTGCTCCGCCAACGACTAGGGCGCCGGTGATCGGCATCCACTTGTAACGGCCGGTCCGCGACATGATCTGGCCGCCGCTGATCGAGGTAGTGAAGATACCCACGACGAGTGGCAACATGGCAAGACCGGAGTGGGTCGCACTGAAGCCTCTCACGGCTTGCAGATAGATCGGCAAAAAGATCAGGCCGCCGAACATGCCGATACCCATGATCATCGCGAAGCTGATGTTGGAAGTGAACGTCCAGTGCGTGAAGAGTTCCAGCGGAAGGATGGGCTCCTTCGCCTTGGACTCCACCAGAACAAATAGTGCGACCAGCACGACAGTGCCAACGAGGAGCCCAATGCCTATTGCCGAGCCCCAGCCCTCGTCGGGGCCGGCCCAGCTGAGGTAGAGCACCAGGCACGTCACCGAACCAACGATGGTCGCAGCACCGAGGTAGTCGACCGAAGCCTCACGTCGTACGTGATGCAGTTTCAGGGCGAATGAGGTCACGACTAGCGCGACTGTACCGATCGGAATGTTGATGAAGAAGATCCATTCCCAGCCCAGATTGTCGGTGAACCAACCGCCAAGCAGCGGACCAGCAACGGAGGAGACGCCGAACACGGCGGCGAAGAGCCCCTGGTACTTTCCGCGCTCTCGAGGCGGAATCACGTCGCCGATGACAGCGAGCGCAAGTGACATCAGGCCGCCAGCGCCCAGGCCCTGTACGGCGCGGCCGGCGATCATGACATTGATTCCGGACACGCTGAGGAAATCGGCGATCTCTGGGGAGAAGCCGCAGATCAACGAGCCGAAAAGGAAGATCACGATTGCGGCTTGGTAGCTTGGCCGGCGGCCCCGGAGATCGGAGATCTTGCCCCAAAGCGGAGTAGCGGCAGTTGAGGTCAGCAGGTACGCCGTCACTACCCACGAGAGCTTGTCGAGACCGCCCAACTCAGAGGTGATCTTGGGCAACGCCACCGCGACAATGCTTTGATCGAGCGCCGCGAGGAACATGCCAGCCATCAGCCCGCCGAGGACAACGAGAATCTGGCGGTGACTCAAGTAGTCACCGCCATGGCTGGCGGTTGCGGTGGGTGGACTGGATGACTGCTTGGCCGCCGGCGTCGATCCGTTTGTCGTCGGCGGCGCCGAGGCTGCGGTCGTGGACTCCTCTTCCTGGAGCGCGCGCCGCGGCTGGTATTTCGTCATGCTCTCTCCATCGACTCCATTGTGAAAGCCTCGACATCAACGGCGAAGCGGGTCAGAAGCCGGTCAAGTTCTTTCAGATCACCGGGATCCCAGGACTCGAGGCATTTCTCCAACAGCGAGCGTCGAGTGCTGAGGGCGGCATTGAAGCGTTCGAGGCCTGCAGCGCTCAGTTTCACGCGTTGGGCGCGGCCATCCGCTGGATCGGGTGCCCGCTCGATGAGTCCTGCGCTATGCAGCTGGGCAACATGCCGGGAAACCGTAGAGGCATCCAGCCCTGAGCACACGGCCAAATCTGTAACACGCTGGGGTCCGGATGCAGCCAAATTTTTCAATAGCCAGAACGATCCGCTATCCACGGTTTCGCCCTGGGTTCGCTGCCGCATGAGTCGCCCGACACTCAGCAGCGCATGCATGAGCGAATTCACCAAGGCCGTACGCGAAGACTGGGCTCCAGTAGAAACTTGCATATAGCAACGATATAACTACTTGCTTGCTGCAAGCAATTTCTTAGAAGCTGTACCTAGCTTCTGAACTCCCGCGTTAGCGTGTGATGCCGAGACGTCCCAGTTCTCAGGGATCAGCCCTACGACACCCTGAGAATAGAAACCGCATCTTCTCTTCTCGAAAGACTCGGTTTACATTCGCTACATGACTACTCCTGACATCAAACCCATCCTCGAGGAACTTGCCGCCGGACGCATCGACGCAGCCGAGGCAGCCCGCCGAATCGACGCCGTGAAGGCCTCGCAGTCCACCTCAGAGACAACCTCTGAACCAACCAATGAACAACTGGCAGCATCGGCCGCCGACTCCGATGCCTGGGCGGCCGTCACTGACCAGCCGCAGCAGGCCAACTATGGCTCCGACGCTCCAGAAGCCGAGGTCCCAGATTCGGAGGCAAGCGCCGAGGAGCCGGTACGCCCCAAACCAGCCAACACCGGTGGCGTCGAGCGCATCTCCGTACGAGCGATCGGCCGCAGAGTTCGCATCATTGGAGAAACCTCCGTGGCGACGCTATCTGCCGACGGGCCACACGTGCTGCGTCGTAACGGTTCGATCCTTGAAGTCTCTAGCGATGGTGAATTGGGTGCCTCCCTTGACGGCTTCAGCATTCTGAGGGGTGCCACACGTAGCCTGGACGACTTCCGATCCCTCGGGCTCGGTAAGGAGCTCTTCCTCCGCGTCAACCCGAATGTGATCGTCGATGTCGAGGTGACTGCTGGCAGCCTGAACACCGAACGAGTGCCGCATCTCGGCAAGGTGCGGGTTACCGCGGGAGCCGCCAAGCTGCTCGACGTAGCCGAGATCAACGATGCCCTTGTTCAGGCAGGGCAAGCAACGATCAAGGGCACCATCAAGTCCGGGCGTAACCGGATTCGCGCTGAATCTGGAAGCTTGTCGATCACCTTGAACGATGACTCAGACGTCACGGTTACGGGTGAGGCTCAGCTCGGCAAGATCAGCTGGACGGGCGGTCACAACGGCGCGGGCGACGAGGTCGTGATGGGCAATGGCAGCGCCAAGCTCGAGATCGAGGCAGTCATGGCTCACGCTCTGGTTCGTGTTGGCTCCGACCTCACCAGCGATGCGGGTGTCGGCTGATGGAGCGGTCCCGCAGACCACAGGAGCGGATTGAGCATCGCGCACCGAGCGATTGCCCGGTATGCGGTGCTGAGCTTGCAGTCATCCGGCTCGGCTGCACATCCTGCGGCACCGAACTGGCTGGCGTCTTTCGGCCTTGTGAGTTCTGTGCGCTCAATGAAAAGGAAACCGAGATGCTTCGAGTGTTCCTTGCATCCCGGGGCAATCTGCGCGAGGTCGAGAAGCACCTAGGCGTTTCCTATCCCACCGCACGCCTCCGATTTGCAGAGCTGCTGGAGAAGCTTGGCCTCGGCGAGTCGACCGAACCCGAGACAGCCTTGACCCGTGATCAGATTCTTTCTGAGGTCGCGTCGGGCGCCCTGAGCCCAGGAGAGGCCCAAGACTTGATCAGCCGGCTTTAGTTCCGGTACATCAGAACGTCGCGAGACACCAAGACGCCTCGGGCACTCATTGCCCGAGGCGTACCAGATTTAGGCGCGCTCAGGCCTCAAAGGCCTCGACCTTCACAACTGTGACATTGATCATGCGACCATTGGGTGCCACGTAGGAGACCGCGTCGCCGGTCTTCTTGCCAAGGATTGCCGAACCCAGCGGTGACTGCGGGCTGTACACGTTGGTCGAGTCGACGCTGTTGTCTAGTCCCATCAGCTCCCGCGATCCCAGCAAGAACGTATCGGTATCGGACTCGTCCCCGTCGAAGGCGATGGTGACCCGCGTTCCGGGCGCGACCTCGTCAGCGTTAGCTGGAGCCTCACCGACCTGGGCCTGGTTCAGCATGTGGGTCAGTTGGCGAATCCGAGCCTCTTGGTGTGCCTGTTCCTCACGGGCGGCGTGGTAGCCGCCATTCTCGCTGAGGTCACCTTCTTCACGCGCCGCGGCGATCTTGGCAGTCACCGCAGCACGCCCTGGCCCAGAGAGGTAATCAAGCTCCATTCTGAGCTTGTCGTATGCCTCCTGGGTCAGCCAAATGGCCTGGGCGGAGTTTTCAGACATCCCACTAGGTTATCAAGCACGGGCTAAATCGCAGTCACGTGAGAGTGCAGCCTTTGATCTCTACAGCAGTGGCTCGTCGCAAGGTGGTCAGGACAAGATTCACATTGACGATCTGGTGAGAGCTGGCGGCAATCGGCACTTGCTGCTCACCGACCGGCTGAAAATCTGCGGCCTGTGCCAGCACCCAGCAGATGACCGGCACAGTTGGATCCTGTCGCTGGACGGAGATCGTGACCGAGACAGATGTGTCGGAGGTGATCTGATAAGACTGCACGTGGGCTGCGGCGGCCGGCTGCGAATGCCGGAGTGCGGTCCAGATGAGCCACGTAAGGGCGAGGACGACACCAACGCTGATCAAAGCAACCAGCAGGGGGCGTGGCATCCGCGGCTTGGGGTAGCGGCGGCGCAGTCGCTCAGCAGCAACATCGGTCACGCGGATATTCTGCCTGGCGTACCTCTGCCAGGCCCTCCTCAAACCCTCACGTTTCTCCGCACGAGGCCACGAATGTCGGCGGAGATCGCCTTATGGCGCCGCTTTCGTGGCTGTGTGTAGAGAATGTGCGACGGTGAGCGCGTCTCGCTCAACGGAAGGTGGCGGCCGGGATGATCGCTTGGGTGGCAGCATGACGGCCATGTCTCGTCCCGCACTTCGGGTCGACGCCCAGGGCGATCGTTTGCGGCTGTTGCACGTTCATGCGCACCCCGACGATGAGTCGAGTCGGGGCGCCGCGACGACGGCCAAGTACGTGGCCGAGGGAGTCGATGTCGTCGTCGCAACCTGTACGGGCGGTGAGCGCGGCTCGATCCTCAACCCAGCGATGGACCGTCCCGACATCTTGGCCAACATCGCCGACATCCGTCGACAGGAAATGGATCGTGCCCGGGAAGTCCTTGGCATCAAGCAGGTATGGCTTGGTTTTGTCGATTCCGGACTGCCGGAGGGCGATGATACGCCGTCGCTCCCGGAGGGCAGTTTTGCGCGTACTGACCTCGCTGCCGCTGTGGCCCCGCTGGTCAAGGTAATTCGCTCGTTCCGACCCCATGTGCTGACTACGTATAACGAGAGCGACGGTGGTTACCGCCATCCCGACCACTTCATGTGTCACAAGATCGGCGTCGCGGCATTCGAAGCAGCGGCCGACCCGGACGCATACCCCGAGCTCGGAGATCCGTGGCAGCCGCTCAAGCTCTATTACTCGTTTACGTTCCACCGCGATCGGACCTTGGCCCTGGATCGGGCAATGGTCGCGCGCGGCCTCGAGTCGCCGTACACCGAGCGGCTCCGAGACTGGCCCGAAGACCCCAAGCATGCGGCAAGGATCACTACGCGGATCGACTGCGCGAATTACTACCACATTCGTGATCGGGCATTGCTGGCACACGCAACCCAGATTGACCCGGACGGGCCATGGTTCGCCGTGCCCCTGGAGGTTCACCAGTCCGCTTGGCCAACCGAGGAGTGGCAGCTAGCACGCAGCCTTGTTGAGACCAGCATTCCTGAGGACGATTTGTTCGCCGGAATCGCCGTACCCGCGGAGAGTAGAGTTTCAGCATGATCCTTCTGGACGTCGACCCGAACATTGTTAGGCCGGGTTGGACGCCCTTGTTCGTGGTACTTCTGCTGGCTGTTGCCATGGTTTTTCTGTACCTGAGCATGCGGAAACAGTTCCGAAAGATTCATACGCCCGACGACGTTGCCGACCACACAGAAGATTCGGCATCCGAACGCCAGCCGGGTTCGCCCAACTGAGTCCGTTCGCCTAGAGGATGACTGGCCACAACCGCCTCGCTTCTGCGACGAGCCCGTACCTGCTCCAGCATGCTGACAATCCAGTGCACTGGTGGCCCTGGTCGGATGAGGCATTTGCCACTGCCGCCGAACGGCAAGTGCCAGTCTTCCTTTCCGTCGGGTACGCGGCGTGCCACTGGTGCCACGTCATGGCCCACGAGTCATTTGAGGACCCTCAGACCGCGTCCATGATCAACGAACACTTCGTCGCGATCAAGGTTGATCGCGAGGAACGGCCTGATGTCGATGCGGTCTACATGCAAGCCACCCAGGCACTGACCGGGCAAGGTGGCTGGCCAATGAGCGTCTTCCTCACTCCAGATCGAAAGCCGTTTTACGCCGGTACTTACTTTCCGCCGACGCCACGGCACGGCCTACCGTCATTCACGCAGGTCTTGCAGGCAATCAACGACGCCTGGGGTGATCGGCGAGGAGAGTTGCTCGATAGCGCCTCTGATATCGTCCGTCAGCTCTCGAAGCAGGCAACATTTGGCGGCGCCGGAGAGCTGACTGCGGCGGACTGTGAGAAGGCGCTTCTAGCCCTGCAAGGGGAATTCGACCGGACGTACGGAGGCTTCGGCAGGGCGCCCAAGTTCCCACCGTCGATGGTTGTCGAGGCATTACTGCGGGATGGTTCCGAGCAGTCGATGATCATGGCCGAAAAGACCCTGGAGGCGATGGCGCGCGGGGGTATTTACGACCAGCTCGGCGGCGGATTCGCACGCTATAGCGTCGATGCGGGCTGGATCGTGCCGCACTTCGAGAAGATGCTGTACGACAACGCCTTGCTCCTTGGCGTGTACACGCACTGGTGGCGCCGTACCCGCAATCCGCTGGCTGAACGGACTGTCGCCGAAACGGTGGCCTGGCTGCTGCGGGAGATGCGGACTGAGCAGGGCGCCTTCGCCGCAAGTCTCGACGCCGATTCCGAAGATGATCAAGGTGTGCTCCGAGAGGGCGCTTACTACGTCTGGAACCGTGATCAACTGCGGGCAGTCCTCGGGGAGGAGGACGCGGCCTGGGCAGCCGAGGCCTTCTCGGTGACACCCGGTGGCACCTTCGAGCATGGTGCCTCTACGTTGCAGCTGCTCTCCGACCATGATCAACTCCGGCTGACGGACGTTCGGGAGCGGCTTCGGACTGCTCGTAATCAACGCTCTCGTCCGGGGCGGGACGACAAGGTCGTTGCTGCCTGGAACGCGTTATTGGTGGATGCGCTGGTGCAAGCCGCGATGATCTTCGATCGTCCCGAGTGGCTGCAGATCGCGACTAAGGCTGCTGAGCATCTCTGGCAGCTGCACTGGCGAGAAGGGCGGCTACGCCGCACCTCTCGGGATGGCGTCGCCGGCGAAGCATTCGGCATTCTCGAGGACTACGCGGCATTTGCCCTGGCTGCCTCACGGCTGGCCGCGGCCTATGCAGAACCTCTGTGGCTTAACCGCGCCGAGCAGCTGCTCGAAGTGATCATGGAGCAGTTCGACGACCCCGCTGGTGGCTTCTTCGACACAGCGGCCGATGCCGAGCAGTTGTATGCCCGACCGCAGGATCCGACTGACAACGCCACTCCCTCAGGACTCAGCGTAGCTGTTCATGCACTGCGACTGATGGCCGAACTAAGCGGGGAGGGCCGCTACGCCGACCGGGCTGATCGAGCAGCCGCGAGCGCCACCGAGCTGGTCCGACGAGCGCCGCGATTTGCTGGTTGGCTGCTCGCCGACGCGATAAGCCAGACATCAAGGCGGAAGCCGGTTGAGGTCGCCGTAGTCGGACCTGATGAGGCGGCTCGCGCGGAGCTGGTGCTGCTCGCTCACCAGCTGGCACCGGCCGGATCAGTAATCGTGGCCGGCATGCCCGACCAACCAGGTCTGACGCTGCTCAACGACCGGCCCATGATCAACAAGCAGCCGACAGCTTATGTCTGCCGGCACTTCGTCTGCAAGCTCCCCGTCACCTCAGTGGAGGACCTGGCGCTGCAGCTCACAGCGTGATGATAAAGATCGCGACCGAGTGGCAGACAAAACCGGCAATGGTGCCAACGTGGAAAATCTCGTGATACCCGAACCAGGTGGGGGACGGGTCGGGACGCTTTCGGGCGTAGACGATTGCCCCCAGGGTGTAACAGATGCCACCGGCCAGGATCAAGAGCACTACCGGTAGTCCCGCAGCGCGGTAGAAGGCGCCGAGCCAGCCAAGGGCTGTCCACCCCATCACGATGTAGAGCATGGTGTAAAGCCAGCGAGGCACTGAGAGCCACAACAACCGAAACACCAAGCCGCCTATTGCGGCAGACCAAATCAGCACAAGCAAGATCACCCGCGACGTTCCGTCGAGCAAGATCAACGCCAGCGGCGTATAGGTTGCCGCGATGAACACATAGATGTTGGAGTGGTCCATCCTGCGGAGGATCGCTTGGCTACGCGTACTCCAAGTTCCGCGATGGTAGAGACCACTGGTTCCAAACAGCAGCACCGACGCAGTAACAAAGATGGCGCCGCCCACTACGCCAGCAGGTGTCGCGGCGAGGCTGATGAGCACGATGCCTGCGGCGAGCGCTAGGGGAGCCATGCCAGCGTGCAGCCAGCCACGAAGCCGGGGTTTGACGACCGCAAGCACCTCGGTGAGCGGCGTATCGGTATCGCGGTCCTGGCTCGGTTGCGGGAGTCGGCCTTCGCCAAGATGAGTAGTCGGCACGCTTGTCCTTGACTGAGATGACGTCGTTACTGCTACGTAGCCTTAGGGTAAGGGACTACGTCGCGGAGACTAACTGCTGTCGCGAGGCGGCACTCTGACGGGCAGCCAGCAGATTCGCCTCCTTCGTCGCTCGGGAACAGAGCCCAGCACAACCGCGAGCTCCCTGCAGTCGGCGAAGCAGGCTGCCCGTCATAGTGATGGCGGGATACGCTGCCAGTTGTGGCACGTCTCGACCGCATGCGCGAGTTCGTCGATCGGCTGCACCCGTCCGGACTGCTCTATGCAACCTATGAGCATCGGCTCATCGCTGAGCTCGACCCTAATAGGCTGCCGCGCCACGTCGCCGTACTGGCCGATGGGAATCGCCGATGGGCGCGAACCAATGCTCCTGGCCAGCCGCTGGTCGCCGGC
>DATLQC010000195.1:0-3611 GCA_035535395.1 Propionibacteriaceae bacterium | reverse complement strand
CGCCGGCGCCAAGGAGGTCTTCGTCACCACCGACCCCGAAGAAGGTGAGCTGTTCGTTGCCGCCCGGCGCGCTACATTTCCAGCGATCGAGGCTCGTGGTGCGATCTTGCTGGAGGACGTTGGCGTGCCGGTGCCTCAGTTACCGGAGCTCCTCGCTGGCATTGCCGCAGTGGCCGACCGGTATTCGGTCGAAATTCCGGTGGTCGCGCACGCCGGGGATGGCAACACTCATCCGATCGTCATCTATGACCGCGGCGATGAGGCCGCTCGAGATCGCGCGTATCGCGCTTTCGCGGAGATCATGCAGCTCGCCATCGGGCTTGGCGGCACAATCACCGGCGAGCACGGCGTTGGGCGAGCGAAGAAAGCAGCCCTGCCGACTCAGCTCGGGCCGGAGGTGATGACTCTGTCATTGACCATCAAGAATGCCCTGGACCCGCTCGGCATCCTTAATCCCGGGGCCATTTTCTAGTGCCCTGGAAGGGAGACTAGGCACGCGGCCACTGGTTGGCCCGGACGTTCAGCGCCGCCTGCTCCACCGTCTCCACGATCCGCTTCTGATGAGTTTCGGGCCTTTTGGCCGATCCGATCCATTCGAGAATCGCCCGTCGCGTCGATGGCGGAAATGCATCCCAATACCGCCGGGCGTCCAGATTCGCATCGAGCGCGGCTCTCAGCTCATAAGGCTCCACCAGCGCCTCCACCGCTTCTAGCGCCGTCCAGGTACCCGTGCGCTTGGCAAGATCCACCATGGCCTGCCCTGCCGGCTGTACCAGACCAGCTGCTGTCAATTCAGCGATTCGCGCTTTGTTCGGTCCCGACCAGTTGCTCTTCGGCTTACGCGGGGTGAGCAGCAGCTGCGATCTGGTGGCGTCGAGCGGCCTGCTCTGGCCGTCTATCCAGCCGAAGCACAGCGCTTCCCGGACTATCGCGTCATAGGCCACATGGCGGTTACCAGCAGCCTTCTTGTACGTCACCAGCCAGATCCCCTTCGCTGTCTGGTGGTTGGCGATGAGCCACTTACGCAGCTCCACAGCCGAGCTGATCTCCACGGGGATAGTCAGCGGACATGATCAGCCTCAGTGAGCAATCGCATGATCAGCGCCCGGCCCCGGCGAGCCGGACCTGAGCTGCCGAGGTGCGCGGCGCTTAGGTACATCCCCTCGATGATCAAGGCAATCTCCTCCCCCAGCCGCTCCCCCTCGGCGCCGCCGCAGATAGACGTCGCCAAGTTGATCAAGCGATCTCGCAGGCCCTCTCGATACTCCCGAGCGGCCGTACGCGCACCGTTGGCGGGATCTCCGAATTCGATGCTTGCATTGTTGAACGCGCAGCCGCGAAAGCCAGCGCCGCCGAGATCGGTTTCGGCGGCCTCGATGATGGCCAAGATGGCGCCGCGAGGGTCGCCGTCATGACGCGCGATGTCGGCATCGATCAAGCCAAAGATGGTCTCTGCGCGGCGAGCGAGGTAAGCCGTGATCAATGCATCCTTGGACGGGAAGACTCGATAAACGCTCGCCTTCCCAAGACCGGTAGCCGCCACCAGCTCGTCCATGCCGACCTCGTGTACGCCGCGCCGATAGAACAGATCCGCGGCCACATCGAGGATGCGCCGTTCCCGCTCGGCGGCCGACAGCCGTACCCGGCCTGGGCTTGGCGAGGTCATGGTGTTGATGCTATCAATTTGTGACGGAACGGTCCGATACAAATGGAAGGCACCGACATTGACAACCACCGCACTCGTAACCGGAGCATCGGGCGGCATCGGCGCTGAGGTCGCGCGCCAGCTTGCTGCCACTGGCGTCACCGTTGTGGTCTCGGCTCGCAGCGTTGATCGGGCCAAAGCCACTGCTGAGAGCATCGACAACAGCGTCCAGGTGCTGCCGGTCGGCCTGGACGTGGCTGACCCGGAGAGCGTGCAGTCCGCCGCGGCGGCGCTGGCCGAGGAACCCGGACGGCTGGATATCTTGATCAACAATGCGGCTGCGTACGTCGACTGGGCGGAATTGGCGTCAACGGCGGATCTGGACGCCGCCCGTACGGTGATGGAGGTCAACCTGTTCGGCGGCTGGCGAATGACCAACGCGCTGTTGCCCCTGCTGCGCCGTAGCGAGCATCCGCGCGTCGTACACGTCTCCAGCGGCGCGGGGAGTCACGATGATGAGCAGTTCGGGCTTCGCAAGCGGCACGGGGCTGCGGCTGCGTACGGGATCAGCAAGGCAGCTCTCAACGCGCTCACCAGCACCCAGGCGGCCGAGTTCGCCGACACGCCGATCATCGTCAACGCCGTTTGCCCCGGGCTGACCGCCACCTATCCCGGTGCCGAGGCCATGGGTGCCCGACCGGTGATTGATGGCGCTGCATCGGTGCTGTGGGCTGCAACCTTGCCCGACGACGGACCGCGCGGCGGGCTCTTCCGGGATGGCCAGCCAATCGGCTGGTAGATGATCAACGCCGAATCACCGGCGGTTGATGACCACAGTGCCCGCGGCAAGATCTTGCAGACCACGGCGTTCAGCGGAAATGATCAAGGGCGGCAGCGCCAGGGACACCAGAAAGGCCCTCAGCAGTGCTCGTGGCAGGCCGAGCGGCTGCACGTCGAGCCGGACGACGGCGATGCGACTGACGAGCTGCCCGAAGCTGCCACCGACCAGCCATGACAGCACCGTTGATTCCACGAAGAACGTTGCCAAGATCATCCACGCCCGCCAGCCACCGCCCGTGAGCACTCCGGTGCCGAAGAAGCCAATCGCGATGATCATGCACGCGGCCCAGTCGATGATCAACGCGCCAATCCGCGCGCGCCAACTCGCCAGCGATCCACGGCCCTCGGGCGGCAGGCCGAGACTCTGGCCGGGATAGGTTTCTCCGGCCGAGGTCGTATCGGGGGCATTGTCCGCCACGTGGCCGAGGCTACCTGCAGCTGCCAGCGCGCGATATGCACGAGCAGCTCTAACCATGGGCGCCGCCAGGTGGATCGTGAGACTGACCGCCGCCGTGTTACATGTGTGAAACATTTGTGCAACTGGATGGAAATCGCGACTCCATTAGGCTTCCGAGCAACCGACGGCGGAGCATACGGTCCGCTTTCGTCCAGCTTCTGCTCAGTGTCGAGTACGCCGGTGCTCAAGGCTGAGCAAGATGTCCATCTGCGCGCCCATGGGTGCGTAACCACAAAGCGTGCCCAGTGGCACGACCGATCTCACCGGAGGACAGATGTTCCAAGGAGCCGACGACCTGTTGGCCTATGTCAAGGATGAGGGCGTCGAGTTCATCGACATTCGCTTCTGCGACCTGCCCGGCATCATGCAACACTTCACGGTCCCGGTGGGCACGTTCGGCCATGAGTACTTCGAGGATGGAGTCAACTTCGACGGTTCGTCGATTCGCGGCTTCCAGAAGATCCATGAGTCGGACATGGCCCTGTTTCCAGACCCCACAACGGCCTATGTGGACCCGTTCCGGACGGCGAAGACCCTCTGCATCAATTTCTTCGTCCACGACCCGTTGACAAAGGAACCCTATAGCCGCGATCCGCGCAACATCGCCCGTAAGGCGGAGAGCTATCTCGCCTCGACCGGGATCGGCGATACCGCGTACTTCGCGCCGGA
>DATLQC010000194.1:0-15527 GCA_035535395.1 Propionibacteriaceae bacterium | reverse complement strand
GAACGATGGCACCCAGAACCAGGACGTGATCTACGTCGCACCGTCGCTGGCGGAGCTGCTGGCCGGTGGGCGGGTGCTGGTTGACCCGAACACGTTCTCCGAAGATGGCACGAGCTCCTTGACGAGCCTGACCGTGAGCGGGGATGGACAGCTCGTGGCGTACGGAGTCAGCGAAGCGGGCAGTGACTGGACGACGTTTCGGTTATTGCGCCTGGCAACGGGCGACCTGGTGGACGACGCATTGATTCAGACCAAGTTCTCTCAAGCGGAGTGGCTACCTGATCACCGCTCTTATGTTTACACCCATTTTGATCATGCGGGCGCTGCGGACGGTACTCGAACGGCTGCGCTCCCCGGACCCAAGCTGCGGCTGCATCGCATTGGCGATCCGCAAGATCATGACGAATTGATCTTGGAATTTCCGGAAAACGATCAGCTGATGTTTTGGGCAGAGGTGACTGATGACGATCGCTACCTCTTGGTCAGCATTGTGGAAGGCACCGAGAACAAGAATCGGCTTTGGGTCTATCCGATCATCTGGGGGGAGCGCAGCGAGCTCGGAAGTCCAATCAAGATCATCGACGAGCCGATCGCCGAATTCGGCCTTGCGGGCTCGGACGCCAGCATTCTGTATCTTCGAACCGATCTGGACGCCGAGGCTGGGCGGCTGGTCGCCGTTGATCTTGAAACTTTCAGCGACAGGAGAGAGATCAGCTGCTATGAGGTGCTCGCACAGTCCGAACACACCCTGTCCGACGCGAGAGCGGCCGGCGATGGGTTCATCCTGATCTACCTTGCCGACGCGCAGCCGCTAGTTGTCAACGTCGGCCTTGATGGTGGCTCTCCCCAGATTGTCGACGTGCCTGGCGGCGCCGTGGTCGGACTTAATGCCAAGCGCAGCGATCCCGAGGCGTTCGTCGGCCTTTCCTCGGTCACCTCGCCTACCCACAGCTATCTCATCGACACCGGTTCATCGGCGGTGACCTCACTCGCAGGACTGGTGCAGCAGAGGCCTGAGGCATTTGTCGCTCCGGAAACCGTTGTGGAGCGTCGGGTGGCGACGAGCAAGGACGGTTGGCCGGTGCCGTACTTTTTGATCACTCCGGTCGATGTTGACCAGTCGCGGCCGCAACCGACTCTGCTGTACGGGTACGGCGGCTTCAAGGTCCCGGTGCTGGCTGACTATCGACCTGGTTGGCCTTGCTGGCTGGCTGCCGGTGGCCTGCTGGCGATCGCCAATCTCCGGGGTGGGGGAGAGTTCGGTACGGCTTGGTATGAGGGAGGCCGTCTGGCGAACAAACAAAACGCTTTCGACGACTTTGCCGCAGTCGCCGAACACTTGAAACAAACTGGGGTGACGACTACCCCGCAACTGGCGCTGCATGGCCGGAGCAACGGCGGCCTGCTGGTAGGTGCTGTCATGACACAGCATCCCGACCTGGCAGCGGTCGCAGTGCCGGCGGTTGGTGTCCTGGATTTGCTGCGCTTCCACCTGTTTACCATCGGCGCTGCCTGGATCTCTGAGTATGGCAACCCTGATGATGCCGAGCAGTTTGCCCAGGCGCTGGCGTACTCGCCGCTGCACAACGTCCGGCTTCGGACTAGCTATCCGGCGACCATGGTGCTAACCGGTGATCATGATGATCGGGTGGTGCCGCTACACAGCCACAAGTTCACTGCCGCTCTGCAGCATGCGCAGGCCAGTGATCAGCCGATCCTGACCCGCATCGAGGTCTCGACAGGTCACGGGCTTGGCAAGCCAACAGCACTCATTGCGGCGGAATGGGCCGATCTGTTGGCCTTTGCTGCGCACCACACCGACTTGAGACCATAGAGCGGGCGCATGGGGAAGAAATAGCTGCGAGCGTCCGCCTACCTAGCGCGAGCAGCTCCAAATAGAAGGGCGGGTAAGTTCGCAAGCATGACTGTTGCCGTTGACGACGATGTCTTCGCGTCGCTGGTCGAGCCGTTGCGCAGGGAGCTGACGGTCCACTGCTATCGGATGTCGGGCTCGGTACAAGACGCGGAAGACCTGGTACAAGAGACCTACTTACGAGCCTGGCGGGGCTTTCGTGACTTCGAGAACCGCTCCTCGGTGCGCACCTGGATGTATCGGATCGCTACGAACGTCTGCCTGACAGCATTGGACGGCCGTGCGCGGCGGCCGATGCCAACAGGTTTTGGACAGCCCAGCTCAGATCCGTACAGTTCATTGGATTCTCGACCCGAGGTGCCCTGGCTGGAGCCGGTTCCCGACTCGGTGGTCTGGGGCGGCCCAGTGGATGATCCAGCTGCCGAGGTCGTGGATCGGGAGAGCGTCCGGCTAGCCTTCATTGCGGCTTTGCAGCATCTCACGCCGCCACAGCGGGCGATCTTGATCTTGCGTGACGTGCTGGCGTGGCAAGCCAGTGAGGTAGCAGAACTGCTGAACATGTCGACGGCCGCGGTTAACAGCAGCTTGCAGCGGGCCAGGGCCCAGGTGCACAAGCTTGATCCGGAGAATCCCGACCAGCCACTCGACGACGAGCATGCGAAGCGATTGCTGGCCGACTACGTCGTGGCCTTTGAGAACTACGACGTCAAGCGGATCGTGGAGCTGCTCACCGAAGACGCTGTCTGGGAGATGCCGCCGTATGTCGGCTGGTACGAAGGCTCGGATGCCATTGGCCACCTCATCGAAACGCACTGCCCAGCCGAAGCACCTGGAGACCAGATCATGGTGCCGACCTCTGCGAACGGACAGCCAGCCTTCGCGCTGTACATGAAGCAGCCAGATGGATCCCATCGCGCTTTCCAGCTGCAGGTGCTCACCGTGACCGACAAGGGCGTGTCGCACGTCGGCTGCTTCTTCGACACCGCTCTGTTTGAGAAGTTCGGGCTGCCTGAGGTTGTCGTCAGGTAGAGGGTTACTGCAGAGCTGATGTCAGGCGCATCACGATGTCGGTGGGAGCGCTTGCCGAGCGGCCTGCGCTCCCACTCCTCGAGCGTCAGCTCATGGGACAAGGAGCGATAGTGGACGTCGGCCTTCTGGCACCAGGCCAAGAGCCACCACCTTGATTGCGAGATCGAGAAGATAGAGCGCCACGGTCAGAAAGGTCACGTTGGTCACCGTCGCCATGGCGGACAGCCTGGCGTCTTCAGCTGCCGAAGGACAGCAAGTTGCCCGAGTAGCCTGGATAGGGTGAGCAGTAACCTGCCGATTTCGTCGCCCTATCGGAGCAAGCCTGATGCTCCTGTCACTGACGCCGAACGTGATCGGCTGAACGCCAGACTCAATGCCGCATACACCGCGGGCACGCTGGCGCAGGAGGATTATCAGGCCCGCCTGGATCTGTTGTTCGCGGCGCAGCGGCTGGGGGAACTCGTGCCAGTCGTGGAGGGCTTACCGCCGCTACCGACCCATTCCAGCCCGGCGATCGTCGCAAGCTCCGATGGGCAGCCGGGCGAGCTGTCGGAATCCCGACCGCCCGGACGATTGACCGCCATCGTCGTCGGTGGCGTCGCTGCGGCCATACTGATCATCGCCATCTTGCTGGTGCTGTTGATCTAGCGGGGAACACCGCGATCATTCCCAGCGGCGTGCCGGTACGACGACCAAACCCGTCGGCTGTGCGCTCCGAATATGGTTCGAGGATTGACCTACTGCTGTTTGGTATGGCTGCCTAACTGTGTATGGACACAGTTCCTACAACGTTTGAGCCCACGATGGATACCTAAAATGGTGACTGTGCCTCGGCAACGCATCACTCAAAAGAAGATTGCTGAGCACGTGCAGCGCCTGGGTGAGCTATATCCACCGATTCCCTTGGATTCGGTGGATCGGACGATCAAACGGCCATGGCTGGTGGCCAAGAGATTTGGGCATGTCATCGACTATCTCGCCCGAGTAGAGCTGGAAGTTGATCGCAATGTGTTGGAGCTTCTTGTTTTGCTACCTGAGGCTGACGAGACCAACAAGACCTTTTACGCCGATGTCTGGCAGCCGCAGGAGATCCAGCACGGGCTGATCTTGGACCGGCTGCAACAAGATCTCGGCAGGACTGCAGCAAAGCCCGAGCTGGAGCTGTCGCTCGGAATCAAGATTTTGGGGGCGCTGGCTCATTTGAAGCCCATACAGGACATCGCCAAACTGATGTACTTCCTGACCGGCGCGAGCACTGAACGACAAGCGGTGCTTGCGTACAACAAGATCAACGCAGGCATCCGGGAGCTCGGCGAGACGGCCATCTCAGAAACGATCATTACGCCCATCAAGCAGCAGGAGCCGGGACACTTCGCCTTCTACCAGATGTCAGCGACCGCGATGATCCAGGACAAGGTGCTTAAGCCCTGGCAGCTCTTCCTGACTAGGGTGATGCGGGAGAAGTCCTACCACCTGGTCGGCACCAACCGGATGAAGCGGTACCAGGCCGACATGGGCCGGGTCATGACCGATCTCGGCCTGGATGACAATCTTGAGGGGTACGCGCGCGAGGTCGGGCGGGTCGAGAACCGGCTGCTGTGGGCGCACAAGCGGGGGATGGAGTTCCCTCCGTACATCCTCAAGGCACTCAAGGAGAGCGTCGACCTCTATCGCGAGCGACTCGAGCGCGGCCTCACATTCGCCTAACTGGGATGCGGAAACCTACGTGTACGTAGGTTTCGCACGGTCCGCACAGGTTGCAAACTATGCAGACCGTCAAGAACCTGTGCAGACCCCGGACCGATTCCCGCAAGCGTGAAACTCCTGTGAGCGTTGAAATTTGGGTACAGCGGAGTCCTGGCGTAAACTTCTCGGCTGGCCATCTTTGGCTGATCGGTGAAGCGTACGCGGAATCAAGTTAGAGGTTTATGGCGAAGAAAGAGGGCGCACTCGAGCTGGAGGGCACCGTGGTCGAGGCTCTGCCCAATGCGATGTTTCGTGTTGAGCTGGCGAATGGTCACAAAGTGCTCGCCACGATCAGTGGCAAGATGCGGCAGCACTACATCCGCATCCTTCCGGCGGACCGAGTCGTCGTTGAACTCTCTCCATATGACTTGACCCGCGGGCGCATCGTCTATCGGCACAAATGACCAACTCGCAAACCATCCACACCGCCGGCTTGCTCTCGCTTGCCGACGTTGAGTTCAGAAAGAAGCTCGATGAAAGTCCAGCCGAGCGTCAAGAGGATCTGCGACAAGTGCAAGGTGATTCGCCGGCACGGTCGCGTGATGGTGATTTGCGAAAACCCGCGGCACAAGCAGCGGCAGGGCTGACCGCAAGGCCAGCAAAGGTCCAAAACTCGAAAAGTGTGATCGCAAGTCCGGGAAGAGTCCCGGAGCCACCCTCGGTCGGAGGCCGGGGCCCCGGTGATCAGGTCGCAGTACTTGATCAAAAGGCAGCCGGGGACGCATCACGCCAGACACCTCCGCGACGGCCTTTGTGGCTTGCCCTTCGACAGGCTCAGGGCACAAGACCGTCGACCATACGAAAGGTACTCACCTGATGGCACGCCTTATCGGGGTTGACCTCCCGCGCGACAAGCGTCTGGAGGTGGCTCTCACCTACATCTATGGCATCGGCAAGACCCGCGCGTTGCAGACCCTGGAGGCCACCCAGATCAGTGGCGACCTGCGGGTTCACCAGCTGAGTGACGAGCACCTGGTGGCGCTTCGCGACTGGATCGAAGCGAACTATCAAATTGAAGGTGATCTTCGTCGCGAGGTCGCCTCCGACATTAGGCGCAAGGTCGAGATCGGTTCCTACCAAGGACGTCGTCATCGCAGTGGCTTGCCCGTACGCGGCCAGCGCACGCGCACCAACGCCCGCTCCCGCAAGGGCGGGCGCAAACCCGTCGCCGGCAAGAAGAAGGCCAAGTAACGCCACCCGGCGTTACATAGCGCCAAGATCAGGAGAAGCTCAAGACTTATGGCTACTGCAGGTCGCAGCACCGCCGCCAAGAAGGTGCGCCGCAAAGAGAAGAAGAACGTGGTGGCTGGCCACGCGCACATCAAGAGCACGTTCAACAACACCGTCATTTCGATCACCGACCCGAACGGCAATGTGATCGCCTGGGCGTCGGCCGGCACCGTGGGTTTCAAGGGTTCCCGCAAGTCCACCCCGTACGCCGCGCAGATGGCTGCTGAAGCAGCGGGTCGCCGGGCGATGGAGCATGGCATGAAGCGGGTCGACGTGTTCGTCAAGGGCCCTGGTTCCGGTCGCGAGACCGCCATCCGCTCACTCGGGGCGATCGGCCTTGAGGTTGGCGCGATATCCGACGTCACCCCTGTTCCACACAACGGCTGCCGGCCGCCCAAGCGGCGCCGCGTCTAACCGCCCAGAAGACAAAGGACTTAACCAAACATGGCTCGCTATACCGGTCCCATGACCAAGAAGTCGCGTCGGCTGGGTGTTGATCTTGTCGGCGAAGACAAGGCCTTCGAGCGCCGCCCTTACCCGCCCGGCGTACACGGCAAGGGCCGCACCAAGGAGTCGGAGTACTCGTTGCAGCTTCGCGAGAAGCAGAAGGCGCGTTACGCCTACGGCGTCTTGGAAAAGCAGTTCAGCCGTTATTACCAAGAGGCCAACCGGATGCAAGGCAAGACCGGTGACAACCTGCTCCAGATTTTGGAGTCACGCCTGGACAATGTGGTCTATCGCGCCGGACTGGCTCGTACCCGTCGGCAGGCCCGACAGTTCGTCGTCCACGGCCATTTCCTGGTCAATGGGCAGAAGGTCGACATCCCCTCGTATCGGGTAAGTCCCCACGACGTTATTGATCTTGCCGACAAGGTGAAAGATCAGACCCCACACATCATCAACCGCGAGACCCACGGTGAGCGTGACGTGCCTGGCTGGATGCAGGTGTTTCCAGAGCGCGGCCGGATTCTGATTCATCAGCTTCCGGTGCGAGAGCAGATTGTTGTTGATGTCTCCGAGCAACTGATTGTTGAGCTCTATTCGAAGTAAGCAAGCCAAAACTGAACAAGGGCAGTAAGCCGCCGGCGTCGGATACGTCAGCGGTTCCGCACCATCAAATAGCGGGTGGTGCGGGGAAGGATAAGAAATGCTGATTGCACAGCGCCCCACCTTGTCGGAAGAGACTGTCTCCGACAATCGCTCCCGGTTCACCATCGAGCCGTTGGAACCGGGCTTCGGTTACACCCTCGGCAACTCGCTACGGCGTACGTTGCTGTCCTCGATTCCGGGCGCAGCCGTGACGAGCATCAAGATCGATGGCAACCTGCATGAGTTTTCCACTCTGGAAGGCGTCGTCGAAGATGTCACCGAGGTCATCTTGAACCTGAAGGGCCTGGTTGTGTCCTCCGAAGAGGACGAGCCGGTCACGATGTACCTGCGCAAGGCGGGCGCCGGTGAGGTAACTGCCGCAGATATTGCCCCTCCAGCCGGTGTCGAGGTGCACAACCCAGAGCTGCACATTGCCACCCTGAATGACTCCGGCAGATTCGACATGGAGCTGGTAGTCGAGCGGGGCCGTGGCTACGTCTCCGCAGTGCAGAACAAGACTGCCGACGCCGAGATCGGCCGTATCCCGGTCGATTCGATCTACTCGCCGGTACTCAAGGTCACCTACAAGGTCGAGGCGACTCGCGTCGAGCAGCGCACCGACTTTGACAAGTTGATCTTGGACGTAGAGACCAAGCCGGCGATCCGTCCGCGCGATGCCGTCGCTTCGGCCGGTCGTACGCTGGTCGAGCTCTTCGGCCTTGCTCGTGAGCTCAATGTGGAAGCTGAAGGCATTGAGATCGGCCCGTCGCCAATCGATGAGCAGCTGGCCGCGGACCTCGCTCTGCCGGTCGAGGATCTGAACCTGACGGTACGGTCCTACAACTGCCTCAAGCGTGAGGGCATCCACACCGTTTCGGAGCTGGTGTCACGTAGCGAGCAGGATCTGCTGGACATCCGCAACTTCGGTTCCAAGTCGATCGACGAGGTGAAGCTGAAGCTGCATGAGATGGGTTTATCGCTGAAGGACAGCGCCCCAGGCTTCGATCCGCTGAGCGCGATAAGCCGTTATGACGACCTCGATGAAGAGGACGTCGACTTCAGCGAGACCGAACAGTACTAAGCCCTTTGAACCGCGACGGTAAGCGACCTACCTAGAGCGCAGGAGAGAACTCAGATGCCCGCACCGACCAAGGGGGCCCGTCTCGGCGGCAGTCCCGCACACCAGCGGCTCATCCTGGCTAACCTGGCCAGTCAGCTGTTCGAACATGGGCGGATCGTGACGACTGAAGCCAGGGCGAAGCGGCTACGGCCGCTCGCGGAGAAGTTGATCACCAAGGCGAAGCGTGGCGACATCCACTCACGTCGTTTGGTGCTTACCACCGTCCGGGACAAGGGTGTCGTGCATACGCTGTTCACCGAGATCGCACCTAGCTTGGCCGACCGTGACGGTGGTTACACGCGGATCACCAAGGTCGGTCCGCGTAAGGGCGACAACGCTCCGATGGCGCTGATCGAGCTGGTTCGGGAGTCTGTCGAGGAAAGCCGGAAGGCCAACGCCAGGGGCGTAGCTCCGGCGAAGAAGGCTCCGGCGAAGAAGGCAGCTGCGAAGGCGGCTCCGACGTCTGGCGCTACTCCCGCCGCTGCCGCTCAGGCAACAGCCGAGGCTGAGTCGCCGGATGGTGACAAGGGTCCGGCGGAGAAGCTTGTTGATGAAACGAGCGAGCTGGAAGAGAGCACCGAGGAGCAAGAGCAGCCGAGCGATGACTCGTCTACCGAAGAGGCTGCCATCCTCGATGAGCAAGAGACGAGCAGCAGAAGCGGTGACGAGGCCTGACCTGCTAAACAACAGACGGCGCTCCCCCGAGGGGGGCGCCGTTTTGTCTGCGCCGACGGGCAGAATCACCAGCATGCTGCTGAGCCGACTCGCCGAGACCCGGAACGCGCTCGCCAGCACCCGCTCGCGGAACGCCAAGCGTGATCTCATCGCCGAGGTCCTACGCGACGCATCTCGGGATGATGTCGAGATCGTCGTCTCTTATTTGTCGGGGAGCCTTCGGCAGCGGCGTACTGGGGTCGGCTGGAAGTCATTGCAGTCCATTCCTCCGCCGGCAGAAGAGCCGTCGCTGACTGTCAGTGAAGTAGATGCCGTCTTTGAGTACATGGCCGATCTAAGCGGAGCAGGATCGACCGCTGCCCGTGCCGAGGCGGTCAAAGCGCTGCTCGCCCGGGCAACAGCGAACGAACAAGATCTGCTGCGGGGGCTGGTATTCGGTGAGCTGCGGCAGGGCGCGATGGAGGCAGCGGTCCAGGAAGGCCTGGCCGCCGCCTTCGACGTACCGGTTGCCGTCGTACGCCGGGCCGCAATGCTGATGTCTTCGACGACGGCCGCCGCCGTGGTTCTCTTGAGCGGCGGGCTTGAGGCGCTCCAGGCTGTGGGTCTTCAGGTCGGGGTGGGCATTCAGCCGATGTTGGCCGCCAGTGCGCCGGGTCCGGATGCCGCGCTGGACAAGACCGGCCTTCCAGCTGTCGCGGATTACAAGCTTGATGGCGTACGCGTGCAGGTTCACCGCGCTGGTGAGCAGATAAGGATCTTCACCCGCAGCCTGGACGACATCACCGCGCGGCTGCCAGAAGTGGTAGCGGTCGCACGCGCGCTTCCTCATGATCAACTTGTGCTTGACGGTGAGGTGCTCTCGCTACGGAGCGACGGGCGGCCGGAAGCCTTCCAGGTCGTGGCGTCCCGCACCATGAGCAGCGTCGATGTCGCAGCGCTAGCCCAGACAGGACCGCTTCAGGTCTTCTTCTTCGACTTGCTGCATGTCGACGGCCGGGACTTGCTGGACGCGCCGCTGGCCGAGCGGCTGGAACACATGCGCCAGCTGCTGCCGGAAACGGTTACCGTGCCGCGCGAGATCTGCACTACTCCCGCAGAGGCTGCCGAAACGTTCGCCGATGCCGTGAGACGCGGCTATGAGGGCGTCGTGATCAAGAACCTCAAGGCCCCGTACGCCGCCGGGCGTCGCGACGCCGCCTGGGTCAAGGTGAAGCCGCGACATACCTTCGACCTGATCGTTACGGCGGCCGAGTGGGGACACGGTCGCCGGCGAGGCTGGCTGTCCAATCTTCACCTAGCCGCGCCTGATCCGGCTTCGGGCGAGTTGATCATGCTCGGCAAAACGTTCAAGGGTCTCACTGACGAGCTGCTGACGTGGCAAACCGCACGGTTCTTGGAGCTAGCGGTACGCCGGACTGCAAACACGGTCTATGTCGAGCCCTCAACCGTGGTGGAGATCGCCTGCGACGGGCTGCAAGTGTCGACCCGCTATCCCGGCGGCGTCGCGCTGCGCTTTGCTCGGGTGCTGCGTTACCGGCCCGACAAGTCGCCTGCCGAAGCGGACACCATCGACACCGTGAAGGCACTCGCTCCGATCATCGACGACTCGTAAGGGCTGTTGCACAGAAAGGACAAACCCGCGAGCTTGACAACGCGCACTTGCAGATGACCCAAAGACGGCCTCGTCAAATCAAGATGCATGTTGGCCGGGCGGACAACTCCGGCGCTCGCGGGTTCGGGTGTTGGCTGTGGATTAGCCGGCCGTGTGCGACCAGTTCTTCACAGTCGGGATGCGGCTAGCTGGCCGTCACCTCACGTGTCCAACAGTCATTCATTCCGCGGACCACCTCCTTTCCCGTGTCCCACCAACGTATGCGCGCTCGTGGATCGGGTCAACGGAGTTTGCACAAAGTGGTCGCAAGCTAGGAAACAAAGGGAAGCTCATGCTATGAAGCATCGATGAGCTTGGCCCGCCTTACTGATGTCTTGGCTCCGGCCGCCACTTCCGCGGTAGGCCTGGGAGCGTTCAATGTCTTCAGCATTGAGCATGCCGAGGCTTTCACCATCGCCGCCGAAGCCGCTGCAACGCCAGTCGTGCTGCAGATATCCCAGAACGCAGTGCGCTACCACGGAGCGCTCGCACCGATCGGCTTGGCCACGCTGACCCTGGCCCGCAATTCAGCCGTTCCCGTTGTCGTTCACCTGGACCACGCCACGGAAAAGGCCCTGGTCGAGGAAGCCATTGCGTTGGGTTTTGGCTCGGTGATGTTTGACGCATCCACGATGGCGTACGAGGACAACGTCACCGCCACTGCAGCCGTCGTGCGGCAGTGTCACGATGGCGGACTCGACGTCGAAGCCGAGCTCGGCGAGATCGGCGGCAAGGATGGTGTCCATGCAGCCGGGGTTCGCACGAAACCTGACGAGGCGCGGGCTTTCGTGGAGGCAACGGGTGTTGACGCGCTCGGTGTCGCCGTCGGGACATCTCACGCGATGACGGAGCGGAGCGTCGCGCTCGATCTCGAGCTGATCAGCGCACTTCGGAATGTCGTGCCGGTGCCATTGGTGCTGCACGGCTCCTCCGGCGTTCCCGACGAGGAGCTGGTTCGAGCAGTTGAGGCCGGCATGACCAAGATCAATATCGCAACCCATCTCAATCACGTGTTTACCGAATCGATCCGCGCGACGCTGGCCGCAGATCCGGCAATGGTCGATAGTCGCCGTTATCTTGGCCCCGCTCGTGACGCGGTGGCCGCTGAGGCAGAACGGCTGCTGCGCCTGCTCGCCCGCGACTCGTCAGAATCCAGTTGGTGGTGGGTTCTGAGAAGTTAGTACTGCTTTAAAAAGATGGAGAATATCTGCGTGAGCCACTTGATCGACACTACCGAGATGTACCTGCGCACCATCTATGAGCTCGAGGAGGAAGGGATTGTGCCTCTCCGAGCCCGGATCGCAGAGCGCCTGCATCAAAGTGGACCGACTGTGTCGCAGACCGTTGCCCGGATGGAGCGCGACAACTTGGTACATGTCCTTGGAGACCGCCATCTTGAGCTGACAGTTGAGGGACGCGTCCGGGCAACGCGGGTCATGCGGAAGCACCGGCTAGCTGAGCGGCTGCTCATCGACGTTATCGGGCTCGACTGGGAGAAGGTGCACGATGAGGCGTGCCGCTGGGAACACGTGATCTCAGAAGATGTGGAGCGCAAACTCGTCGATCTGCTGAACACGCCGACCATGTCCCCGTACGGCAACCCGATTCCCGGGCTCGACGAACTCGGAGTTAGCGCGGCTACCGAGCCATTCCGGGACGGCAATGAGCAGTTGCAAGACGTTGTAAGCAGTTCGGGATCTCCAATCACAGTCGTCATCGAGCGGATGAGCGAGGAAATTCAAAAGGACGTGGAGATGATGGGCACCCTGCGGCAGGCTGGCATTCAGCCTGGCGCAGAAGTCCGTGCTGAGGCTGGGGGACTGGGGGTTCGGCTGACCGTCGACGGATTGCCCAGCTGCGAGATTGACCGCGAGGCGTCCACCCACCTGTTCGTATCACGCCTCTGACGGCGCCGCGAGGAGCTTCGCGGTGAGCAACGATGACGTGAATTGGCGGAAGTA
The DNA here is from genome assembly GCA_035535395.1 of Propionibacteriaceae bacterium. Lineage (GTDB taxonomy): Bacteria > Actinomycetota > Actinomycetes > Propionibacteriales > Propionibacteriaceae > Microlunatus. The sequence goes on along the minus strand of DATLQC010000194.1, from coordinate 3,153 downwards.
TCTGGCTGACTTTCACCGGGATCGAGCCGGGATCGCCGAGGCGGTACTCTCCAGAACCTTCGCCGGTGACCATTCTCCGTATCGATGGCTGGCCAGAGCGGTCTCGGCAACGGCGACCGTCGTCGTGGATCTCGCTTGCGGATCAGGCCCGATGTCGCGCGAGCTGGCTCAGCCGGGGCGTACGGTTATCGGGCTGGATCTGTCGGAGCATGAGCTCGCGCTGGCTGCAGAGCGGGGGCCGGGGCCGTGGATCCGGGCGGACGCGCTGCAGCTGCCCTTCAAGGACCAGAGCATCGATGTCGTCACCAGCTCTATCGGCCTCGTCGTCGTGCAGCCGCTGACCCAAGTAATCGAGGAGGTTGCCCGTGTTTTGCGCCCCGGCGGCGTGCTCGCGGCAATCGCGCCGGCAATCCGCCCGCTCGCTCCGAGTGATCTCAGGGTGCTGACAAGAATCAATGGTCGCTTGCGGACCAAGCCTCAGTTCCCCGGGCCGGTGGAGCTCACCGGTTTTGCCAAGACGCTAACCCTGCACGGTATGCGAGCCGTTGAGGATGCCCGCGAGCGTTATCGATTTCGGATCCAGTCGCGCGCCGACGCTGAGTTGATGATGTCCGCGCTGTATCTGCCGAACACCAGGTGGTCGAGAGTAGAGCGGGCGATCGAGTATTTAGAGGACGCCGCGAAGAAACGCGAGGTGGTCGATGTGGCCATCCCCATGCGCCGCCTGGTAGCCATCAAGTGATGGGGTATGGAATAGGCGTACGTCGTGTGCGGTTGAGACATTGGCTGTTGAAGCCCCAGTGAGCAGCCAATCCTCCAAATGAGGAGCCCCCGATAAGGAGCCCAATGAGGAGCCCCGAAATAAGGAGCAATGCATGGCAACGATAGACATCACCGCCGAGAACTTCGAGGACACCATCACCGACAACGACATTGTCCTGGTGGACTTCTGGGCCGACTGGTGTGGACCGTGTAAGCGGTTCGGGCCTATCTACGAGAAGGCTTCGGAGGAGTACGACGGGATCGTCTTCGCCAAGTTGGATACCGATGCGAATTACGAGCTAACCAGTCAGCTGGGCATCGAGGGCATTCCAACGTTGATGGCTTTCCGGGAGGGTGTGCTGGTCTTCAACCAGGCGGGAGCGCTACCCGGCCACGCCCTGAAGCAGGTTCTGGACGCTGTCAAGGGTCTGGACATGGAAGAGGTCCATGCTCAAGTCGCCAAGCTCCAGGCCGAACACAGTCACGAGTAACGATTAGGCCGCGTAGGTGTTGATCGTTTCGACGTACGCCGACGCGGCCTTTGCCGCGTGTAGATCAACAACCACCTTGACTCGCGGCACCGACTGATCATGGAGAGTGGCTCCTCGATCGAGGATCGTCTGGCCTCGGCCGGCAGCCTGTAGCTCAACGCGTACCGGCAACTCCTCAATTCCGAAGTGCTCGGGATTGGTCAGCAGTACTAGAGCGCCGGCGTCGCCGAGCAAGCCGAAGTTGTGGTTTGGGCCCTTGTGTCCGGCTCGCCGTACGTTGAGAAGATCTCCTGCGAGGCGCATTGCCGGATGATCATGGCCGCGAAGGCGGTCGATGTGGGCTTGGTCGACCAGGAGCCGATCAAAAAGGTGGAGTCCATACATGAGAGTCGGAATCGATGACTCGATCACAGACGCAGCAGCCTCAGGATCCTGCCAGACATTGAATTCGGCATCCTGGTCCACCGAGCCACCCATAAAGATGATCTGTCCAATTCGCTCTATGACGTCTGGATACCTGGTCAACAGCAGCGCCACGTTTGTCTTGGGCGCCAGCGTCACCAGGCTTAGCGGCTCAGGTGAAGCCATGATCAGCTGATGCAGCAGCTCGATGGCGTCCAGTTGCGATGGACGCCTCGCGGAGTCCGGCAACTGAATGCCGCCCAGTCCGTTACGCCCGTGGGAGCTGCCACCTTCCCGGCGCGCTCGCTCGATGAGTGGTTCGCGCGCGCCAGCCGCGACCGGGATGTCGTCCGCATCAGCTGCATCAAGCACCTTGCAGGTGTTGATCACAACCTGATCAATTGCAGCGTTGCCCGCGACGCAGCTAATCCCAAGTAGCTCCAAGTCTGGGTGGGCTATGGCGTAAAGGATCCCCAGGGCGTCGTCTATGCCGGTATCGACATCCATGACAATCGGTTTCGGCATAGTCGACATGCTCGCAGAACCGATGCGGCTAGCCTGTGTGGCGCACTAATCCGTACGGGCGCGGCCTCTGATTGATCAAGGGCCGGCCGGGCCGAGCCGGCGGCGCTCGTCCTCACTCCGCTCCGGGCCCGCGCCGCCACCTAACCGATAGCGCCTCCTGCCGCCTGGCGTCACGCGGACCGGGTGGTCGCTCCCTGACCGCCGCAGAGGAGAGGTTCTGGCGATCACCATGGCCGTACGCGGTTTTACCGGCTGCCGCCCGCTCGCCGCGCGTCCTCGTCAGCGTCTGCCTCCCCGACCGGAACGTCGTCCTTGTAAGCGGGATCGGGCTCGATACCCGACTCGCCGAGGTCGACGATGGGCGCGGCATCGGGATCGTCCGGATCGGGAGAGTTGTCCTTACCGACTCCTATGGGGGCCAAGTTCGGATCGAACGACTGGTTGGCGCTCATGGGCGTTGCCTCCTTGGGTGCTTGCAGAAAGGCTACGCGGCCCTATGGCGGCCATCATCCCGCGACGGTTGGGCAGCTGCGGTCCGAACGTGGAGTCCCAGACGACGGTGGTACCCCTAGAGCATGGCGAATTAGCCAGCACCAACTCGACCACGGTGGCCGCCAACAACAACGCCCCCAACCGTCTCCCGTCCCAGCACCGCCGCGGCTGGGGACATCTCGGCCACGACGGGCGCGATGCGGCGCCAGGGTACGGAGATCTGCCCGTCAAGTGCGGCGACGTTCGGGCCGCCGCTCATTTACATGGGTTAAGACCCGCTGCCGGGTTCTGCCATCTTGCGGTGCTGCTCGGCCTTGAGCGCGTCGGGAAGCACCTTGTCGGCCGCCGCCATGCTCTTGGTCTTGAGTGAGCCGGCCACGACCTTCTGATCGCTGTCCATCAGTGCCTCGAAGCCCTGACGAGCGACCTCGGCCGGGTCGTCCTTCGAACCTTGACCAACCTTGGTGTCGTCCATCTCAGC
>DATLQC010000193.1:0-2396 GCA_035535395.1 Propionibacteriaceae bacterium | reverse complement strand
TGCGTTCCTGGTGTTGCACACAGTGACATGGTTCGCGCTCACCCCCCAGGCCATGGTGGTGCGCTCCCCGCTCGGCAGCCGGCAGGTGCCCGCAATGAAGGAGGTTCGGGTCGCTGGGCGGTTCGTGCCAGCCGCGACGGTAATTCGCGTCGGCGGCCGAGTGCCGGCAGGGATGGTGGTCGCCTCGCAGTATCTCGGCCTCATCGTCGTGTCGGTCTTCATCGCCTGGCTGGTGCTCCAATGACCAAACGTCACATTGAGCCGCTGCTATGGCTGTTGTTCAGCGCGGGCGGCGTGGTTTCGGCGGTGTTCCTGCCCATCCTGGTAATTTTGTTCGGGCTCGCGATTCCCCTCGGATGGGTACAGCCCGACTACAACCATTTGCACGCGGTTGTCAGCCATTGGCTCACCCGGCTGGTCCTACTGGGCCTGCTCGTCTTGATGCTGTTTCATGGGGCGCACCGGTTCAGGTTCACGCTGTACGACGGACTCCAGCTCAGGAGGTTGGCCACGCCGATCGCTGTGCTCTGCTACGGCGGGGCGCTACTCGGCTCGGTTGCGGCGCTATTGATCGTCTTGACCGTCTGACCGCCGACACACCGGCTCGGAAAGCCTCAGTCCTCTTCCTCGACCTCTGTTTCTCCCTTGGGAGCCGCCTTCGGCCAATGGGAGCCTCCATGGGTCAGCGCGCTCATCAGATCCCGGTTGAGCCGGGAGATCGTCTCGAAGGGAATGTCCTGCGGGCAAACAGCTGTGCACTCGCCGATGTTTGTGCAGCCGCCAAACCCCTCAGCATCATGCTGAGCAACCATGCCAACAACCCGGGAATAGCGCTCTGGCTGGCCTTGTGGCAGCAGACCAAGGTGGGTGATCTTCGCAGCGGTGAACAGCATTGCCGAGCCATTCGGACAAGCCGCGACACAGGCTCCACACGCAATACAGGTCGCCGCGTCGAAGGCACGGTCAGCATCCCGTTTCGGCACCGGAGTGGCGTGCGCATCCGGAGCAGTGCCGGTTGGCGCAGAAATGTACCCGCCTGCCTGGATGATCCGATCGAAAGCGCTGCGATCGACCACCAAGTCTTTTATCACCGGGAACGGGCCGGCTCGCCATGGTTCGACGTCGATCACGTCGCCGTCGGAGAAAGAGCGCATATGGAGCTGGCAGGTGGCGGTTTGCTGCGGCCCGTGCGCCACGCCGTTGATCACCAGACCGCACATGCCACAGATGCCTTCACGGCAGTCACTGTCGAACGCAATGGGATCCTCACCACGCAGAGTCAGCCGCTCGTTGAGCACATCGAGCATCTCCAGGAAAGACATGTCTTCTGAAATGTCATTCATCCGATAGACCGCCATCTTGCCTTTGGCGCGCGCGTTCGGCTGTCGCCAGACGCGCAAAGTCACATTCACTTGTAACTCCGCTGTTTCATCTCGACGTACTCATAAACCAGCGGCTCCTTGTGCAGAATCGGCCGGCTATTGTCACCGGCGAATTCCCAGGCTGAGACATATGCGAATTCCTCGTCATTTCGCAAGGCCTCGCCATCCGGGGTCTGACTCTCGACCCGGAAATGGCCGCCACACGACTCACGCCTGACTAGGGCGTCAATGCACATCAACTCACTCAGCTCGAGGAAGTCTGCAACTCGGCCGGCGCGTTCCAGCGCTTGGTTGAGCTCCTCATTCGTGCCCAACACCCGAACGTCAGACCAAAACTCTTTCCGCAGCTCTCGGATCCGAGTGAGCGCCTTTCGCAGGCCCTCCTCACTCCGCTCCATGCCGCAGAAGTCCCACACGAGCCGTCCAAGCTCCTTGTGGAACGAGTCCACGGTCCGACTGCCATTGACCGACAGCAGCTTGTTGATCCGTTCCCGCACCGCCCGAACGGCTTCCACGACTGCTGGGTTGGAGTCATCAATAGCCGGAAAGGGCCCGTCCGCCAAATAGTCGTTGATCGTATTGGGAAGCACGAAGTAGCCGTCAGCCAAGCCTTGCATCAAGGCGCTGGCACCCAGGCGGTTTGCTCCGTGGTCGGAGAAGTTGGCTTCACCTGTGACATAGAGGCCGGGAATGCTGGCCTGGAGGTCGTAATCGACCCACAGTCCGCCCATCGTGTAGTGCACGGCCGGGTAGATCCGCATCGGGGTCTGGTACGAATCCTCGCCTGTGATCTGGGCGTATATCTGAAAGAGGTTGCCGTACTTGGCTTCCACTGATGTCCGGCCGAGTCGCGCTATCGCATCAGCGAAGTCGAGGTAAACCCCGAGTCCGCCGGGACCTACGCCGCGGCCTTCGTCGCAGACGCTCTTGGCAGCACGGGAAGCAATGTCACGCGGCACCAGGTTGCCGAAGGAGGGATAGAGACGCTCCAGGTAGTAGTCGCGATCTTCCTCA
>DATLQC010000192.1:0-17984 GCA_035535395.1 Propionibacteriaceae bacterium | reverse complement strand
CTCAACTGGAGTCTGACAAGTCGGCGAGGCCGGTAGCAAGATCGATTTGGGCGCGCCAGCCGAGAACTCGTTCGGCAGCCGAACAGTCAGCTGTGATGTGCCGTACGTCGCCCAGCCGGTAGGCCCCGGTGACGATCGGTGTTGGGCCGCGCAGGATGCGGCTCAGCTCGGTCGCCATGTCTCCGACCGTCGTCACCCATGGGGTGCCGATGTTGAGCGGCGTCAGCTCGGCAGGCAGCGGCGCATCAAGAGCGGCAACTACTGCCGCCGCTACGTCGGATACATGGACGAAGTTGCGCCTTTGGCGGCCGTCCTCGAAGACTCGCGGCGGTTCACCGCGCAGCAGACCGTCGGTGAAGATCGACGCGACTCCGGCGTACGGGATGTCGCGCGGCATCCCGGCGCCGTAGACGTTGTGGAACCGGAGTGCAGCAACGCTTCCTCCCGTCTCCCGGCTCCACGCTGCCGCTAGATGCTCGCCGTGAACCTTGGTCGCGGCATAGCTGTTGCGGGGATCGAGTGTGGCCGACTCCGTGACCAGCTCAGGAATTAGATCATCACCGCAGCGCGGGCAGCGCGGATCAAAGCGATGCATATCAAGATCATTTCGGCGGCGCGGTGGCGGTCGCACTGAACCATGATTGGCGCAGCGGTAACTGCCCTCGCCATAGACCACCATCGATGAGGCGTACACGAAGCGCGAGATCCGTTGCTCCGCCGCAATCCGCAGCACAACTGCAGTCCCGTAGTCGTTCTGCAGCGCGTACTCGTCGATATCCAAGATGTTGACGCCCAGACCGACCTTTGCAGCCAGGTGGACGACAGCGTCACAACTGCTGGTCGCCGCCCGAAGTCGATCATGATCGAGAATGTCGTCTCGGGAATCCAGTGCCCGGTCGAAAGCACAGACCTGGTGTCCGGCTGCCATGAGTTGATCATGAACCGGGCGACCGATGAAGCCGGCGCCTCCGGTGAGCAGGATCTTCACGTGGAGTGACTCGCCGGTCCAGAGGCCGGTAGTGATACCTCGAAGCGACAGCCTCCTGCGACATTGCGCACCGAGATTTCGCCGTCATGCGATTTCACGACTCCGCGGGCAATGGCAAGGCCTAGTCCGGCTCCGCCGTCATCGCCGGTGCGCGAGGGGGTGCCGCGCCAGCCGGCGTCGAACACCCTGGCAAGGCTGGCTTCCGGAATCCCGCCACAGCTGTCGATGACGGCGACTGAAATGTGCCCATCGTCGGCACGTCGGCCCTCGAGCCTGACGACGAGCCCAGGGTCGGTGTGGCGGATGGCGTTTGTGGTCAGGTTCGTTAGTGCTCGCGCCAGATCGTCCGACGAGCCGAGCACCGCCAACCGGTCATCTTCTGGAAGATCAACTTGCAGCTGTACGCCTTGGGTGCCGGCCGATGCCGCCGACTCCGACGCGACGTCACTAATTAGCTCGGTCAAAGACACCATGGTCTGGGGTTTGGCTTCCCGAGTGCCCTGTACCCGCGAGAGCGCGAATAGGTCGTCCACGAGGACGCTCATCCGAGCCACCGTGGCTCGCAGATGCGACATCGCTCGCGGTACGTCGGTGATCACCCCGTCCTCCAGTCCCTCGGAGAGGGCACGCAGACCGGCCAGCGGGGTGCGCAGATCATGCGACATGAAGCTGACCAGCTCCTGGCGGGACTGTTCAGCGGCTCGCTGGCGGGCCCGGGATTCGGCGAGGGTTCGCCGGGTTTCCGCCAGGTCGTCCAGCACTTGGGCGAGCTCCCGAGGCGCTGCGACTTCCGACGGTGCGGTGGTCGTCACCGGTGCGCTACTCGCGGTGTCTGATACGAGCTGGTGAAGACCCGCGCCGACCCGGCGTGACGCGCGCGCGATCCGCCTTACCACGAGCCAGGCGCCGAGCGCAGCAAGCACTAGGGACGTCAACAACGCAATCAAGATCACTAAGGAATCGTGCGCGGACAGGAACATCAATTGGACGTTGATCAACACTGTGGCCGCCACCGCCAGCACTGGGAGCAAGGTGGCGATCGTCAGCTGTTGCCGCAGCGACCGGTAACGCAGGAAATGCAGCAGAGCAAATCCGATCAATCCCACGGTGATGCAGCTGGCCAAGGTCAATCCAATAATGATCAAGAGATCGGTCATGATCGGCTGTCCTCGCCCACCAGCTCGTCCTCCCGCGCTGCTCGATAACCAAAACGTCCGACCGTCAGCACTAGCGTTGGATCGGATGGATCTCGCTCCAGCTTCTCCCGGAGTCGCCGTACGTGCACGGTGACGGTGGAGGTATCACCGAAATCCCAGCCCCACACGCGCCGCAGCAGCTGCTCTTTGCTGAAGGTCTCACCGGCATGGCCTGCGAGGAACGCCAGCAGATCAAACTCCCGCATCGTCAGAGCCAGCAGTCGACCCGATCGGCGAGCCTCATGGGCCGCCGAGTCGATCGTCACCGGACCCAGAGTCACTGTCGAATTCAGCAGCGGTGTGCCAGCCAGCCGCTCAGTGCGCCGCAGCAGCGCCTCCACCCGCAAGACAACCTCGCGGGGCGAGAAGGGCTTGACGACGTAATCATCGGCGCCCGTCTCCAGGCCAACCAGCCGATCTTCCTCCTCACCACGAGCCGACAGCACGAGGACGCACGCATGATCCCCGGTGCGACGTCGGCGGCGCAGCACCTCCAAGCCCGAGAGACCGGGCAACATGATGTCCAAGATGACGACATCAGGAGCTATCCGCTGCCAGAGTTGCAATGCCTCACTACCATCCCCGGTCCAGTCGACTTGATATCCGGCCTGAGTGAGATACGCCTTCAGCACCTCTGCCATCGTGACGTCGTCCTCGACGACCAGAACGCGGGCTGCCATGATCATCAGCCTAGGCAACGGGGATTGCGGGGGCTACAGGGCGGGCAGCGCTCCTTCAGGGCGTAAGCGAGCCGAAAGCGATCACCCCTGTCGAGCGGTCGCCGCGCGACCCTAGCGTCTAGACATGATCACCGATCTGCCCGAGGTCGATGTCATCCTGCCGTGTCTCAACGAGGCCGATGCGTTGGTCTGGGTGCTTCGGAGGATGCCCTCTCGGATGCGCCCGATCGTGGTCGACAACGGCTCGACCGACAATTCGGTGGACGTCGCTCTTGATCATGGTGCAAATGTTGTGCACGCTCTCCAGCGAGGATACGGCGCGGCGTGCCACGCGGGCTTGTCGGCTGCAACCGCACCTGTGGTCGCGGTAATGGACTCCGATGCGACCTTGGACCCTCAACAGCTTGATCGTGTCGTAGCGCCCATCGTTGATGGCACAGCCGATCTGGTCATTGGCCGTCGCAATCCGGTAAGTGCCGCAGCTTTCCCGTGGCCGCTGCGACTTGCAAATCGGGAGCTGTGTCGCCGGGTGCTGCGACGTACCGGCCTCCTGCTTGGCGACCTTGGCCCGATGCGAGCGGCGCGGCGTGAGGCGCTGCTCGCCCTACAGCTGAGAGACCGCCGGTCGGGCTATCCCGCCGAGACGGTGGTGCGTGCGGCAGATGCTCAATGGCGAATCGCTGAGGTTGACGTCGACTACCTGCCGCGTCGGGGACGGTCGAAGGTGACCGGATCGCCGTTGGGCGCTTGGCGGGCCGTACGCGACATGAGCGCCGCGCTGCGAACTCCGATCGAGACAAACTTGGGGGCGCCATGAGCGATCATGCCGGAACTGTCATCGTGCTGGCCAAGGAACCGGTGCCGGGTCGGGTCAAGACGCGGCTGCAGCCTGAGTTCAGCGCGATCGAGGCAGCGAGCCTGGCGGCCGCCGCGATCGAAGACACGGTCGCGGCCGTACGGACCTGTTCGGCGACGCGCCGAATCCTGGCGTGGGAAGGCAAGCTCGCACCGTGGCAGAAGGGGTTCCAGGTTGTCGGCCAACCCTCGGGAACGCTCAATCTGCGGCTGGCTGACGCGTTTGCTGCTGCGGTCTCCGAGCCGACGGACCAACCCAGCCTGTTGATCGGGATGGATACACCGCAGGTGACCGCCGAGCTTCTGGACAGCGACTGGGAAGGAGCCGATGCCGTCCTGGGACTGAGTGAGGACGGCGGCTTTTGGGCGATTGGGCTGCGTTCGGGGCATCCAGCTGGGATCTTCGAGGGAGTACCTATGTCCACCTGCCGCACCGGCTCGGCTCAGCTGGCTCGGCTCTTCGACTTTGGTCTGACCGTCAAGCTGCTGCCGCCGCTGCGTGATGTTGATCGGCCGGCAGACGCGGAAGAGGTGGCGAGGCGGTTTCCTCGACTGGCATTCTCGCGCCGATACGCGGACCTGATGAGCCGCCGTACCAGCCAAGCTACCGACCGTCTCTTTGATGCCGCCTATGCAGGCCTGCCGGCAGCAAGCAATTCGACACAGCCTGCTAAGGGAGGCGAGAGTCTGCTGCCGCTGGACATCTCGCGCTGGTCTGGTCCGGCAGATGCCGTCGACCTGCTTGTGGTAGCGCGCTGTGAGCCGCCAGTGATTGACCTTGGCTGCGGTCCAGGACGGATGGTGCAAGCCCTCACCGAGTCAGGTCGGCCGGCGCTCGGTGTCGATATGTCTTCGGTTGCAGTGCAGCTGAGCACGATGCGGGGCGGGCTGGCGCTGCGGCGCCGGATCGAAGAACCGCTACCGGCCGAGGGGCGTTGGGGCACGGCGTTGCTGATGGACACCAATGTGGGATTGGGCGGGGACGTGGCGGCCCTGCTTGCCCGCTGTATACAGCTGGTCATTCCAGGCGGCCTGATCATCTGCGAGGTTGACCGGATGCCCCAGCGACACGAGGTGCACAGCGTCGTACTGCGAACGCAGCGGGCAGCCTCGGCGCCACTACCGTGGTCGCGGATTGGGGCCGCTGCGCTGATGCAGGTGGCGAAATCGCTTGATCTACTGCTTGTAGAGGAGTGGACGAGTCGTGGTCGGGCATTCGTCGCGCTGCGATCCATGAATGGAATGCGCCACTGAGCAGTGACACAGCGGCTCGCCCACAGAACGCTGAAAACTTCACTTCAGCTGAAGCCTTGGCGCCCGGTTCAGGCGTAATCCAGAAGTCGCCGGCTCTGCTCGGGTGAACTTTTCAGCGAATCTGGCTCGCGGCACTAGCCTCGAGCCATGCCGTCGGCACCGCCTGAGGGACAGCCTGCGCCGAGCGACGGCTCGCTTCCGGAGCAGGCCCTGTCCGAGATTGCGCAGCGACCCCTCGGCATCTACATCCATGTGCCGTTTTGCACCACGCGTTGCGGTTACTGCGATTTCAACACCTACACCGCCGGCGAGCTCGGCGCTGAGCCGGGAGCTAGTCGCGCTGGCTACGTTGCGGCCGCGATCTCTGAGCTCCAGTTGGCCGCTCGAGTGCTGGGTCCGGATGCGCCTGAGATCTCCACGATCTTCGTTGGCGGCGGGACTCCGACGGTGCTGCCACCGGATGATCTTGGTCGATTGATTGGCGTTGTAAGTGATCGTTTCGGGCTAGCCGAGGAGGCGGAGGTGACCACCGAGTCCAATCCGGAGTCCATCGATGCTGCGGGCCTCTACAGGCTGCGCGAATTGGGCTTCAACCGAATCTCGTTCGGCATGCAATCTGTTGTGCCGCAGGTGCTCGCCACACTCGACCGAATCCACTCGCCGGGACGTCCGCAGCAAGCCATCGCCGAAGCGAAGGCAGCTGGATTCGCCAACACCAGCCTCGACCTGATCTATGGGACGCCGGGTGAGTCGCCGGTCGAGTGGCGGGCCAGCCTGGACGCGGCGGTTGCCGCCTCGCCGGAGCACATCAGCGCCTACGCATTGATCGTGGAGGAAGGTACCCGACTGGCGGCTCGGATCCGGCGCGGCGAGCTGTCGCCACCGGATGATGATGATCTTGCCGACAAGTACCTTATCGCCGACCAGCGACTCGCTCGCGCTGGCTATCAGGCGTACGAGGTGAGCAACTGGTCCACCACCAGCGCTACCCGCTGCCGGCACAACCTTGGCTATTGGCGCAGCGATCATTGGTGGGGCATCGGCCCCGGGGCTCATAGTCACGTTGGAGGCGTGCGGTGGTGGAACGTGAAGCACCCGCGGGCGTACGCGTCGCGGCTTGCCGACGGTTTGTCGCCGGCGCAGGCGCGCGAGGTGCTGACGCCGGAGAACAGACGGGTGGAGCGCATCCTGCTGGAGCTCCGCGTCGCTGATGGCCTGACAACTTCGTTGCTCACCAGCACCGAACGAGGTCGGCTTGCTGATCTTTGCGCCCGTGGACTCGCGGTTGTCGAGGACAGCAAGTTGATCTTGACTCGGAACGGCAGGCTGCTCGCCGATGGTGTTATCCGCGAGCTGCTGGACTGACCCCAGGTCCGGAAGCCGGAGTGGTGATGCGCGGTGACGGGGTCGGCCTGAAACCTATCGCTGGCGCGCCGGGCCGGTGGTCGCGCGCGTGACCAGAGTGATGGGCAACAGCACCTGGCGGGGCTGGCTTTCCGGATCGAGGAGCAATCGGCCCACGTGCTGGCCCTTTTCACGGATTGGTTGGTGAACCGTGGTGAGGTTGGCCGCTTGTGCTGCGGGGACGTCGTCAAAGCCGCATACCGACACCTCTGCTGGGACGCTGAGACCGCGGCTTGCCAGTGCCTGGAGTGCCCCGAGCGCCAGCACGTCGCTGAGCCCAACAATCGCCGTCGGATCTTCACCATGATCAAGAAGCCATGATGTGACCGTGGCACCCGACTCGATGGAGTTGTGACCACCAGAGATGATCATGACCTGTCCAGCGATGGCTCGTCGCAGTCCAGCGACCCGGGCGGCGTAGTCGAGGAACCCGAGCTGATCCTCGGCCAAGCGTCTCCCTGGACTGCCGGCTGGCTGGTTCGTCTCGACCAGGACAGCGACATCACGGTGGCCCAAGCCGGCCAGGTGTTCACCCACCATCGCGCCAGCGGCGAAGTCGTCAATGGCCACCCAGCTCGATTCCGGGTCACCGCTGATATCAGTCGTCACCAGTCGAATGCCGCGTGCCCTGGCAACCATCGCTGCAGGGTGGTCTGTTGGCAGCGAAATGATGGCCAGCGCATCGATGTTGGCGTTTCTGACAGCTGTCAGGTCAGGACCGTCGGCGTTTGGCGGCGAGCCATTCGTTCGTGCCGCCAAAGGCATGAGCACGATGCTGATGCCGTGTTCCTCAACTACTTCGCTCAGACCAGTCAGGAACTCGACGGCGAAGGGATCGGAGAACGCGTACGACAGCCGCTCAGATAGCAACACCCCAACGGCCTCGGCTCGGCCCATTCGGAGCGTCCGGCCAGCCGCATCGGGTCCCGGATACCCAACCTCCTTGGCAGTTGCCAGAATCCGTTCGCGCAGTTCCGCTGACAGCTGATCGGGACGGTTGTAGGCATTGGAGATCGTGGCTGGCGAAACTCCAACGGCAGCAGCGAGGGTCTTCACGGTCATACGCGCCATGGAAGCCTTGCCTCTGACTAGCAGCTAAATCGTTCTAGTCAGCCTATCCGATCGGCCTCGGCCACCGACTTGACAGCGTCTCGGTGTCAATTGCACTCCGACGGCTGGCCCGCCAGGTTCGCCTCCTTCGTTGCTCACGTACCTGCGCGCAGTGTCCTAGGTAGTCGAGCCATGAGCTCCTGCAGTCGGCGAAGCGGGCCATCCGTCATAGTGCGGGCGGCTATGGCCCGCTGAGACGCTGATAGGTCGGGGGTCAGCGCTTCTTCTTGCCTTTTCTGATCTCCCAGGAATCGCTCCCTGGAGTCCAGTTCAAGACGCTGGCGCGCTCCATAAATTCGTCGCTGGTGATATCACCGCGTGCGAAACGCTCGGCAAGAATCTTCTTGGCCTCAGTCTCAGGCGACCGGCTGCCGGCCAATGACTGGGCGCCGAACTGGCCGTTCCGAACCAAGAAGAACAGCAGCGTGCCCAGCACGAGCAGCATGAGCAGGAAAAACATGACACCTCCTAAAAAGGGTGCAAAAGGCGGCACCGCGCCGCTTGCGAAGGTCGAAGAGGGATCACCGGCTCCCCACGGAGTTCCGTGATGATGATGATGACCGAAGCCGCCCTCCAGTGGGATCAGTAGTGGGGTGGTCATGGATCCATTCTGCGGGCAGCAGGAAATGGCGGCATCCGTCGCAAAGCGGCTCTTTGACTACGTTCCCTGACGTAGTCCGGATACCTTGCTCGAGCGATGTGCAGGCCTCGTTGCCGGTCTAGTGTCGTGAACACCGTACGGCGATCGAGCTGATCTGCTGCACCACCGAGGAGATCGAGGAGGAACCATGCGGGTCCAGGCCCTGCGTGCCCTCATCATCGACTCCGCCATCGGGTTGATATTGGCGTTGACCAGCTGGATGGCCTCCTTCTACGTCTGGGACCGCCCGGAGTTCAACCGTTCCCCCCAACTCAATCCGACACAGTGGGGTCATGGACCACCCGGGCGCATGGTTACCACCGTCGATCCGTCCCCGTGGGTGTTGCCGGCCGTCGTCGTACTGGCGTTGGGCATCGCAACAAGACGTGTGTGGCCGCGCGCTGCCTTCGTTGCGACAGTGGCGGGCGTCGGCGCGTACCTGGCCACAGGCGCAACGTTCGGACCGATCTTCCTCGGCCCTGCCCTTGGTGTGTACGCGATGGCAAGTGGCACCCGAGTCTTCGCCGACCAGACACCTGGAAGTGCCCCCAGTGTGGCGATGCCACCGCTCCGTAGCTGGGCGCCGCTACTGATATTGCTGGTGCCGATGATCATGGCGGGGCACTGGCATGAGCCCTACCTCGGCTTGCTAGATCCGGCCTTTTATGGGGCGCTGGTGAGCGCGTTCGCCATCGCTGTTGTGCCGGCCATGATCGCGTTGCTGGTACGCGCTCGTCGAGAGAGCGAACGAGAGGTCCGGGAGCAAGAGCGTCGTCGCTACGCCTACGAGGAACGGCTACGGATCGCACGAGACGTGCATGACGTGGTAGGCCACAGCCTCGCCGTAATCACCATGCAGGCTGGAGTGGCGCTTCATCTGCTGGACAAGCAGCGTGCGACCCAGGCGCGTCCGGATCGGGTAGCTGACTCCCTGGAGGCCATCAAGAAAACGAGTCGTGAGGCGCTGGCGGAGCTGCGGACCACTCTTGAGGTTTTCCGATCAGATCCTGATGAACCCCGCAGCCCGCTGCCGGGGCTTGCTCGGCTCGACGCGTTAGTAGACGGGCTGCGCGCTGCCGGCCGAGAAGTAATGCTGATCCGCGAGCAGTCTGATGATCTTCAGTCGATACCGGCGGCAGTTGATCAGGCCGCCTTCCGGATCATCCAAGAATCGCTGACCAATGTGGTCCGGCATGCTGGTGCGGCGCATGCCAGCGTCCGACTCTCTCGCCTGGCTGGCATGCTGACGGTTGAGGTGAGCGACGATGGCCCGGCCACCGGCGTGCCGGTCGAGGGGAACGGTATCCGTGGCATGCGCGAGCGGGCCCGAGCAGTGGGCGGCACCTTGAGCGTCTTGGTGCGCGAGCCGAGCGGTGTGCTCGTCAGAGCCAATCTGCCGCTGGTGGAAGGAGATGTACGGTGACCATCTCTGTCGCCATTGCCGACGACCAGGCGCTGGTTCGGATGGGCCTGCGCGTCCTGATCGAGTCGGAGGATGATCTGGTGCTGGCCGGTGAAGCCGAAGACGGGCGACAGGCCGTAGCGCTGGTTCGGCACACCCGCCCCGACGTGATCTTGATGGACATCCGAATGCCAAACCTCGACGGGATCGCCGCCTTGCGAATGATCGTCGGCGATCCGGCACTGGCTGGGGTGCGAGTGATCATGCTGACTACCTTTGAGCTCGACGAGTACGTCTTCGAGGCCTTGCAGGCCGGGGCCGCCGGGTTTTTGATCAAGGACACCGAGCCCGCCGACATGCTGCGGGCCATCCGCCTCGTCGCGGCAGGCGAGTCATTGTTGTCACCGTCGGTCACCCGCCGGGTGATCGAGTCATTCGCATCTCGATCATCCGTACGTAAGAAACATCCGCAGTTGTCCGAGCTCACCGACCGGGAACGCGAGGTGCTGGCGCTGATCGGCGAGGGGCTGAGCAATGATGAGATCGCCGAACGACTGGTGGTCAGTCGGGCTACTGCGCGTACCCATGTCAGCCGCGCCATGATCAAACTTCGAGCACGTGATCGAGCGCAGCTGGTTGTGATCGCTTACCAGTCCGGCCTAGTCCGCTAGGCCGTTTTGATTGCTCCGCTCGCTAGCGCTCGCTCTGTCTGATGGCTCGCTCCGCTCGCTACGATGTTTCGCCGGGTAGCCGCCGTCTTCGGCGAATCCGACGAAACAATGTGTCGGAGAATCGACTCTCTCTCGACGCGTTTCGTCGGCTCCGCCTGCAGATCGGCGGCGCGAACATCGCGGGCGCGGATCGCGCGTTGCGAGCCTGCCTTCCTGTCGACCTCAGGCCCCAGACACGGCACATCGACCTCGGCCTGAAGCGCTTGCGCTACGAAGCGCCTGGTTGTCGCTGTCGGAACCTACGTAAACCCAGGTTGCTTACAGTCTGCACAGGTTGGAACCCTTGTAGACCGTAAGCAAGCTACGTGCACGTAGGTTTCGGCAGTCGTATTGGGTCGTCGACCCCGAGGTGCCGCGCATCACTGCCTGGCATTGCACGACGGGGTCTATCGGATCGTCGGGAAAGCCAATGCCGCCGAGTCTCTTGAGCTTTCGCATCCATTTCCGACCATCATCGTGCCTTCCCACCTGGTCGACTGAGCCTGAGCCCTCAGGCCAGCGGGAGCTCCGGGCCCGGTGGCTGAGCCTCGGCCGCTGCTTGTGCCGCGATCCGGCCCCGCTGCTCAAAGACGAACTCCCGATCGACCGGCTCGCCATGGCCCGGAATGGCCAGAGTGGCCGCTGTCATCAGCCCGATCACCCCATCCACGGTGGCCGGCCACTCGTCCGGAACCGAGTCGGAACCAAATGAGGGCGGTCCAGCCGATTCGATCAGATCCCCAACGAACAGCACGTCCGCGTCGGGTACGACGACGACCAGGTCCCCATCGGTGTGTCCTCGTCCGATGTGAGCGATCTCCACTCTTCGGTTACCTAGGTCGATAGCCGTCGCAACCGCTATCTCGACGTCGGGCTTTCCCAGCGCATCAGGATCCAGACCCAGCCGCTCGGCCTCGGCGGTTGCTTCGAGCGAGCCAAGTCTGAGGTGCACGGACTCATGGGCAATCCGGGGCACGTCGGCGAAGGCGGCCAGCCCGAAGGCGTGGTCATAGTGCCAATGGGTCACCACGACGGCGGTCAGTTGCTTGTCACTCGCAGTCGCCAGCGACTGGCGAAGCGCCCGGCCCTGGTCCGGACTCGATCCGGTATCGACCAGCAGTGTCCGTTGCGAACCCACGATGAGGCCAACATTCACCGACTCGGGCTCGGCCACAGCGACGTACACACCCGATCGCACCTCTCGCCACGGCCCTAGCCCGAAGGTGACGGCCGGTTCGACAGCCGATGGCGGCTCGGTCATCCCGCTAGACTGGCACTCTGTTTGCGCGAGTGCCAAACTCCCCAAATTCTGAGGTTAAGCACTCCCGCAAGCACATGCAGGAAGGAGACGCATGGACGACCGCAAACTAGAAGTGCTGCGCGCCATCGTCGCCGACTACGTCTCCAGTCAGGAACCAGTGGGATCGAAGTCGTTGGTCGAACATCACGACCTTGGCGTCTCGCCGGCGACCGTCCGGAACGATATGGCTGCCCTCGAGGAAGAGGGCTACATCATGCAGCCGCACACCAGCGCTGGCCGTATTCCAACGGACAAGGGCTACCGGCTTTTCGTCGATCGCCTCGGCTCCCTCAAGCCGCTGTCTGTCGCAGAGCAGCGCGCGATCCAGACGTTCCTCTCCGGCGCTCTGGATCTCGATGATGTGTTGCTGCGCACGGTCAGATTGCTGGCGCAGGTCACTCAGCAGGTGGCAATCGTGCAGTACCCGACACTCAGTCACTCCGTGGTACGCCATGTCGAGATCGTCTCGATGTCGCCGTCGCGCCTGCTGCTGATCCTCATCACCTCCACCGGACGAATCGAGCAGCGCGCCCTGGAGATTCCGGAGCATGACGAGGAAACGCTTGGGGAGCTGCGGGCGCATTTGAACGCGGCCACAGTCGGGAATACCTCGTCGCAGGCAGCAGTTCGGCTGAGCAAGCTGACTGGCACGCTGCCTCCATCGTTGGAGGTCATCGGGCAGGCGGCAATCGCGACACTGCTGGAGATGGTGAGCAGTGAGGCGACCGGAAGGATGGTGGTCGGCGGCATGCCCAACTTGACCCGCTACGGCGCTGAGTTCGAGACCACCGTTAAGCCAGTCCTGGAGGCCTTGGAGGAACAGGTGGTTTTGCTGAAGCTGCTCGGCGAGGCCAACAGCGCCGACGAGGTCACCGTCCGGATTGGACATGAGAATCCATATAAAGAGCTGCAGTCCACATCGGTGGTCGCCAGCGGTTACGGTAGCCAGGTCGACACGTTCGCAACTCTCGGCGTGGTCGGGCCCACTCGAATGGACTATCCCTCGACAATGGCGTCGGTCCGCGCCGTCGCTCGCTACGTCGGCCGATTCCTCTCCGAAGGATGAGCACACCTCGCATGAGCTCCGACTACTACGAGATCCTCGGCGTACCGCGCGACGCGACACCTGAGCAGATCAAGAAGGCCTACCGGCAGCTGGCCATGAAGCTGCATCCTGACGTTGCTCAAGAACCCGGCGCGGCCGAGCGTTTCAAGAGTGTCGCCGAGGCGTACGAGGTGCTGCAGGATCCGAAGAAGCGTGACCTGTACGACCGTGGCGGCGATCCGCTGGGCGGCGGCTTTGGCGGCTTCAATGGTGGCTTCGGCCCGGGTGGCTTCGATTTCACCAATCTCGTCGATGCCATGTTTGGCCAACCGACTTCGCGCGGCCCACGGTCCCGGGTGCGCCGCGGTCAGGACGCCTTGGTCCGGCTCGATCTTGAGCTCGCAGAAGCAGCATTTGGTACGACGAAGCCCCTCCGGGTCGACACTGCGGTGCTATGTCCGCGCTGCAATGGCTCGGGTGCATCTGAGGGCTCTCGTCCGGTGCGATGTGCGACCTGCCACGGTCAGGGTGACGTCACGCATGTTCAGCGGTCTTTCATCGGTGATATCCGGACGACGCAGCCCTGCCCTACGTGCCACGGCTACGGCACAGTGATTCCGGACCCATGTGTGGAGTGCTCTGGAGATGGCCGGGTACGCGCCACTCGCACGATCAACGTCAAGATTCCGCCAGGCGTGAGTACTGGAAACCGCATCCACTTGGCGTCCCAGGGTGAGGTTGGTCCCGGCGGTGGTCCTGCCGGTGATCTCTACGTCGAACTGCAAGTGGCCCCGCATGAGATATTCCGTCGGGACGGTGACGATCTCGAGGTGGTAGTCAAGATGCCGATGACCGCGGCCGCGCTCGGCACCGAGGTCACGGTGGCGACTCTTGAGGCTGACGTGGAGGACTCTCCGCCCGAGTCCAAGACTGTCCGGATCCCTGTCCCATCCGGGACACAGTCCGGCACCCGAATCGCTATAGACGGCAAGGGCGTCCCTCGACTGCGGGGTAGCGGGCGCGGTCAGCTCGGCGTCACCTTGCTCGTCCAGACCCCGACCCGCGTCGATGACGAGCAGCGAGACCTGCTGCGTCAGTTGGCCGAGCTGCGCGATGAAACCCGGCCGGAGGTCACCGTCCAGAAGCACAGCCGCGGCGTATTTGGGCGGCTCCGGGACGCATTCGCCGGCCAGTGAGGCATTTTGAGCCGAGCCGTGGAGCATGACGGAGCCGCTGTTTCTGCTGGACGACCTCACCGATCCGCTGCCCATGGTGGGCGCTCATCTGACGCTCGCGGGCGATGAGGGCCGGCACGCCGCAGTCGTGCGGCGGATCCAGACGGGCGAGACGATCATGATCGGCAATGGCAGAGGGCTCGGCGTACGCGGTGTGGTGGTCGAGGTTCGTGGATCAAGTCTGATTGTGGAGGTGGTCAATCATCTCACCTCGGCTACCGAACCGCGACGCTTTGTTGCGGCTCAGGCATTGGCGAAGGGCGATAGGTCGGAGCTGGCAGTCGAGATGATGACCGAGATAGGTGTTGACGAGATCGTCCCATGGCAGGCGTCGCGTTCCATCGTGCGTTGGTCGCCGGACCGTATTGCGCGCGCTTTGGCTAAGTGGCGTTCCACCGCACGTGAGGCAGCCAAACAGTCGCGTCGGCTCAACGTGCCACAGGTGTCGGATCCGGTGACCACTCGACAGCTAGCTCACCGGATAGCGAGCGCTGATCTTGCACTGATGCTGCACGAGGAAGCCAATGAATCCCTGACAGATGTTGATCTTCCTACAGCCGGCACTGTGTTGATCATCATCGGTCCGGAGGGCGGTATCTCTGCTGAGGAACGAGACCAGCTGACCGAGGCGGGCGCGCGGTCGGTTTCGATCAGTGACGCGGTGCTGCGGACCTCCACAGCAGGCGTTGTCGCTCTTGCCGGACTCAAGTTGCGGCGGGAGCCCTCCGTTGCGTCCTGAATCCTTCGTGACAGATGCTCAGTCCTCTGAGATGCGTCCTGAGCCACCAGCTCTGCGCCCTCAGCTCCACGAAGGGACCTTTGGTTTCGCACCAAACGCCTCTGTGCCAAAGGGCCTTGGCCGCTCGGGAGTAATCACCACTCCGCATGGAATCATCAAAACGCCAGCATTTGTTGCTGTCGGAACAAAGGCGACGGTCAAGGCGGTACTGCCCGAAAGCATGGCAGCACTTGGTGCCCAGGCCCTCCTTGCCAACGCCTACCACCTCTACCTGCAGCCCGGTCCAGACGTGATCGAAGCGGCAGGCGGCCTTGGCCGCTTCATGAACTGGTCAGGCCCGACCTTGACCGATAGCGGCGGCTTTCAGGTGATGTCGCTCGGTGCCGGTTTCAAGAAGATTCTTGCTATGAATACCGAAGGCCTGGAGGACGACGATGTGATCGCCGCAGGCAAGACTCGGCTTGCGCACGTCGACGAGGATGGGGTGACCTTTACCTCGCACCTCGACGGGTCGCAGCAGCGCTTTACGCCTGAGCTTTCGATGCGGATCCAGCATCAACTAGGCGCGGACGTCATCTTCGCGTTCGACGAATGCACGACGTTGATGAACACGCGCGATTACCAGGAGCGATCAGTCGCTCGGACGCAGCGATGGGCAGCGCGGTGTCTCACCGAGCATCAGCGTCTGACGGTGGAGCACGCGGCACGGCCGTACCAGGCTTTGTTGGCCGTCGTCCAAGGCGCACAGTATGAGGACCTGCGGCGAGAGGCGGCTCGTGATCTTGTGTCGTTGACCGTTGCTGGATCAGGCTTTGACGGCTACGGCATCGGCGGAGCGCTCGAGAAGGACAATCTCGGGACGATCGTGCGTTGGGTTTGCGAGGAGCTGCCGGAGGACAAGCCCCGGCATTTGCTCGGTATCTCTGAGCCGAACGACATCTTCATCGCGATCGAGAACGGCGTCGATACCTTTGACTGTGTCTCGCCGTCCCGCGTGGCACGCAACGCCGCTGTCTACACGGTCCGCGGCAGGTTCAATGTGAACGCCGCAGCGTGTCGACGCAGCTTTTCGCCGATCGACGAAGACTGCGACTGCTACACGTGCGCGCATTACACGCGGGCGTACTTGCATCATCTCTTCAAGGCTCGCGAGATGCTCGCCTCAACGCTGTGCACCATTCACAACGAGCGGTTCATCATACGCCTCGTCGACGACATTCGACTCAGTATCGAAGCCGGCACCTTCGCCGATTTCAAGATCGACTTCTTGCACCGTTACTACGGCTCGTTGTCGCGGTTGTGAAGCACTCGGGTGGTCTTCATCAGCTGCGCCCGGGTCGGCTGCTCGGCGTCTAGCCGCCTTGCCCTGCCAGGGCGTTTTTCCGCACAAGGCCGCAAGTGAGCCCTCAAGACGTCCGAAATCGCAACATTCCTGGCCCCGTGCGGAGAAGCGTGGCGGCCGGCTACGACTTCAAGTGCCGATTGGTACGCGCAGCCTCGACGACCTGGCCAATGGCATCCACCACCAACGTCGGCCGGTCCCAATGGATGTAATGACTGCTGCCGTCGACGATGACGAGTTTGGCGTTCGACGAGAGGCGAGCCATCTGCTGCTGTGCTGGTAGCCACTCCGGGTCGTGCTCCACATTCTGCCCGGCCGCCAAGACAATCAGTGGCAGGTTACCCAGCGAAGCCGTAGCGCTCAGCTGGGCGTTCTCATGGGTCAGCAAAGCGTCCTCCATCAGCACGGTCTTGATTTGCTGTGGCCGCGCCTGAAGTACTCCGATCTCCGCGCGCGTCTCCGAGGGAAGGTTCTGCGTTGTCGGCCAGACCATTGGCCAGAGCGATGCCCAGAAGGCACGGAGTAGGCCAATCCGCGCTGTAACCCAGAGCGTCCGCTGAAATCGCTGCTGCTGCTTGTGCTCAGCGGCTAGAGCCTCTGGCGAGCGGTTGGCATCCACGCTTTCGTGGCGAGCATCAACCAGCACCATCCCCACTACATCGTGCGGATACCGATCGGCGTAGAGGCGTACGTGTTTGCCCGCCGCCGAATGCCCCGCTAGCACGTACGGACCTTCGATACCAGCGTTGAGGAGCAACGTGTGGAGTTCTTCGACAATTTGGCCCGGCGTACGGGACTGAGGACTGGGGTCGCTCCAGCCGTAGCCAGCGCGGTCGTATGTGCAGACCCGAGTTGTTGCAGCCAGTTCCGGTTGCACGAGGCTCCAGTCGAGCGAAAACCCACCCAGCCCGGCATCGAGCACAACGGTGGGGCTGCCTTCCCCGACGCAGTGAATGTGCAGCCGGTAGTAACCCACATCGACTCGTTGGCCTCGCGCTGGGTAGCGTTCGTCATCACCCGCCGCCATGATCGCCTCATAGGCCGCACCGCTAGCCGCCAGCCACATGATCAACGCCACCAGCCCGAGCAGGACAATTCCAGTCCAACGCCCCACACGTCGTAACGTCAGACGACTGGTCATGGCGGGCTCCTTCGGAGTGCAACCTCAGCACTATGACGGGCAGCCCGAATCCGACGGACCGCCCGTCAGAGTGCAATGAACAACAGCACTCCCACCATGACATCGGTATCGGTGGCGCTACAGGTGGCGGACTGGCCACCTGCCGGGCGGGTTTCTGGCATCTTCAGATCCGCCGCCAACAACGTGTCAGTGAACCACCGCCTTCTCGGCTCCCGCGCCGGTCAGCGCCCGTACGGATAGCTCGTCGTAGCGCTCCGCAGGGTGGATCTCCTTGCTGATCAAGGTGCCGACGATGCCGCACAGGAACCCGAACGGGATGGAGATCAGCCCGGGGTTGCGCAGTGGGAACCAGTCGAAGTTAGCGCTCGGGAACAGCGACGTAGGCGTACCCGAGACAACTGGGGAGAAGGTCACCAGCAGCACCGCCATGATCAATCCACCGTAGATGCTGAAGACCGCGCCCATGGTGTTGAACCGCTTCCAGAACAGGTTGTACAGCAACGCCGGCAGGTTCGCCGACGCCGCGACGGCAAATGCCAGCGCTACCAGGAAGGCGATGTTCAGCCGTTGCGCGGGGATAGCGAGCAAGATCGCAATCGCTCCGATACCAAAGGCGGCAATCCGGGCCACCATCAACTCGCTCCGCTCCGACGCCTGCCCTTTCTTGAACACGTTGGCGTAGAGGTCATGCGCAACCGAGGATGCCGATGTCAGGGTCAGTCCCGCGACCACTGCGAGGATAGTGGCGAAGGCGACCGCTGAAATCAGAGCCAGCAGGACCGATCCGCCGACGGTACCCTCTCCGCCGCCGACCGCCTGTGCCAGCAGGGGTGACGCTGCGTTACCGGCCGAGGTCTGGATCTGGCTGCCTTTGCCCGTGTCGACAAGTGCTGCAGCACCGAAGCCGAGCACCAGCGTCATCAAGTAGAACGAACCGATCAGC
>DATLQC010000191.1:0-3339 GCA_035535395.1 Propionibacteriaceae bacterium | reverse complement strand
AAACCGCCAGCTGGTCAGCGACGTCCTTGCGGGTCTTGCCATACACAGCCCGGCGCACACGGGTTCCGTTGGGTCTCAAGACATAACACGCAGCTGTCCAGCACCCGTCAGCGCGTCGATAGATCGGGCACTCACACCGTTGGCGCGCTGGTTCATGCCAGAGCGTCTTGCTGGGGCAAGCGTTCGACGTACGCATGAAGGCTTGGCCCAGACCTCTGGCTTATCGGCGCGACCACGGCCTATTTGATCAAGATCAACATCGACTCGAGAATCCCATAAAGGCCAGTCTGACAAGCCGATTTATTGGTAGCGGCTCCGTGATTACTTGGCATGATATCTCTCGGCGATTTCTGACCTTGTGACCTACGCCCCGTGGGACGCCCTCTTGCAAAGCAAGATCATTTAGCGCCAGCAAGGACCCCGAATTGGAATCGCGGCCGGACCACACTTCTTCGCTGGACTGCCTCAGTCATTTTGACCAGTCGATCTGGTGGTCGGTGCTATGGCTCGATGAACCGTCGCCTGTGGCTGTCAATTGACCACTACTTGCATGCCCGAGGATGCGCTCAACGACTGCACGTGGCTGATTCCTGTAGCTGCGGATGCGGTTGCTGAGGGCCCGAGCGTTGGCGGCGTAGGTGGAGTCGTCGAGCACGGTTCGGATTGCGGAGGCGATGGCGGTCGCAGTGGCGCTTTCCTCGTGGAGGTGGATACCGGCGCCGAGGCGTGCGGCCTGTGCGGCGAGGGCGGGTTGGTCGGCGGCGGTGGTCAGCGCGCCGACGAACCCGACGAAGGTGATCAACCCAATGGTGAGGACGAAAGACCGGAACTGGGTCGCTGGCGTGTGAGGCGACTGGTAGTACGTGAGGAACTCGATTGCGGTGGCGTCGAAGGTGGACTCCGGGCGCGTGCCCACGACTATAGGGACAAGGATGAGGACTACGGCGGCCAGCCCGGCGACGCCGGTGACCCTGCCAAGGCGCTGCCAAGCGATAGCGTCAGAAGTCGGCGCAGTGTTGGTCATGGATGTCCTTCCTGTAGGTTCGTGGGCTGCGCCGTCAGACCACAGCTCGGCAGCGAACCCCAGGCTCACCCGCTCACGATACGAGCGGCATGGAGACCTCCGAGGGCAGTCACGCGCAGGTGAACGCCAGCGGGCCACAGCAGCCGCACGCCAAGCTTGGCCACACCGGCCGTGGATGCCGTCGGACAGACAGTCGCGAACTTACGGATACGAAGGTTGACGGGTTGCCGCTGGCTACCGTCTGACGTGTCGGAATTGGACTCGACCTACATCCCCTAAGGTGACGTCGGTATGTGTCAACGTGCGGATGGGGCATACGGGTCGGTGATCTCGCGCAGCCTGGCGAGAATCTCACGGAGTTGTCCCATGCGGCGCTTGCCGATGTGCTCGGTCCACTCGTTTTCGACCTCCGAGACGACGGTCGCTGCAAGAGGGAGCGTCTGACGGCCACGTTCGGTGATCCGCACCAGACGTGCGCGGGCATCGGAGGGGTCGGGAACGCGCTCTACATAGCCGGCCCGCTCCAGCTGATCGACCAGGAAGCCTGCGGACTGCTTGGTGATGGACGCTTGCTCGGCAAGGTCGGTGAGCCGACTGCCGCCAGGCGCGATGCGTTGAAAGACGCGTGCCTGCGCCGGTGTGAAGTCGTCGTAGCCTGCGGCAGCCAAGGCTTTGAAGACCCGCGCCTCCATCGCCCGGTAGGGGATGTAGAGCAGCAGGCCGGTGTTCAGCTCGTCGATCTGCTCGCGGTCTGTCACGATCCCTCCCCTTGACATTAGTCAGAGTCTCTGACTAAAATCGTCAGATCATCTTACCAACTAAGGATTGGTCAACCGAGGAGGTAGGTGGGTGAGCGGCCAGGTCAGGATCGAGTTCTACGTCGATCCGTGCTGCCCCTTCGCCTGGATCGCCTACCAATGGCTGGCCGAGGTACAGCGGCACCGGGCCGTAGGTGTTCGACGGCCTGCGGCTGCTGGCAGGCTATCCGCGGATGTTCGAGATCAAGCGTCCACTGGCGGGCAGCCTGGAACTTGCATCCACCGAGCCAGAATCGGGCCGGCCGGGATCACCGGGCGCCGTGCCATGGACGTCAAAATGGCCATCGCGAGGAGCGCCTGATGGATCCAGAGCAGAGCTGGCAGGTGATCACCGAGCAGCGGCTGGGCCTTGCCCGGCTGCTCGACGGACTCTCCGGCACCGAGTGGGAGCAGCCGTCACTCTGCGCGGGATGGCGCGTCCGCGACGTCGCAGCTCACGTAGCTATGGCGCCGCAGGTTCTGGGGCTGGGATCGATGATCACTGACGGTATCCGGGCGCGTGGAAGCTTTCACCGGCTCAATCACGATGTTGCTGTACGCCACGCCGCCCGCCCCACGCTTGCCATCGTTGCCGAGCTGCGGACGTACGCGGATTCTCGCCGATTACCGGTGATGACGAACTACCGCAACATTCTCTTCGACGTGCTCGTCCACGCTCAGGACATCGCGATCCCGCTGGGCCGGGACTATCCGATGCCATCTGAGGCCGCGCGAGCCGGTGCCAACCGAGTGTGGACCATGGGATGGCCGTTCTGGGCCCGCCGTCGCCTGCGCGGGGTGCGGCTGCTCGCCACCGACATTGACTGGTCCGCCGGTGCTGGGGTCGAACTGCGGGGACCGATCGGGATGCTTTTGCTGCTGTTGACCGGACGTACCGTGACGGCGCTGCCGCACCTGTCGGGCCCGGGCGTACACACGATCACCGACCGCTCTGCAGTGCGTGCCGATGCCGACGAAAGCTGATCGTGCGGCGTTCACGGCAATCCACGAGGGCAGTCAGCCCTCAAGACAATGAGGAGGTTGCAGATGTACGGAGTCATCACTACTGTCCCAGCACCAGTCGAGATGTACGACGGGATGCATGCCGAGATGATCAAGCGGGCCGGCACGTCAATCGACGGCTTGTTGGTGCACGTCGGGCGTGCAACCACCGACGGCTTCCAGGTGCTGGAAGTTTGGGAGTCCAAGGAGCACTACAACCGCGCCAACACCGACATCGTCTTTCCCCTGATGCGGGAACTGGCTGGCGATCAGCCCCCGCCCTCGATCGAGCAAGCAACAGAAGCCTTCGACGTCCATGGGCTTGTCATCCCCAGCGGCAACATCGTGATCTAGCCGACTGCGACGTGAGCTCGGAGCTCGTGACGTACGACTCCTGAGAGTAGGGGTTACGAATCGCAGCGAATGATCATCGGGAGCAAGTCGCCATCGCAGCTGAATCCCAGCTGGTGACAGCAACGATGACAGCAACCCACTGGTTCGCGATCGATTCCACCC
>DATLQC010000190.1:0-9013 GCA_035535395.1 Propionibacteriaceae bacterium | reverse complement strand
GAGGCGACCGATGCGGCGCCCAGCCCCAACCCCATGACCGCGAAGGCACCCACTAGCTGAACCACTGGCAAACCATCGCCAGGCATGAGCAGCAGCAGCGTGGTTCCAACAGCGATGCCGCCGAAGCCTGCCAGCAGCGTGCGGCGAGCGCCCAGCCGTCCAAGCAGCCGAGGTCCCAGCAACGATCCGGCGATGACGCCCAGGTTGACTCCGGGGAAGAGCAGCGACCCTCGTGCGGCCGAGAGGCCCAGCACCTGTTGCACGTAGAGGACGGCCAGGTACATCGCAGGCGTTGTCGAGGCGGTGATAGCAACAGCGGTGAGATTGGCGCCGGCCACTGACCGCGACCGCAGCAATCCAAGCGGTAGCAGGGGATCGGCCGTGCGCCCCTCGTGGCGTACGAAGATCACGAAGGCAATTGCTGCCAACAGCAGCGGAAGCCAGCTCGCGACCTGATCGAGACCTCGGGCCCCCGCGCTAGTCAGTCCGTAGACCAGCAGCGCCAGACCGGCCGTCGCGGTCAGGGCGCCGCCGAGATCCAGTCGGGATGTCCTCGCGAGTGGGCGATCGGCGGGCAGCACCCGGAGCGCAACCACCAAGGCCACGGCCGCAATAGGCACATTGACCGCGAAGACCCAGCGCCACCCGACATATTCGGTGATCAGTCCGCCAAACACCCAGCCGCTGGCGCCGCCACCGGCCGCCACCGCCGTCCACCACCCCACGGCACGCCGCCGGGATTCACCAGGCTCAGAAAGCGTTGTCAAGACTGCCAAGGCCGCCGGCGAGAGCAGGGCTGCCCCGGCGCCTTGCAGCACCCGGCCCGCTACGAGCGCCGCCGGAGACCACGCCAAGGCGCAACCGGCAGAGGCGACGGCAAACAAGCCAAGTCCGATCATAAAGGTTCGGCGGCGGCCTGCCAGGTCGGCCACCCGGCCGCCGAAGATCAACAGTCCGCCAAATACCAGCGCGTACGCGGTGAACACCCACTGCAGCTCAGCGTCACTGAAACCTAGAGCCTGACGGATCGCTGGCAACGCGGTGGTCACGATCGTGACGTCGAGGACCACCACGAATTGCGCTACGCAGACGAGCTTGATTGCTCCACTCGCTGGCGCTCGCTCCGCGCGGATCGCGCTCGGTCGCCGCCTACCTCGTCGTCGCTCGGCAACGAAAAAACGTGTCCCCGCCCTCCGCCTCACCACGGCGGCGCGCCATCCGAAGGCCTGCCTCTTTTGGATGTGTTACCACTAAAAGCGCGCATGCTGGGAACATACCCCCGTGCTTCGCATCATATGCAACTGGTAAAGTGGCTTTTGATGGAAACAGCTGAGGTCACGCGTACGCCGCGGGAGTTGCCCATTGTGGGTGGACACCTCGCGCTGGACTTCGCCAATACGGTTGACGATCCTGAAGGGCACGAGCGCTACGACCACGCCGGAACGTATCCAGAGCTGGTCGGCTGGTCCGCTCGCATCGGCATTCTGCGGCCCGATCAGCTAGATGAGTTGCTGAGTGTCGCTGCAGAACACCCGCGAGCAACGTCCGCCGCGCTGAAGCGGGCGCACCTATTGCGGCACATCCTGAATGGGACCTTCGGCGAGATTGCAGCAGCAAACAGCGGGCAAGTCGATGATGCGGAACAGCGGACCCCAGCGGCGTACTGGGCCGAGCTGAGGCCTTTCGTTGCAGATGCGATTCGTCACGCCGAGCTGGTTGCTGCGCATTCGACGTACGAGCTGAGCTGGCCGGTGACCGCGCGGCCGGATGCACTCCTCTGGCCCATCGCCGACGCAGCCGCCGAGTTACTCACCGCACGGCAGCTGTCTCGACTCAAGAAGTGCGCCGGCTGCCCGTGGGTCTTCCTTGACCAGTCCAAGAACTTCAGTCGACGCTGGTGTGCCATGGAAGACTGCGGCACTCACGAGAAGATCCGCCGCTACGTCACGAAGCGGGCAGCCCAGCGGCGATCCTGAACGGTTCAGGTGCGGGTAATGCTGGCTCGCCAGGCATGTACGCCAATCTCATCCATATTGGTCTCCATGGTGGCGGCCTCAATGGCCTCGACCCGCCAGTCGGGTGGTTGAAACGCCTCTCTGATCTCCGACTCGCGCACTCGCCGCGGACCCAGGGTGCCCGGCTGCCGATCGCTGAAGCACAGCAAGTAGTAGTGCCCGCCCGTCGAAACGACCGCAGCGAGTGCGGCAACGAACTTGGCGCAATCCTCATCGTCGAAGACGTGAAACAGGCCGCTGTCCAGCACGGTGTCGAAGTGCTCGCCGAGGTCGGGCAATCTCAGCGCATCCGAAACCAAGAACCGCGCCGCCAGACCGCGGTCGCGAGCCTTGCGGCGCGCAATGTCGATCGGCATAGGAATGGCATCGATACCTGTGGCGTCGAACCCGCGTGCGGCCGCCATGAGTGCGTGTTCACCGGTGCCACATCCCACGTCAAGCACGCGCCCTGTGAGGGCACCCTGCTCGGCTAGTTCCAGGAAGGCCGGTTGCGGCCGCCCGATATCCCATGGCGGGGGTCCCGCCTCGTACATCGCACTGAACCGTTCAGCCTGCTCAGATGGTGACGGGCCAGGCTGGCCGTCTGGGTCGCTCATGCTTTCATCCTCGATCATTCAGCCCTCGCGTGGCTGCCAACTCTTCCAGGGACTGTCAGGCATTCGGCCACATGAGGGAGAGCCGCAATTTCCGCCGCCAGCAGTTGAGCTCCCTCCGCAAAGATCGGCTCGTCCAGCAGTCGGCCGCTCGTCGTCGAGAACAGCACGCGCACAACGCCAGATGATTCCATGACGTGCAGTTGCGATGAATTGGTTTGCTGCAGTGGCGCTTACTGGCCCCAGCCGGGATATGGCGCCGCCCGCCCTTGGCTTTGCATCCAGTAGTCAACGTGGTCGATCACCAGACCATCGGAGTCGAAGCGCAGCACCGAAGCACCGGCGAGTGTGATCGCCTGGCCCTCCTCGACGAAACTTGCCCACCACTCGACCGCAGCTCGATCGCCCGCCGCAATGGGAGCACCGAATCGGCATTCCACTGCCTCTTCAACGGCGAATTGGCGCTCCACGTACGCCAGAGCGCCACCAGCCTCCGGTTGGCCGAACGGGGTTGATCGATAGCTCGCCGCTTCGTGGTAGAGGGCGGCAATCTGCTGTGACTGCTTAGCCGGCCACGCTCGCTGCCAGGTATCGGCCCAGCCCTGCGCTGCTGCGAGTACCTCCACGCACCTCAGACAACACCTTGGGTTTAGGTGGAGAAGAGCCGGGTACCTGCTCTGGATACAGTGCCCGGAGGATTGGGGATATTGCCGTGCGCGTTGCCTTGGTCTCTGAACATGCAAGCCCAATGGCCGCTATCGGTGGCGTCGATGCCGGAGGTCAGAACGTTCACGTCGCTGAGCTGGCCGCTGGGCTCGTCCGGTTCGGGCACTCTGTAGCGGTTTACACCAGGCGCGACGATCCTGATCTGCCAGAGCGGCTGACCACATCCGCAGGCTACGAGGTAGTACACATACCGGCCGGGCCGGCGGCGCGGGTGTCCAAAGATGAGTTGTGGCCCCACATGGCCGCCTTCGCTGACTGTCTCACCGAGATGCTCAAGTTCCAGCGGCCCGATCTGGTGCATGCACACTTCTGGATGTCGGCATGGGCATCCGCCGCGGCAACCACCAGGCTTGGCCTCCCGCTGCTGATCACATTCCACGCGCTTGGCACCGTGAAGCGCCGCTATCAAGGCCCGTCAGACACCAGTCCTCTCAATCGGATTCGTGTGGAGACAGCGGTAGCCGGCGCAGCGGATCACATAGTGGCAACCTGCGCCGATGAGGTACGGGAGCTGGGCCTGCTAGGAGTTCCTGCCAGCAAGGTGTCGGTGGTGCCCTGCGGTGTTGATCTTGTACGCTTCTCGCCGGCTCGGACGACGAGCCCGTCAGGAGCCGTGCCGGACAGAGCCTGCCGCTTCCGCTTGCTGAGCGTAGGCCGGCTGGTGCCGCGTAAGGGTTACGACACCACCATCGAAGCTCTAGCCAAACTGCCGGACACCGAATTGCTGATCGCTGGAGGTGCCGATGCGACACCGGAGCCCGAGCATGATCGGTTGATTGCCGTCGCGGAGGGTCTCGGGGTCGCTGACCGAGTACGCCTGATTGGCCAGGTGGCGCGTACGGACATGCCAGCTCTGCTGCGCTCTGCCGATTTGGTCGTCTGCTCGCCTTGGTACGAGCCATTCGGCATCGTGCCGCTGGAGGCCATGGCCTGCGGCGTCCCGGTGGTAGCCAGTGCTGTCGGCGGCATGCTGGATACCGTCGTCGATGGCGTGACCGGCGCACACGTACCGCCGCGTGATCCTGCCGCGCTGGCAGAAGTGATTCGCGCACTGCTCGAGTCGCCCAGCCGCCGCGCCGAGCTCGCTCGGGCTGGCTTGGAACGAGTCCGAAGCCGATATTCCTGGGACCGGGTCGCCGCTGACACTGCAGCTGTGTATGAGCGGACCCTACGGCGTCAGGGAACCGAGCGCGCACTGACAGCACCCCTCGGCTGACGGAGCCGCGAGACATGACGGGGGAACATGGGACAGTCAGCGCGAGCCGTCTGAAGACGGGAAAAGTGTGTCCAAATCCGTCATGAGACACTCGTTACTCGTCTGGAGACGGGAAACGCCAAAAGTAATCAGAGTCGGCCGCAAATCACCTATAGGTGTTTTGGTCAGGAGAAGTCGGGTAACGGCTCCGGAGAACCGAGGAAGGCAACAGAGCTTAAGCGGGGGAGGAACGGCATTGCGTGTACTCGGCATCAACGCGGTCTTCCACGACTCGGCTGCCGCTCTCGTAGTTGATGGGCGTACGGTCGCCGCGGCGGAGGAGGAACGGTTCAGCCGTCGCAAGCACGGCAAGCGCCCGGTGCCCTTCTCGGCGTGGGAGCTCCCCGAGCAGGCGATCAGGTGGTGCCTGGCCGAGGGCGGGCTGGCAGCAGATGATCTTGACGCCGTCGCCTACTCCTATGACCCAGCCCTAGTCGACCCCGATTCAGGCGGCCTGGACCCTGGTTGGGAGGACCTGCGCACCACGTACGCGGCCCGCGCGCCTCAGTTTCTGAAGACCGCCTTGCCTGGTTACGACAGCAAGCCGTTCCATTTCGTCCGGCACCACGTCGCTCATGCCGCCTCGGCGGCGCTGGCCGCGCCGTGGGGCCCCGACGGCACCCTCAAAGACTGCGCCGTGCTGGCGGTCGACGGCCGCGGCGAGTCGACCTCGATGCTGGCGGGGGAGTATCGCGACGGCAAGCTGGACATCCTCAAGGCCCAATCGCTGCCACACTCACTTGGCCTGTTGTATGAGGATCTGACAGCCCACCTCGGCTTCGAGCGATCTAGTGATGAGTACAAGGTGATGGCCATGGCCTCCTACGGGGCGCCACTGCACCTTGATCATTTTCGGCAGCGCGTGCACGCAACTTCGGACGGCGGCTTCCGCACCGAGCCCATCGACTGGAGCGTTTTCGCACCGGCACGCCGGCTGGGTGATGGCTTCGATGAGAGCCACGCCGACCTGGCGGCGACCGTGCAGGCCGTTCTGGAGGAAGTGCTGCTTGAGCTCTGCAACTGGCTATACGGTCGCACCGGAAATACCCGGCTTGCGCTGGCGGGCGGCGTCGCGCTGAATTGTGTAGCCAATACCCGACTGCTCGCCGAAAGCCCGTTCAGCGAAATCTGGGTGCAGCCGGCGGCGGGTGACTCCGGCACCGCGCTGGGTGCCGCGCTGACCGTGGCCGCGGAGGCCGGCGATGACCTAGCACCCATGACGACAGCCGCTCTAGGACGGGGCTGGAGCGACACCCAGATCGAGCTGGCTCTGAGCACGGCACGATTGCCGTACGAGCGCCCATCAGACATCTCCGCCGCAGCGGCGCAGATAATTGCCGACAATGGGATCGTCGCCTGGTTCCAAGGTCGAGCAGAGTATGGGCCTCGCGCGCTTGGGCATCGGTCGCTGCTGGCCCACCCCGCGCGTGAGGACAACACCGAGCGGCTCAATGACATCAAGGGACGCGAGCAGTTCCGGCCGGTGGCACCGATGGTGCTCTCTGATCGGGCACCAGAGATCTTCGCTCGTGGACCGATTCCCAGCCCGTACATGCTCTTCGTGCACGATGTCGCGCCCGAGTGGCAAGACCGGCTGCGTGCTGTGACTCACGTGGACGGCACGGCACGAATCCAGACAGTTGACGCAGCCGATGATCACTTGACGGCGAATCTGCTGACCGCATTCGACGACATCACCGGCATCCCGGTTGTCGTCAATACCAGCCTGAATACCGCGGGTCGTCCCATGGTGGATAGTCCACGAGATGTGCTGGAACTGTTCGGCTCGGCGCCGGTCGACGCGCTCGCGATCGGTCCCTACCTAGTACGCCGACCATGATCAACTACGCCGTCGTCATCCCGACCATCGGACGCCCAAGGCTCGCCGATCTGGTCGCGGCTGTCGACGGCGATCCGGGACCAGTGTGCATCGTCGTCGCCGATGATCGGCGGGCTCCTACCTCTGACCTGAATCTTCCGCAGACGGCCGCGCCATTGCAGGTCGTCCATACGGGCGGCCGGGGGCCGGCTGCGGCCAGAAACGCTGGTTGGCGGGTGACAGACGCGGAATGGATCGCCTTCGTCGATGATGACGTCAAAATCCCGATCGACTGGTGCCGACTACTGGTCAAGGATCTAGAAGATTTGCCGGACAAGGTCGCCGCCTCGCAGGCCTGGATCTATGTGCCGCCGCCAGACGGTCGCCGACCAACAGACGCCGAGCGCCGCACTATAGGTCTCACCGGAGCCTTGTGGATCACCGCTGACATGGCGTATCGCCGCGCCGCACTTGTCGAGACCGGCGGCTTCGACGAGCGCTTCCCGTGCGCTTTTCGAGAAGATGCGGATCTCGCTATAAGAACGATCCGAAGTGGGTATGGCATCGCGTGGGGTGAGCGGGTAACGACCCACCCGCTCACCCCGTCAACGAGTTGGCGCAGCAGCCTGAAAGATCA
This sequence comes from Propionibacteriaceae bacterium, assembly GCA_035535395.1. Taxonomy (GTDB): domain Bacteria; phylum Actinomycetota; class Actinomycetes; order Propionibacteriales; family Propionibacteriaceae; genus Microlunatus. The sequence goes on along the minus strand of DATLQC010000190.1, from coordinate 1,968 downwards.
GGCAGGCAACGCCGACAATGCATTGATGCGCGCCAAATACGGGCCTCACTGGCGTTCGCGAATCGGTACGACGCGGGGCCGGACCGGCCGTCACCTGATCACCACGGCATCCGGGATCACGGCCCTCGCTGCATGTGCGCTGAGCTTGTCGAAGCGCCGCGGTGGGCGGCCTTCGGCAGGCTCAGGGCACATTCTGAGTGGTCTCGCGGCGGCGGCAGGTCTGGTGTGGCTGGGAATGACCGCGGAGTTTGCCGCGAGCCGGATCATTCCTGGGCCTCGGACTCCCCGCGAGATCAGCACCATGACGGTGACAAGTGTCCTGATTCCCCCGCTTGCAGTTGCGCATCGGCTGCGAGGGGAGTTTCGGGTACGGCTTGCCGGGCGGAGCGCAATGCCCAAGAAACACCTAGCTCCTTCCGGCAAGCCGCGGGCCGTGCTCTTCGATCGGGATGGAACCTTGATCAAAGATGTGCCCTATCTCGCTGACCCTGGGCGAGTCCAGCCAATGCCGGGAGCCCGGCGTACCCTCAACCAGCTGCGGCGCCAGGGCGTGGCTGTCGGCGTGGTGAGCAACCAATCCGGCGTCGCTCGCGGCTTGATCAATCCCGATGAACTTTCCCGGGTCAATGCCCGAGTGGAGTCGCTATTGGGTCCTTTCGACACCTGGCAGGTCTGCCCGCACTCGCCCGACGCAGGCTGTAGTTGCCGCAAGCCTGAGCCAGGACTAGTGACCGCGGCTGCCCGAGAGCTCGGGCTCGCTCCTCACGAGTGTCTATTGATCGGCGACATCGGCAGCGACGTGGATGCCGCGCTCGCGGCCGGAGCCCGAGCCGTCCTGGTTCCGACGCGACACACCAAGGTCGCCGAAATTGATCATGCTGAGCTGGTCGCCGCCGTCGCGCCGAACCTTCGGACCGCCATTCGGCGGCATGTCGGAAGATCATGATGAGCGGACCCAGCCGGTTCTCCCGGGTCCTCGTTGCCCGACTCGACAGCCTCGGCGATGTGCTGCTCGCGGGGCCGGCGGTGCGCGCGGTGGCCACGAGCGCCAAGGTCACCATGCTGGTCCGCACCGGGCTCGATGAGGCTGCTGGGATGCTGCCGGGAGTCGACGATGTCCTGGAGTTCGACGCACCGTGGGTGCTGTTCGACCCGCCGCCCGTGCGGCCGCACGTCATTACCGACCTCGTCGCCGCAGTCGAGGCCCGCTGCTTTGACGCGGCGTTGGTGCTGACCTCTTTTCACCAGTCTCCATTGCCGCTTGCCCTGTTGTTACGGATGGCGAAGGTCCCTTGGATCGGCGCTATCTGTGATGACTACCCGGGCTCCCTTCTCGATTTGCGCCATCGTGTGCCTGATGGCCTGCCGGAGTCGGAGCGCAACCTCTCGCTTGCCAGCGCTGCCGGCTTTGTTGCCGACGAGAAGGGAGCCCATCTCGCCGTCCGCCGCCCACTGCCCGATATCACTGCTCGGGTTGGCGACGAACCGTATGTCGTATTTCATCCCGGCGCGGCAGTGCCGGCCAGGCGGCCCACCGCCGTACATAGTCGGGCGATCGTGGCGGCGCTGATGGCCGCCGCACATCGAGTGGTCGTCACCGGATCCGCGGATGAGGCCACCCTGACCGGCTTCGTCGCCGACGGTCAGGCAGCGGACCTGGGAGGTCAGTTGTCACTATCGGAGCTGGCTGGTGTGCTCGCCGGTGCGGAGGTTGTCGTCGTACCCAATACCGGACCGGCCCATCTGGCCGCGGCGGTTGGTGCGCCGGTGGTGTCACTCTTCGCGCCGGTCGTGCCGGCACAGCAGTGGGCTCCGCACGGTGTGCCGCGCGTGCTGCTCGGCGATCAACAGGCGGCATGTCGAAACACTCGAATGCGCAACTGCTCAGTACCTGGTCATCCCTGTTTGTCGTTGATCCATCCCCGTGAGGTGGTTGCGGCCGTGGCGAAGTTGCTGGAGGACAGGGAA
>DATLQC010000189.1:0-14987 GCA_035535395.1 Propionibacteriaceae bacterium | reverse complement strand
GCGGGCCCGCGTCCCAGTCGAGGGTTGGGGCGCCCGGCTGCTCGCGCTGCGCGGCGACGACGGCCAGTGGGCAGGCGGCGCATGCTTCCCGGCGGACTTCCGCGGCGACTTCTCGGCCGGTCAACCATGGACCTCGACCCTTCCGACGTTGACGCTGTTGCGCGATTTCGGAGTCGACCCCGACGCCGAGCAGAGCCGCGAGACGGTCCTGCTGGTGCGGGACAACTGCCGGTGGGAGCACGCCGGACAGCCGTTCTTCGCCGGTGAAGTCGAACCGTGCATCAACGGACGGACCGTCGCGATCGGCGCCTACTTCGGTGTGAACGTCGACGGCATCGTCACTCGGCTGCTCGGCGAGCAGCTTGCCGACGGCGGCTGGAACTGCGAGGCAGAGACCGGGTCGGTGCGTTCCTCTTTCCACACGACGATCTGTGTGCTCGAGGGCTTGCTGGAACACGAGCGGGCGACCGGCGGTGCAACGGAGACCCTCGCGGCACGCCAGCGCGGTGAGGAGTACCTGCTCAAACGGCGGCTGTTCAGGCGGCTGAGTAGCGGAGACGTTGTCGAGCCGGACTGGCTACGCTTCTCATTCCCGAGCTGGTGGTACTACGACGTACTGCGGGCATTGGACTACTTTCGCGCCGCCGGAGAGGCCCCGGATCCCCGGCTGGCCAAGGCAGTCGACCTCGTGCGGTCGAAAAAACAGTCCGACGGCAGGTGGCTGCTGGAGAACACCCATCCGGGAGCGGTGCACTTCGCAATGGAGGACGGTAACAACGGGCCCAGCCGATGGATCACGCTGCGGGCCCTGAGGGTGCTGAACTGGTGCGACGATCGCCCCGAAGCGGCTGGGCCGCCGCAAACTCCGGCTGAGGATTCCGACAACTGAAGTAGCCCATGACAAGTACGCGCCCGACAGAGGCCGCGCGGCATTGGTCGGGTTACTCGCTGGTCGACAGCCGGGCGCACGATGCCAATGCGGCGACGCAGCGACGGACAGTTCCCGCGGGAACGTCGGATCTCGCAGTGCTCGTCACCCAACATGTCCAGAACGACGTGCATGCCGCTGACCGGCCGACAGCAGGACCGCCCGCTGAAAACTTCACTCCAGCTGCAGGCACGTCGAGCCGTTTACGCCTGACTGGATGATCGCAGGTTCCGCTCGAGTGAAGTTTTCAGCGAATCTCCGGCTGCTCCTCCTCGACCGAGCCTCCGCATAACAAGCCCCGGTGAAGGACTCGTCTGAAGTGAGAACGGAGTCAGGCGCTAGCAGACTGATCCCAGACGACACGCCGGTCGGTGTATAGCCGGGCGCCCGCAGCTAATTGATGAGGTTCACGTTGGCCGGAGGGTAGCAGGTGATCAACCGGCACCTGATGCGCAAGTGTGGCCACGTCGGCGATGATTCGGCGATGACAGCGCCACCACAGCGTCTCGCTACACATGATGATCACTTGGCGCGTTGGGACGGCCGCGAGCAAGTCCGTCATTCCCGCAATGAACTCCTCGCTTCGGGTGTGGGCCGCGTACGCCCGGAACGCAGCGTCGGTCCACCATGTGTCGATTGCCGCAACACCGGACGGGAGATGCCTGCGACCGCCAAGCCGCTCGTCCCATCGATATTCGATGCCGGCGGCGGGAAGCCACTGTTCCAGGGCTTCGCACTGTACGTCAGCGTTGCGCCGGCTGCCCGGGTAGCGGCGTACGTCGACAACCAACTCCACAGCGGCATCCTGCAGAAGCCGCTGGAGCGCGACGCGGTCCAAAGTCCCGTGACCGACGGTCAACAAAGCCGGCACTTATTGATCATGCCTTCTCATTAGCTGTACGTGGAACTGTCCCTCGAGCGCTCCCAATCCAGGACGCCACCAAGCCACGGAGGCTGCGCGTCACACCCCAACAGCGCGGCGTGCTGCCGCGACGATTGGGTTATCCGATTCGGACCACGCGATCTCGAAGTAGTTGCTCTCGGGATCACACAGATACGCTGAGCGACCCACGAAGAATTCCGCGTCAACCGGCTCCTTGGTCACACGAGCACCCGCCTGACGCATCCGGTCCGTTAGTTGATCGACCTCCTCGGCGCTATCGACAATCACTGCGATAGTGAAGCGGATGCCGTCGGCGCTCGATGCAGGTTCGGTGTTCCCATCACGGGCAAGCTGAGTGATCGGAAATAGCGCGAGCACAATCCCGCGAAGCTCGAAGGCCGCAAATCCGTCCTCACCGATGATTTGCTGCCAGCCCAGGCCGCGATAGAAATCTCGAAGCATTGGAAAGTCCCGAACACCGAGAGTGATCACGTTGGCTAGCGGTTGGGATGCACTCGTACGGGCAGTATGCAATGTCTGGTTGCCTGGATCCGGCTTGGGCTGACTTCACGTTTCCCTTCTAGAGATGGCTAACGCGTGTCTGATCAAGTCATTCGACACTTGTTTGCCGTCATGGACGTCAAACGCGCCAGCAGCCATTCAGACATGGGTCTCAGCAAGGGAACGGCCCCTGATTTTGCGTCACGAGTGAACGCGAACGTCCGTCATAGGACTGATTAGCAATCACTCGCGATGCATATTCAGGGCTGCCGCGGAGCCCAAGTCGCCCCGCCCAGACACCCCGAACTTGCGCAGCAGGGCAGAAACATGGACAGATACAGTCTTTGGGCTGATAAACAGTGCCTCCGCGATATCGCGGTTAGACGCACCTCTCGCGACCCAGCTGAGGATCTCTCGCTCCCGCGGAGTCAGCCCATCCTCGGCCACAGTTGGCAATGAGTCGAGGCCGCCACGAAGACGGACGCCGGCCACCAGCGCGGCCAAGGGCGCCGCGCCAAGGTCGTCGGCCACCGACGCCGAACGGCGCAACGCCGTCTCAGCTTCTCGCCGCGAACCGGCCGAGAGCTTCGCCTCCGACCACCGGACCTCCGCGTATGCCTCGTCATACCGGTGCCCGAGCGCGCGCCAACGGTCGCGGACCGCCGACCATCTCTCGAACTGCGGTATATCTGTGTCTCCGCCCGCAATGCGAGCGAATTCCGCGCCGGCTTGATCGAGCCAGGCACCTGTAGTGCCTTCCTGAACGCCGACAGCCTCGGCCGCTGCCGCAATTTCGCGCGCGCGTTGTCGGGCTGCGGTCTCCTCGCTGCGGGCTCGCCGCCGACGTGCAGAGAAACAACGGTCCGCTTCAAGCCGCATTCCGACGGCACACAGTTGGGCCGTGAGCCAAGCGTCCGTTCCAGCCACCAGGTCGAGGCGGGCGCCGACTGCGGCCCGCCCTTCCTCGAAGAGGTTTGACCAAGCGCACAACTCCGCAAGCGCCAGGCAGGCCGGCGCTACCAGTTGCGGCTCATCGCGCTCCCGGCCCTGGCGGGGAATCTCCGATAAGAGATGACGGGCCAAGTCTGGATCGCCCCTGGCCACGGCTATGCGCGCGCGAATTCCTTTTGCCATCCGAGCCGATTCGCCGACGTCGATAAGGACGAGGACCGCGTCGACCTGCGAGACGGCCTCCGGCCAGCGGCCGAGAGCGAAGAGGGCATCGGCAGCCGTGTTCCGGCAGATCATGGCATATGGCAGCGCGAGCCACACTGATGTGGCCTCATCGATCCCGACTTCGCAGAGCGCCAAGCCTTCCTCGTACCGACCCGCGCACACGAGTGTGGCAGCAAGATTGAGAGTCGCACGGCTAACGTCTTGACGGGTTCCGTGACTGCGGGCCAGATCCAGTGCCTGCTCAAGGTCGCGGCCCGCGTCGTCGCTGTCACCGGCCGCGCTCCGTACACAGCCGCGAGCGTTCAGTGCGAGACCGCGAGCGCCCAGATCCCCCTCGGCCTCGGCGAGGGCAAGCGCGCGGTCGGCCTGTGCCAGTGCTTCCTCACCGCGCCCCCAGATGGCCCGAGCCATCGCATCCTCTGCCGCCAGACGAGCCCGGCTGCGTGTGTCCGGTGTCGACTCCAACGCAGCCGCCGCCGACTCATAGGCGCCGAAAACGCCGGGCCCATCGCTGGCCATCAGCCGATACCAGGCGATCCTGCGCCAGACCTCAGCGCGGCGCTCGCCGTGCGCGGCGATTTCGGGTTCGGATAGGGTCGCTCGCGCGAGTGCAGTTGCGCGGTCAAACTCGCCAGCAAGGGCGATGAACTCAGCCGCGTGGCTAAGCAGATCGGCTCGAGACCTGCCCGCGCGTCCTGCGGGGTCCGAAGCCCGGTTCCATAGCTCGAGTGCGCTCTGCAGGAATTGGGCCGCATCGCCGAAGGCGTATATCTGGGCGGCGGCATTGGCGGCTGCAATGTATGACATCAGCGCTGCGTCGAACTCACCGGCTGCTGCCTGGTGATAGCCAATCTCTCCAGGTCCGGTCGACAAAGTGAGGTCTGCTGCGAGAGCGCGTGCGATGTCCTGATGCAGTTCGGCCCGCTCACCGGGGAGGAAGTCAGCGGTGACCGCCTCTGCCAGTAACGCATGGCGGAACCGGTAGGTTGCCGTCGGCAGGTCGACCATGAACAGTCCGGCTTCCACCGCCCGACGCAGAATCGCCAACAGTTCTGCTGGCGGGTGGCCCGACAGAATTTGGATCAAGTCGAAGGTGGCCGGTCGGCCGAGTGTAGCGAGTAGCCGAACCACATCCCGATCGCTACTTGGAAGCAACGCCACTCGGACCTCTGCGGCGTCGCGTACGACCTCCGGCACTGCCGCATGCCCCGTGGTCCAGGCAGCCGCGAGCTCCTCGACGTAGAAGGGGTTGCCTTCCGATCGCAAAAAGATCTCCTGCGACGCACGCAAATCGAAGGTTCCCAAGGCGGCCAGTTGCTGCGCGACCTCGGCTCCGTCGAGCGGCGCGACGTCCATGCGCGTGACCAAGGGGCGACGGGCAAGCTCGCCCAGCCACCTGCGTATCGCAGATCCGCGCGGGGATTCGTCCGAGCGATAGGTCAGCACAACAAGGACACGAGCCGAGCGGTAGCGGGCGTGAGCCCGCGTATGAGGTAACTCAGGAGGTCTCGAGTGCCACGATCTGCCCAGTGCAGGTCTTCGACCACGAGCGCCAGCGGAGATCCGGTGCTGCTCGTGTTGCGAAGCACTTCTAAGTACGCGGCGTAGACCTGAGCCTGCGCCAGCTCGCCTGGCAGTGGGGTTGATGACTCTTGAGCCTCACCCTGAAGCCAGCGCCTGAGCAGTGGGGGCAGCCCGTCGCCCCCGGTGACCATGGACAGCTCACGGAGCGCATCCACTAACGGCAGATAGGGCACTGAGGCCTCGGCAAGGTCCAGACATCCACCGCTCAGCACTTGCCAGCCGTTGGCCAGGGCCCGAGTGGCTGCCTCCGCGGCCAGCCGGCTTTTGCCGATCCCGGCCTCACCCGCAATGAGCACCACCGCCGGAGAGCCAGCACCGGCAGCCGTCATGGCCTCCTCGAGGGTGGCCAGCTCGGCCGCCCTGCCGACCAACGGAGCGTCCCACGCCCGCCTGGGCATGGGCTCATTATCGCGCTCGGGGTGCCTGACGCTGAGCTGCGAGCTGTGGATCCTCAGTAGCCACGGAGTCGGTTCGCAAACCTCACAGCTCCGGGATGAACAGCGGGGCTGGAACACCGGCACCGGTGAGGTTGTCGCACTTGACGAGTTGCCGATCCAGTCGTCGCAGCGGGCAATTGTGGTCCCAATTCACGACGACGACGCGGGGCGCCCCCGGTCCACCACGGCCATCATGAGGTCGGGCTGCCGCGGGCAGCGCACCAACACCAGCCAGTGCCGTGCTCAAGGCGAAAATCATGGCGAATCTGGAAACCGAAGTCCTGATCATGACTGTTACCTCCTTGGGGGTCGATAACAGCCAGACTCGGACTACGAGGTGCTAAGCCACATCGGGCGACGTACTTAGAAAAGCCTGCGGTGGCCTCAGATCTTCGATCCGCTGCCTTACTTCCTTAGGTATTGAGGAGCCTTCAGGACCCGACCTTGGCGGTTGCCAAGCACCTGTGATCTCTATACAAACGCGGCAAGACGCGTCACAAGAAGTGGCTGACATCGGCTTCGCGCCCAGCGTTTGCCGTCTGCAGACGGCAAACGAGTGTCGGATCCGCTCCTCAAGCACCCGCGAGGCATCTCAAGACGGGAAACGTGGAGCCTGGGGCTCTATTAATCGGCCACCCGGGGTTGCGGCGCGATGAGTTCCTGCCGGCGCGCCGGTCTATATCTATGTCACACCACATACCTCTGGAGGTCATCATGAGCACCCAGCCGAGCCAGCACCACGTGGACGTCCCCGGCGGGAGGGCGTACTACGAAGTTCGCGGGTCCGGTCCGCTGCTGTTGGTGATCGGTCAGCCGATGACCAGTGCTGGGTTTGGACCGCTGGCCGATGTGCTGGCCGATGATCACACCGTGGTGACGTACGACCCCCACGGAGTGGGTGAAAGCACTGTCGATGATCCCTCACTAGCGGTCACGCCGGAGATCGAGGCCGATGATCTTGCTCAGATCGTCGACGCCCTCAATGGCCAGCGGGCTGATGTGTTCGGCAGCAGTGGTGGCGCTGTCGCCGCGCTGGCCTTTGCCGCTCGCCATCCCGACAAGGTGGGCACGGTGATTGCCCACGAGCCGCCGGTTGCTGAGCTACTGCCGGACGCGCCGTACATCCGCGCCGTGGTCGACGATGTCGAGAACGCCTATCGCACGGATGGGACTGGCGCGGCATGGGGCAAGTTCGTCTCCCTTGTCATGTATGACGGACAGGTGACCGAAGACGGAGTGCCGCCCGCTGCCTGGCCGCCGCCCGGTGCCGACGGTGAGTGGGCCGACGGTGAGTGGGCCGACGGTGAGGGGGCCGACGGTGAGGGGGCCGACGGTGAGGGCGCCGACGCTGCAGGTCCGCCGCCTGAGCCATCAGAGAAGCAGCGAGCTGACGATGAACTGTTCTTCATTCGCATGCTGAAGCCGTTCACGCGCTACGAGCCGCCGGTTGACGTACTGCTCTCCGGTCAGCCGCGGGTCATCGTGGCGGTCGGCGCCGCCTCGCGGGGTGAAGTCGCGCGACGCTCGGCTGACGCGCTCGCGGAACAATTGGGAACCTCTCCGGTCATCTTCCCTGGTGATCACGGCGGCTTCATGGCGGATCCGGAAGGATTTGCAACAACAATCCGGAAGGTGCGCGCAGAATCACGATGATGGGCATCAACGAGCACGACCTGAGTCGGCTCAACAGCAAAGTGCAGGGCCGGGTGATGGTGCCCGGCGACGATGGCTATGACTCGGCCCGTGCGTTGTGGAATGCGATGGTGGACCGCCGCCCGGCGGCAGTCGTGCGGTGCACGAGCAGTGCCGACGTAGCGGCGGCGATCGATTTCGCTCGCAGCAACGATCTCGAGATCGGCGTCCGGTGCGGCGGGCACAGCGTCTTGGGCATCTCGGTGCCGGACGGCGGAATGCTGATCGATCTGTCGGGGCTGCGTTCGGTTCGGGTCGACCCAGACGCCCGTCGGGCCTGGGTACAGGGCGGGGCGTTGCTGGGAGATCTCGACCAGGCCGCGCAGCAGTTCGGCTTGGCCACGACCGCAGGCAACGTTTCGCACACTGGGGTCGGCGGGCTGACCCTCGGCGGCGGAATGGGTTGGCTGGCGAGGCGGTTCGGACTGGCGTGTGACAACGTCGCCTCGTACGAGGTGGTCACTGCGGACGGCGCGACACTGCGAGTCACTGAGTCGCAGCATGAGGACCTGTTCTGGGGACTCCGCGGGGGCGGCGGCAACTTTGGCGTCGTCACAGAGTTCGAGTTTCGTCTGTACGAAGTAGGCACGACTGCACTGCTCATCGACAACACCTTTGACCTCGCCGAGGCGCCGCAGGCGATGCGCCGCTGGCGTGACTTGCTCACCGAGGGCGTACCGGAACAGGCCACGCCCATCGCCTGGGCCGGGACGATGGCCGACGCGCCGGAAGTGCCGGTGGAGCTACGCAACCGCCAGGTGGCCAGCTTGGGTTTCGTCTGGGTGGGCGACACCGACGAGGGCCGTCGATTGGTGCCCCGCGTGGACAGTCTCGGCGTACCGCTGACCGAGCGAGTGGAGGAGTTGTCCTACCTACGGCTGCAGACCGTCGATGATGAGTGGCACAGTCCCGGCCTGCGGCGGCGCTACTACAAGGGTCATTACTTGACGGAACTATCTGACGAAGCGATCGACGCGTTCCTCTCTCGAGGAGATCACGATCAGGCGGCGGACCCCCAACGATTGCCGTACGGGTCGTTCCAGGGTTATGGCGGGGCGATCGCCGCGACGTCGGATGACGAGAGCGCGTTCAGTCACCGCAACACCCTGGTGGAATTCGTCGCTTCGACGGCATGGACCGACCCTGCCGAAGACGAGGAGCGGATCGCAGGCGCTCGCCGCTACGGCGCCGCGCTCGAGCCGTTCGCCACGGGCGTTTACGTCAACGTACTCAGCGACGAAGGCGAGGCCGGTGTGCGCCGCGCGTACCCGCCCAACAAGCTGGCCCGGCTCGCTGTGCTCAAACGCCGGTACGACCCAGACAACGTCTTCCATCTCAACCAGAACATCCGGCCCGATGCGTCCACGAAGTGATCAGGCCGGGCCGCCTGCGCTGCTACTCTCACCCCTAGCTCCATCTTGACAGTATGCTGGCAATATGCCAGCATGTTGTCTATGAATGCATCTACCGCTCACCTTGCGATCTACGACACTCTTGCCGATTGGGAGGTCGGCTACCTCCTTGTCGAGTTGCGAACCGGCCGCTTCACGGGCACCCCCTGGAACATCGTGACCGTCGCCGAATCACGCGAGGCCATTACAACCATGGGCGGCGTACGCATCCTCCCGGACATGGAGCTCAATGACCTTCAGCCGGCCTCCAGCAACCTCCTCATATTGCCGGGCGCCGATGTGTGGGACGCCGGTGGTGGCCAGCCGTTCGCGAAGATCGCCGCACGCTTCCTCGATGCCGGAGTTCCAGTGGCAGCGATCTGCGGCGCGACGGCTGGGCTCGCTCGGGCCGGCCTGCTCGATAACCGGCAGCACACCAGCGCTGCCGCCGAATATCTGAAGGCGACCGGCTATGCCGGTGACGACTACTACGTCGACGAACGCGCCGTCGTCGACGGCGATCTGATCACCGCCGGCCCGCAGTCGCCCGTCCAGTTCGCGCGCGCCACTCTCGGGCGCCTCGGCTTGGCATCGGAACAGACGCTGGAGGCGTACGAGGCTCTCTTCCATCGCGGTGATCCGACCGCCTTCCCGATACTCATGCAGGCTCAGCACGCCGCATGAACAGTGCCGTTGACAGCCGCGGTGGCACCGTTCCACCTCGCGCTGACTGGCCGGAGCCGGTGCCCCACTCCGAAGCTGGCGCTCTGCTCACCGACGTCATCCTCACGACCTTTCGGCTCAACGCCCGTCTTTTGGAGGCGGCTCAAGAGCTCAGTGCCAACGGTGGCCTGACTGCGTCCTGGTGGCAGGTGCTCGGCGGGGTCCTCGATCAGCCCCGCAGCGTAGCTGGGATCGCGCGCCGCATGGGCATGACCCGGCAGGGCGTACAGCGTGTCGCTGATCTGCTCGTCGAGCGAGGTCTGGCGGAGTATCGCCCCAATCCTGATCATCGACGCGCAAAGTTGCTGGCGTGTACGGAGGCGGGGTATTGGGCGATCCGCAGAATTTCCCTCGCGGCACACCCATGGGGAAATCGGATCGGCGCCGAAGTCGGTGCTGAGCAATTGCGGAGCGCACGGGAAACGATGCGGCGCCTCGTTGGGATCCTCGAAGACGCTCAAGAGACACACGAGGACTAGCTGGTACGCCGTCGTCTGCAAGCATGGACAGATGAGCGACTCCACTGAGCCGACAACACCGACTCTTCGCCAGGTCGTACTGGACTGCGAAGACGCCCGCGCGCTGGCCGAGTTTTATCGCCAGCTGCTCGGCTTCCACTACCGCCCGGGTGACGAACCTCCCGCCGCCGGCACGCCGGACACCAATGGTCAGGATTGGCTGACGCTCTGCGATGCCAATGGTTCTCCGCAGCTGGCGTTCCAGCAGGTACCGCATCTGCCGGAGCCAACCTGGCCGGAGGGTCCGCGGCCGCAGATGCTGCACCTCGACACAACAGTGCCCACCCTCAGTGAGCTGTACGTCCAGCATCAGCGTGCGCTCGATCTTGGAGCTCGCCTGCTCTTCGATCGATCCGACGATCCTGACGAGCCCCTGATTGTCTATGCCGACCCGGCGGGACATCCCTTCTGCATCTTCGTGGCTGCCGACTGACCGCCGGCTAATGCCGGGCGTGCTCGAGGATGGCTTTGGTGAATCGATGAGCCGACCCGGATCGGACCATCCGCTGAGGCCTGCTTGACATGCGATCGCCACCTCAAGTCGTTGGCAGGATCAGTAAAGAAGGCAAATACCTGATCCGGAGGACGATTGATCATGATCGTCCGCTGCACTGCTGGCATCGTTGCACTCCCCAACTTGCCGACGTTGATCGCGGCGGCGGTGCCCCATCTTGCCATGGCCGTCGGCGCGACGGCGTGTGTTCTGGCTAGGCACGATAGAGCTGCGTAGCGTTGATGCAGCGCACCTGCAAGGAGAAGCACATCACATGTCCAGCTTTCTAAGATTCCTGCAGAGTTTCGGCCTGCTCATTGCTCGGCTTGGACTTGGCGGCATCCTGCTGCTGCACGGCTGGATCCGCTGGAACGCCGGCGTTCAAACACAGGTCGACTACTTGACGCAGTTTCGGACCCCGTACGCCGAAGTCGCGGCCTGGGCCGCCATCATCTTCGAACTGGTTGGCGGCGTACTGCTGATCGTCGGCGCGCTCACCCGCCTCGTCGGGCTGGGCGTGCTCATCGAGCAGATCTTGATCATCTGTTACACCAATTGGTACAGGTGGCCGCCGACTCTGTTGAACTCCGACGGCACGTACAAGGGCGGTTATGAGTACAACGTGGCCCTTGGTCTGCTCGGCTTGCTGTTGTTTGTGATGGGCGGCGGGGCCGTGTCGATTGACCGCCTGTTCCGGCGTAAGAAGCCGGCCGAATACGAAGAGGACGAGCTCGCCGATCACTCGGCCGCCCGCGCCGCGACTTGATCAGGCACCAGCCGCGCGAGCAGGAGCCTAGGACCAAGATTCACAGGGAAGCCACAGCTAGCCCACAGGGCTCGTGCGAGATCTGGTGTCACGCTTGATCACATGATTCGCACCGATGGAAACGCAGCACCCCTTACTCGACCCGACGGCTCACCAATCCGCATCCTGGCCGTTGACGACGAGTCCAGCCTGACCGAATTGCTCTCAATGGCTATGCGCTACGAGGGCTGGCAGGTAGCTACTGCGGCCTCAGGCGGGCAGGCCGTCAAGGTGGCTCGTGAGACGAGGCCGGATGCGATCGTCCTAGACATGATGCTGCCGGACTTCGATGGACTCGAGGTGATGCGCCGGATTCGAGCCGAAGATCCTGACGTGCCGGTGATCTTTCTTACCGCGAAGGATTCTGTCGAAGATCGCATCGGGGGACTCACCGCGGGCGGCGATGACTACGTCATCAAGCCGTTCAGCCTGGAGGAAGTAATCGCCCGATTACGCGCACTGCTCCGCCGCAGCGGTGCCGCGCTGGCCAGGAGCGACTCGACGCTGGTTGTCGGTGACCTGACACTCGACGAGGACAGCCACGAAGTACGCCGCGGCGACGTCGAGATCCAGCTCACTGCCACCGAATTCGAGCTGCTCCGCTACTTGATGCGCAACCCCAAGCGGGTGCTCAGCAAGGCGCAGATCCTGGACCGAGTCTGGAACTACGACTTCGGCGGCCAGGCCAACGTCGTGGAGCTTTACATCTCTTATCTCCGCAAGAAGATCGACGCCAATCGCCCGCCGATGATTCACACGCTGCGCGGCGCTGGCTACGTTCTGCGCCCAGCCGCCGCATGAGCCAGAGCGGCCAGCCGGCCCCGGTCCCAGTTGCCGGCCCACCGCGTACGCCGGAACCGTTGCCACGGACGGCGACGCTGGGCCGGGACACGCTCGGGCGGCAACTCGTCGTCAGGGTGACGGCGCTGGTCGCATTGGCGGCACTGCTCATCACCACAGCGACCGCCCTGGCTGCTCAGCAATTGTTAATGGCGCAGCTTGATCGCCAGCTTGACGCGGTCACAGCACGGGTACGCAATCCCAGCGGCACCGCATGGTCCGGAGGCGGTCCGGACAGCGGACTGCTCCGGCCTGGCCAGCCGATCGGCACACTCGCCGTGCTCTACGACGCTGACGGAACGCCGCAGGAAGGCGGCATGCTCACCGAGCGTGGTGCCGCCGGCCAACGCGGAGCAGCGGTCAGCGACCTCCCCGATGCCGCTGTCACCCAGCTCGCCGACGTGCCCACGGACGCCACTAAGAGCTCCATGGTGCTGAGCGGCCTGGGGCACTATCGGGTCGTCGGCTTCCGGATCCTTGTTGGCGGGGCGCCCGTAGGCTCGTTAGTGGTCGGCGTACCGCTGCGTGAAGTCGACCAAACGATCTTCATGCTCGTGAGTCTGGCGGCGCTGCTTTCGCTGCTGGCCATCGTGGGCACCGTCTTCGCCTCGCGCTCGCTGGTTGTCCGTAGCCTTCGCCCGCTGAACCGGGTCGCAGCGACTGCGCAGCAGGTCTCCCACCTGAGGCTGGATCGCGGTGAGGTAGCTCTTGCCGTCCGGGTGCCACCCGAGGACGCCAATCCTGCCTCGGAGGTCGGGCGTGTCGGACAAGCCATCAACCACATGCTCAACAACGTCGAGGAGGCGCTCGCCGCCCGGCAGGCGTCAGAGACCAAGGTGCGACAATTCGTGGCTGATGCGTCACACGAGCTGCGCAACCCGCTGGCTGCCATTCGCGGATATGCCGAGCTGACCAGGCGCGATCGTGAGCAGTTGCCGACCGAGGCCGCGTACGCGATGTCGCGGGTGGAATCCGAGGCGGAGCGGATGTCGCATCTGGTCGAAGACATGCTGCTGCTAGCTCGGCTGGATGCCGGACCTGATCTTGATCTGCAGCCGTGCGATCTGAGCGAGATCGTGATCAACGCTGTCAGCGACGCCCGCGCGGCCGGCCCTGATCATGCTTGGCAGCTGACCCTGCCACACTATCCGGTGATCGCCTACGGTGATCAACATCGGCTACAGCAGGTAATGGCCAACCTCTTGGCGAATGCGCGTACTCACACTCCGCCCGGCACCCAGGTGCGTACCGAGGTCTCGGTCAGCGAAGCGGACGCGGTGATCATGGTGACCGACAACGGACCTGGCATTCCGCCGGAAGTGTCCAATCGCGTCTTCGAGCGGTTCGCCCGCGGCGACGCAAGCCGGAAGCGTACGCCGGACGCTCGAACGGGCGGCAGCACCGGCCTCGGACTAGCCATCGTTGCCGCGGTCGTCGAGGCCCATCACGGCAGCGTCGCGGTCACCAGCCAGCCTGGTCGTACCCAATTCACGGTACGGCTACCGCTCGCCCAGCTGGCACCTGCGCCATACACGGGGCCCGGCCCCGACATGCGCGCGCCGTCTATGAGCTAAACCTCGCCCGGTGCTCCGCGGGACCGGCGCAACATCACAATCCCTGTCGCCAAGAGCCAGAGCTGGGCGATCACGGACCCCAGCACGCCGTAGAGCAGGAAGCCGGGGAACAGGCTGGGGAGGAGGAACAGCCCGACAGCAGCAAGCGCTGTTACGCCACCGATCACAACTCCAGCCCAGCCAAGCCAGATCGGGTAAACATCGAGCACCATGGCGATCCCGAGCAGCAGTAACGGAACGCCGATCATCAAGGCCATTGCGGCAAGTGAGGGTCCATGAGTAGCCGCCACCACCGCATGCGCGACACGTACGAATTCCACTCGCTGGCTGGGATCGGCGTGGGCAGCCGCGCTGGCGAGTGCTGGCAACGCCAGGCCTTCGCTAGTGCTCTCAACTGCGAAGATCGCCAATCCGACCGTTGCGCTGACCAGGGCCGCCTGTGCGATGAGCCACGACGCTTGACGGCTCAATGACCTCGCCACCGCGAGCAGCCCGATTACCACGACCAACGCGGCCAGTACGTCGAAAACGTGCACCGCCGGGTAGATGGGCCGGTTGCGGACGAAGTTCAAAGCCGCAGCAGCATCCGCCGCGGGAGTGTCTCCGTGAAGCACCCGCAATATCGCGAACACCGCTGCACCGACAATGAGGCAAACGCCGCCAGTCTTGAGATTGAGGGCGGCAGTCAGCGGCGGCCCGGCTTGTGGATGGTCGCGATCGCTGACCCCGGCGCGAGCGTCACTGGCGGCCACGGAGAAAACCCACCCGATACGGCCGTAGCTCAGGTTCTGCGAAGCCACCGCGTGCCACTGGATCTTCGGCGATGATCCGGCGTGCCGTTTCCTCGTCGGGCGCTTCGAAGATCCCGATCCCGGTGTTGATCCGGCCACCCGTAGGACCGGCCACGATCAACACGCCGTCAGCCATGAGGCGTGCGAGCCACTCGGCGTGTTCAGCAAACGCAGCCCGCTCCTCCTCGGTCATCGTTGCCGCGAAGTCATCCCGCGGCGGATGAAGGAAGTAGATCCATTCGGTCACTGGCTAAGGATCGTGGGCAGCACCGCCGCGGTCAACTAGCTGCGTGGGCCCATCTGGATGCTCTGCGTCGCGTATGCATGCAGCAGCGTCGCTAGTTCGGTTGTGCGGCCCAGAGCAACGCAGTGGCCGCTGTCAATCTCGTCCGCCACGACACCGAGTCGATCGTGCGCAAGGCGGCGCTGTAGGTCTGGGGGCAGAAAACGATCTTGTGCACAAACCACCGACTTCACGACTACCTCGGGCCATTCGTGAAGTGGCCATATTGAGGCTCCGGCGGCTGGTGAGGGGTGGGCTCGTTCCCGGCGTAACGCTTCCTCGGCCAGGCTTCGAGGGACGTCGTGGTAGAACGCAACGAACGGGTCGTCGCTGCCGGTCTGACCTCCGTCATGAGACGCCTGCTCCCG
>DATLQC010000188.1:0-2583 GCA_035535395.1 Propionibacteriaceae bacterium | reverse complement strand
GCTGCCACAGCAGATGTGGATCTCTTGCTTGCAGCTGACCGTGGTCTCGCGCGCCGGGACGATCCAGAGCGGCTGCGGGACCGCGTTGGGGAAGACGCACGGGTCGCCATGTTTGTGAGGTTACAAGATCAACGACCGGATGGAGGACGTCACACGCCGAGGCCCTGGCCGCTGTAGTGACTTGGGGTCTGCATAGGTTGCTGACGGTCTGCACACTTTGCAACCTGTGCAGAGCGCAGGCAACCTACGTCAACGTAGGTTTCGCACACCCCGGAAGATGGTCCCGGAGCTGCCATAGATGATCAGTCGGCCCGATACCGCTGCCGAGTGCAAAGCCGGCAGCGATGGCTCCAGTGACATAGGTCTTCGCCAGCGCCATCGCCTCCGGGACGGTGCAACCTAGTGCCAGCTGGCTGGCTAGCGCTGACGCGAGCGTGCAACCGGTCCCATGGGTATGGCGGTTGTCGTCGCGAGTGGCACGGTAGCTGAAATCGCTCCCATCCTGGCCCTTCAAATAGTCGACGGCGTCGCCTTCACCATGACCGCCCTTGATCAGCACCCATCGCGGCCCGAAGCCGAGCAGACGATCAGCCAGCTCAGCTGTGCTGTCAGTGGAACATCCGGTCAGTAACGCAGCCTCGTCGAGATTCGGGGTGATCACCGTCGCATGCGGGAACAACAGGGTGCGCAATGCCCCGATCGCCTCCTGATCGATCAGCCGGTCACCATGCTTGCTGACGCAGACCGGATCCACCACCAGCGGTACCTGCGGATCAAGATCAGCGACCAGATCGGCAACGCAGGCCACAATCTCTGCATTTCCGAGCATTCCGATCTTGATCGCATCCACGCCGATGTCGTCGAGCACGCTCTGGAACTGAACACGGATTGCTTCCGGCGGCAGCGGCCAGATGGCCTGCACGCCTACGGAATTCTGCGCAGTGATGGCAGTGAGCACGGTCATGCCATGCACGCCATGAGCCAGCATCGTCTTGAGGTCCGCTTGGATGCCCGCTCCTCCACCTGAGTCCGAGCCAGCAATAGTGAGGACACGAGCAGTGGGCAGACTCATTTGCGCGACTCCGAGGCTCGAGCAGCCCGGGGCAATGCACTGCGAGCGTCGGTCGCGCGAGCAGTGCCCGAGAAATGGTCGTAGCCCGCGGGCGCCTCCCAGACAGCGCCATCCACCAGGACGCCGACGTGATCATGGTCAGCCACCTCGGCCCGGCCTACGACCAGCCAGCCCTCCGGCACGGAATCCCCAGACGGAAAGGTGGCCGCAAGCGCGTGGTCGTCGCCGCCGGTGAAGAGGAACGTGTACGGGTCCGCGCCGGTCGCCGCGGCAACTGCTTGCAATGGCTCGGCCACCTCGAAGGCATCCTGCCGCAGATCAATAACCACGTCAGAGGCCTGGGCCACATGTCCAAGATCAGCGAGCAGGCCGTCGGAGATATCGATCATGGACGTAGCGCCGGCCCGGGCGGCAACTGCGCCAGCACCATAGCTAACCTGAGGCACCCGCTGCGCCTCCACAAGTACCCGCGGTGAGCGAAAACCCCTTGCCAGTACGGCTAAGCCGCCGGCGGCCCAGCCGAGCCGACCGTGAATAGCCACCAGATCCCCTGGGCGCGCCCCAGACCGCAGCACAGGTTCTCGACCGTCAAGGGAGCCGATGGCGGTGACGGCAATCGTGATGTCTCGGGCTTTTGTTACGTCACCACCGAGCAGGCTCACTCCGGCCGCCTGACCTTCCTCACAAAGGCCGTCAACAAAATCGAGTACCCAACCCAGCATCAGATCAGCAGGGGCTGAGAAGCCCACAAGGAGACCAGTCGCCCGGGCACCTACCGCCTCCAGGTCGGCGACGTTGACAGCTACCGCCTTACGTCCGACATCGCGAGCCTCCGACCAATCACGCCGGAAGTGCACGCCCTCAACAAGTACGTCCACCGACATCGCGACGGCGTCCTTGATCGCCAGCACAGCGGCATCGTCCCCTGGACCAACGCGGACGTCACCGGCCAACGAGAGCCGTTCGGTGATCGCCGCAATAAGAGGGAACTCCCCCACCTCAGCCAACGTGGCGTCGCGGCTCAGTTTCACCCCAACCTCCCTAATGCCGGATACGCCCCAAATGCCCGATAAGCACGGTGCCGCTAAACCCTGTAGCGTGACGCACATCGGCGAGCGTACGCGGTCTACCGCCAAAGCCTGACGATGCGCCCTGAGAGTAGGAAAGACACCGCCGTCTTGAAAACGCAGGAGGTACCAACTGATGGTCGTACAGGCATACATCTTGGTCCAGACCAACGTCGGCAAGGCGGCTGAGGTCGCGCATGCGATTGCCGATATCCAAGGTGTCACGCTGGCCGAAGATGTGACGGGCCCTTACGACGTCATTGTGCGCGCCGAAGCGTCCAGTGTGGACGAGCTCGGCCAGCTGGTGGTGGCCCGCGTGCAGACGGTGCCTGGCATTACGCGCACCGTAACGTGCCCAGTCGTTCACATTTGAATGTGGAGCTACCGCAGCCCAATAGGGCGGCGCAGCGCCAAAATGATCAACCGCTCGACCAGCTCGGAATA